>NZ_BAAAQN010000002.1:0-337276 GCF_039531695.1 Catenulispora yoronensis
GGCGACGATGCGACGGAAAGGCCGGAACCGAAACCGGAACCACCGACCAAGGCCGCGCCAACCCGCCCGGCCCCACTCTTTCCAGAGCGAGGCCCTCCCCGGAGGGGCCGCCGGAGGCGCAGTTGACCTTGACTGGCCTTTCCCTCAGTCTCGACTGTCACCCCCGCCCCCCAACCCCAACACCGCATCCGCCAACCGCCCAACCTCCCCAGCCAACAACTCAGTCTGCTGCCGCTGCTGATGCGCAATCCGCGCAAGCCACGACCCAAAAAACAAAAACCCACCCAACGTCGTCAGCGCCAACCCCCCAATCCCACCCGACACCAGGTAAGCAACCTGCTCAAACGTATACGGCGTATGAGCCGCCCCGAACCACCCCAACCCGATCGCGACCAACCCCAACGGCATCAGCAGACTGCCGGCCAGCCCAAGCCCTTGCTGCATCAGCCGTTCCGACTCAGTGGTTCGCACCTTCGGCCTCGCCGCGACACCGATTCCCGGCCGCGTAGTCCCGGCAGCCACACGGGTGGCCCATGTCTTCGCAGTACTCATCCACCATCCTCCTCGCTCGCCAGCCAGCCAGCCAGTCCGAACCAATCACGAACTCGGCCGAACCAATCACGAACTCAACTAAAACCCCCTCACTCAATCCCCATCGACCTCCCGCAAATCCGGCACCCCGCTCCCATGCCCCAACTCACACCCGGCCCCCGCACCCCCGAACAACAAAGTGCTGTACTTCCGCAACGCCCAAGCCACCCCACAAGCCGCCACAAAACCTCCCACTACCAACTGCCCCGGCAGCCCCCCAAAAGCAGCCGGCCCCACCTTCTCCGCACTCGCCTGCATCGGTGGACTCGGCACCAAGCCTCCGCTCGTGCCTCCACTCACCCCCGCACTCCCACTCACAGCACCCCCGCTCACGCCTCCAACAGTGCTGTCCCCAACAGTGCTGCCCCCAACAGCGCTAGTGCTGCCTCCCGCACTAGTAGTCCCACCACCGACGCTCCCCGCGCTCCCGGAAACGCCGCCACTGACCCCCGAACCACTCGTGCTACCCCCCGAACTCCCGACACTCCCAGTGCTCCCCGATGCCCCTGCCGTCCCCGTCGTCCCCGCCGCCCCCGAAGTCCCCGCCACCCCGGAAGAACTCCCAACCGTCGTCCCCCCACCCCCCGAAACATCAACAACCCCCGAAGCATCAGCCTTCGACTTCGCCGACCCCACCGTCACCACAACCCTCGGCGCCAAATCCGGCAGAATCCCAATAACCTGACTCAACTGCGGCGGCAACTGCTGCGTCACCTGCGCCGGCACCTGCGCGATCAACTGCTTCAACACCGGCGTGAACGGCAGCATCCTCTTCAACACCGCCGTATCAATGCTGATCTGCATCCCATGGCTGAACATCTCACCAGCCGTATCCTTCGACACATCACTCGCCGCCGGCATCGTCACCGTGACCCCCAACGGCGCCAGCACCTGATTCATCGCATCCGGCAACTGCGGCAGCGCGATCATCCCGAACGGCGTCTGAATCCCGTTCGCCGTAACCCCGAACGGCACCCCGGCCACCGACATCGACCCGTAGTCGACATTCCCCGTCGCCGCCCCCTTCGCCCCGTCCGACGTGCTCTGCGACGTGACCTTCAACCCGTCGAACTCGATCAGCCCACCCAGAATCAGCACCTTCCCGGCATCCGACTCCGCCGTCGCGACCGCCTTGTTCCCGGTCACGGTGGCCGAACTCTCCGACCGCTCACCCTGCACGTCCACCAACGCCGCCTGCCCGGTCAGGAACTTCACCATCGTCCCCAGATCCGGCAACTGCGGCTGTGGCAGCACACCTCCCAACAAGCCCCCACCCAACAACCCGCCACCGACCCCCGGCGCTCCGGACGACGTCGGCGTCCCCGGCCCAGTCGCTGGCCCCGCCCCCGGCCCGGTCCCCGGCAACGGCAACCCAAACGTCGAAACCGACCTAGCCCCATCACTCCCCGAGTGCGACTGCATATACGACCCCGGAATCGGCTGCATCGTCGCATCCGGCGTCTGCCCCGGGAATTGGACGTTCGTCAGAACCGGATACTTCACATTCGGATCATTCAAAAACTGCCCCAACCCGAACGCGATCGCATCCCCGGGCCACAGCCAACTCGCCGTCGAAGCTCCGGTCGGCCCAGACCCGAACGAGGCCCGCGTGTAGCTGAAGTCGAACTCAAGATTCGGCTTGCCCGGCATGGCCGGAATCGGGATCTTCGGGTCATAAATCTCCATGGTGAACGGCGCCGCGGAAGCCGACAGCGTCCACCCACCCAACCCACTCGGCCCCGCCGCCCCCGCGACCGCCACCGCCGCCCCCGGCTCCACCGACGCCGCCCCCACCGGCACCGGCGCCCCCAACGCAACCAAGGCTAGAGCCCCCGCCACCACCCCACCCCTCCCCGCCCTCATACCGGCATCGCCCGGCCCAAATCCCCGCCCAAATCCCCGCCCAAATCTCCGCCCAAATACAGCTCCGCCAAATCCCTCCGCACCACCCCCGGCTCATCAAAAGCAACAACCCTCCCATGCGTCATAACGGCCGCGAAATCCGCCACCGCCAAAGCCATATCAGCGAACTGCTCCACCGCGACCACCGTCACTCCCTGCTCCGCAATCTGCGCCAGCACTTCATACAGTTCCCGCACGATCAACGGCGCCAGCCCCATCGACAACTCGTCGACCAGCAGCACCGCCGGATTCGTCACCAAAGCCCTCGCCATCGCGAGCATCTGCTGCTCCCCACCCGACATCGACCCCGCCAACTGGTCGTATCGCTCCGCCAACCGGGGAAACCGAGTGAAAGCCGTCTCGTAGATCTGCGCCGTCGTCGCCTGCCCCGCCAACCCCGACAGCCGCAGATTCTCCGCGACCGTCAGATTCGGAAAGACCCCTCGCCCCTCGGGGATCATGCACAGCCCCGCCCGCGCCAAAGCGTCGGGCGCCGCCCCGTTGACGTGCGACCCGCCCAGATGCACATGCCCCGACGTCGCCCGCATCCGCCCCGAGCACACCTTCATCAACGTCGACTTCCCGGCCCCGTTCGGCCCCAGCAACGCGACGACCGCACCCCTCGGCACTGTCAGGTCAACGCCGTGCAGCACCTCGATCCGCCCATAGGCCGCATGCACGTCCTGCAACTCAAGAATCGCCGCCATCAAAACCAGCCCCCCTCATTCGCCGGCAGCAGCGGCTCGGGCTTCACGACGGCTACATCTGCATCAAAATCCTGATGGTCATCCCCGTCCCGGCCCCCATCCCCATCCCCGTCCCCCAAATAAGCCCTCCGCACCACCGGATCCGTCTGCACCACCCCCGGCGTCCCCGAAGCAATAACCACCCCCCGATCCAACACATGAATCCGATCCGAAACCCGCATGATCAGCGCCATATCATGCTCCACAATCACCACCGCCCGCCCCTGCCCGGCCAACTCCCTCAACAACTCCCCAAAAGCCTCAGTCTCCGCCTCCGACAACCCCGACGAAGGCTCGTCCAACAACAGCAACGCCGGATCAATCGCCAACGCCCGCGCCAACTCCACCAACCTCGCGACCCCGGTCGGCACCGCATCAGCCCTCACCTCGGCATACGGCTCCAGCCCGATCTTCCGTATCAGCTCCCTGGTAACCGCCGCAGAATCACGCTGCCGCCCCCGAACGGTCTTCCCAGCCTTCTTCCGCACCGCATCAGCCGCAACCCGAACGTTCTCCTCCACCGTCAGCGACCCAAACGCCTCCAACCGCTGAAACGTCCGCGCAACCCCAACCCGCGCCCTTCGATGAGTCGGTGTATGCGTGATGTCATTCCCATTCAAAAACACTCGCCCAGCCGTCGGCCGCTGCAACCCGGTAATGACGTTGAACAACGTCGTCTTCCCCGCCCCATTCGGCCCGATCAACGCCGTGATCTGACCGCCATCCGCCGAGATCGTGGCCTCATTCACCGCAGTAACCCCGCCGAACCGCACTGTCACATCCTGAACCTCCAGGCGCGTCATGCTTCAGCCTCCGCAGCTACTCGGGCCCATCTAAGCCCCCGCCCCCGCCGGTGCCCCCGCACCCGCCCCCACACCTCAAAACCCCACCCCACAATGCCATTAGGCTCCCTCCCCAACCCCACAGCCGCCCCCGCCAACACCAAAAACAAATACCCCTGCACACCCGGAAAACTATTCAAAGCCATCAACAACATCCCCCCAAGCAACGCCCCACTCACCGACGTCACCCCAGCACACATCACAATCAACAACAACGGCAAACTATTGAAAAACTGAAAATTCGTACTCCCCACCTGATTCTCCAACCCCGCATACAACCCACCCCCCACCCCCGCGATCCCCGCCGACCCCGCGAAAACCGCCACCCGCGCCCCCCGCGGATTCAACCCCAACGTCGCACAAGCCGCCGGCGAATCCCGCAACGCGATCAGAACCCTCCCATACCTCCCCCTCCGCACCCCGATCACCACCGCCCCGATCACGCAGAACACCACCGCCGCCAACACCGCATAAGCCCTGTCCGACGTGAACCGCACCCCGAACACCTCCAGCCGCACCGTCCGCAACGACCCCCCGAACCCGCCCAACGACGGGTTCTGAAACACCATCGAATCCATGATCTGCGCGAACGCAATCGTCGAAAGTGCCAGGTACAACCCCTGCAATCGCAGCGAGGGCAACGCCACCACCACCCCGGCCGCCGCCGCCAGCACCGCCCCCAACAGCACCGCCGTCGGCGCCGACGAATGCGTCTTCGCCACCGTCAACGCCCCGACGCCGAAGAAGCTGAACTGCGCCAGCGACACATACCCGCTGAACCCGGTCAACGGCACCAACGACAGCGCCAGAATCGCGAAGCACAACCCCAACGCCATCCGATTCACGTTCACCGCGCTCAGCACCGCGTTCCCGACCAGCACCGCCCCCAACAGCCCCACCGCCGCGATCCCCACCCGCCGCAGCTCCGGCGTCCGCACCCCCGGCACACCCGCCAACCGCCCGACCCGCAACCGCGCCTGCGGCATCAGCAACAGCATCAACAGCAAGAAGATCGCCGGTATCGCCTCACGGAACCCGGTCCACCCCGGACCGGTCCACAAATACCCCGAGGCATAAGCGTTCAGCAGCCCCAGCACCACCGACCCCGCGAACGTCCGCGGCAGGCTCGTCAGCCGCCCCGCCATCGCCGCCGCGTAGGAGTTCACCACCAGCAACGTCAGCGAGACGTAGTTCAGCTGCGTGGGCTGCGCCGACACGATGAGGATCCCGGCCAGCGCTGCCAGCGCCGACCCCATCGCCCACGCGAGCGACGCCATCAGATTCGGCCGGCCGCCGTGCAGGGCCAGCAGCTCCCTGTCGTCGACCGCCGCGCGCATCGCCACACCGGTGCGGGTGAACGTCAGGAACCCGTACAGCACCGCCCCCACCACGACCGCCAGCCCGATCGTCAGCAGATCGTTCCCCATCACGTGCACCTTGCCGACGGTCACGCCGTGCCCGGGGAAGAACATCGTCAACTGGTGCACGCCCGGCGGCCAGATCTTCTCGGCGGCGCCGATCAGCCCGACCAGCACCGCACAGGTGACCACCAGCGTCACCCCGACGCCGGCCTCCGCGACCCGCCGGATCACCCAGCGCTCCAGCAGCGCGCCGAACAGCGGCGCCACCACGAACACCACGATCAGCACCGACAGCCAGTTGGACAGGCCCTGGTTGTAGGCCAGCTCCCAGTACGTGAACGCCATGACCATCGCCGTGGCGCCGTGCGCGACGTTGAAGATGCGCGTGGTCGCGTAGGTAAGTACGAGCCCTGAGGCGGCGATGGCGTACGAGGCGCCGATCACGAACCCCAGGACCGTGTACGTGAGGAAGATGTTCATGGCGACCGCCTCGTCCGTCCTCGTCCTCGTCCTCGTCCGTCCTTGTCCGTCCCCGTCCGTCCCCGTCCTCAGTTCACGCCGGAATCGATGAGCTTCCCGCAGGACCAGCCCGACCCCGGCGCGACCCGCTTCCACGCCGTCCCGTTCAGCTGCATGAACAGCGCGCACGGCGAGGTCGTCTTCCCGCCCACGTCCTGCGGCGCGAACATGCCGTTGCCGGTGTAGTTGTGGACGTTCCTCAGAGCGTCCACCATCGCCTGCCGGGTCAGGTTCGGTCCGATCTGGTTCGCCAGCCGGGTGAACAGCTCCGCCGAGGACCAGGCGAACATCCCGAAGTAGGTCGGCGCCGCGCCCGGCGCCACCTGCTTCAGCCACTTCGTGTAGAGCTGCAACTCAGGGTTCGAACCGGCTTCCTCGAACATCGCCGCGTTGCTGAACACGTACGTCTTGTCCGCCGCCGCCCCGGCCTGCTGCACGTAGTTCGGGTCGTAGCCGGTCGGGTCCAGCACGAACGCCTTCGGCACGAAACCCTGCTGCTGCATGGCCTGCGCCAGCGTCGCGGCCTCCTGGAACGCGCCGAGGAACTGCACGTACTGCACACCGGCCTGCTGCATCTTCACGACGTACGGCGTGTAGTTCGACTCCGAGATGCCGATCGGCTGGTTCAGCACCCAGGTGAAGCCGTCCTTGGCATAGGCCTGTTCCCAGGACTTGGCCTGCTGGGCCGTGGTGCCGGTGTCGACGTAGACGAACGCCGCCTTCGTCCCGGCGCCCGGGATCTGCTTGTTCCAGAAGTCCGGCTGCACCTGCGGCACCAGCGGCAGCTGCTGGGAGTCGGTGCCGAAGCACACCGCGCACGTCTGCCGGGCCCGCGTGGTGCTCACCGCGCGCAGGTCCGGGATGCCGCACTGCGCCGCCGACGCCGCCCCGCCGGAGTCGAAGGCCGACACCGAGCCGACCAGCGCGAAGTCGGCCTGGCAGGCGGTGAGTGTCTGCTGGTTGTCGCCGCTGTCCGAGGTCTGCGAATCATAGGAGTGGACGCTGAGCTTGCGGCCGCAGATGCCATTGGGATGCGTGGCGTTGAAGTAGGCCGCATAGGCCTGCACCGCCTGCGCGGCCGAGCTGAACAGGCCGCCGATCGGACCGGACAGGTCGCTGGCGTTGCCCAGGCTGATGCTGGTCGCGGTGACGCCCGGGGCGGTGCTGCCGCTGGCGGTGCCGGTGCAGGTGTCCGAGCCCGGACCCGCGGGGCCGCCGCTGCTGCCGCCGGTCGATCCGGCAGTCGAACCCCCGGTCGAACCCCCAGTCGAACCCCCGGTCGTGCCGCCCGAAGTCTTTCCCCCGGTCGTGCCGCCCGAAGTCTTTCCCCCGGTGCTGCCGCCGGTGGTGCCGCCCGATGTCTTCCCGCCGGTGGTCCCTCCCGTAGTCCCCCCGGTGCCTCCCGTGGATCCGCCAGTGGTACCTCCGGACGCACCGCCGGTGACGCCGCCCGTCGTGCCCCCGGCGCTGGTCCCGCCGGCGCTGTTGGCAGCGTTCCCGCCGGTGACACCCCCGGTTCCGCCGCTCGCGCCGCCGTCGGCGCCAGAGATCTGCGAACCGTCGGCGTTCTGGGCACCGTTAGCGCCATTGGCGCCGCCGTGTCCTTGGCCGTAGGCGATGGCCGCGGACTTCTGGTCGGCCGACAGACGCGCGCCGCAAGCGCCCATGGACAGCGACAGAGCCGCGACCACGATCGCCGCGGCTGTTCGGCGGTGTCGAGTACGGAGGTGGAACGAGTGCGCGCAGGTCATCGAGTGCTACCACCTGACGAGTCATCAGAAACGGTGGGCGTAGCAGTGCAGCGTGCTCTAATTCAACACAGAACTCAATAGCGTGGCGGGAGTCACCGGGCACAATGCGGTAAACCGTGACCCTGATTCACTCGTGCGAGTGAGGGCGGGCGACATCGTGCCCACGGACACGGCGACACGGCGACAGGGAGCGACAACCGCCGGCCAGCCACAACCAGGCGGCCGACCGACAAACTCAACACACCGACTCAGGTATGGCGAACCGCGCCCAGCGCGCGCCAGCGCGCTGTCAGCCCTTGAGGATCTTGGACAACGCTTCCAAGCCCCGGCTCGCCGTGGACTTCACCGTCCCGCGGCTGATCCCCAGCGCGTCCGCGATGTCCGCCTCCGACAAGTCGGACCAGTACCGCAGCACCAGCACCTCGCGCTGTCGCGGCGGCAGCTGCTGGATCGCCACTAGCACCTCGCGGTGCTCCTCGGACAGCATCGCCACCGACTCGGCGCTCGCGGCGTCCGGCACGTGCGGCGGCGTGTAGCCGCGGGCGGTCTTGCGCCGGCGCAGCACCGACCGCGCGTTGTTCACCACCGCGGTGCGCAGGTAGCCCAGCGGGTTCTCCATGCCGGTCAGGTCGTCGCCGTAGCGGCGCCACAGCCCGGTGAACGAGTCCTGCACCACGTCCTCGGCCGAGGCCTGGTCGTCGACCAGCAGGATGGCCAGCCGCACCAGCGAGAGCCGGTGCGCGTAGTAGAGGTCTGCCAGCGACGGTCCCGCGCCGGGCTGCAAGGCCCGATGGCCGCGCGGCGCGGTGCTCCCGCCGATCATCGACAGCGCGTGGTTCCCGCTGGCGCTCAGATCGCCGGCGGTGTCCTCGGCCTCGGGAGTGTTCAACGCCTCCCGCAGTGCGGCCATCACGCCCGCGACCCCGGTCCCCGCGGCGGGGCCGACGGCCGCGCGGCGCCGCCGCGCCCACCATGTGGTGCGCACCGGCCAGGCGACAGCGCCCGCCACAATCATCCGTTAGCTCCTGATCCGACGCATCCCCCGGCAGTCGCGAACCGGCGACAGCCAACAACCCCGAATCCCCATGGTATCGCTCGATCGGGGTGCGGCGGCAGGGCGTCTTTTCAGGAGGAACCGAGCTGGGGCGGGACCGTCGCGAACGGGTGTGTCAGACCTTCTCGCCGCGCAGTGCCAGGACCCACGGCACCGGCTCGGTGCGCGGCTCCAGCGCGCGGGTGATCGCCAGCCCGGCCTCGGCGAAGGCGTTGAGGAGCTCGGCCAGCGGAAGGTGCCGCACGCCGAGCCGGCTGCGCACGCCGGGTTCGCGCCACCACGGCTCGCGCCGGGCCCAGCCCGCCGCGCGATAGGTCGGATGGATGACGCGGGAGCCGTCGTCGGCGACCTCGGTGTGCGGGCCGTTGAAGCAGGGGTGGACGCCGTAGTGGATCAGGGCTCCGCCGGGGCGCAGCACCCGGGCCGCCTCGCGCACGACGGCGGCGAACTCGTCGACGTCGGTGGACAGCCACAGCGTCGCGACGGCGTCGAAGACCCCGTCGCGGAACGGCAGCGCCGCCGCGTCCGAGCGGACCAGGCCCTCGCCGGGCGCGGTCCGGCGGCGGGCCAGGCGCAGCTGGTCCGCCGAGTAGTCCAGGCCGACGACGGTGCGGCCGGAGGCGCGCAGCGCCGCCAGGTTCTGGCCGGTGCCGCAGCCCAGATCCAGGCACAGGCCGCGGCCCGGGCCGAGCAGCTCCAGCAGCGGGCCGTGGCCGGCCGCCGCGGTCTCGGCGTTGTGCTGGTCGTACCATTCGGCCAGGCCGTCGTAGTGGGGTGTCCGTTCCCTGATCACGGTCATGACACTCTTCCTGCCCCACCCCGACGGCTTCCGACACCCCGGACGAGGTGTCGGATCGGGCTCGGATCGGCAACCGTTCACCGACGCGGCCGTGATCTCCTCAGAACTCGAACTCGCACCACACCGACTTGCCCTCCGGCAGCGGCCGGGCGCCCCAGGCCGCCGCCACCGCCACGATGATGCTGATGCCCCGGCCGTCCTCGTCGGTCTCCCGGGCCAGGCGGCGCCGGGGCAGATGGTCGGACTGGTCGGCGACGTCGATGATCAGCCGGCGGTCGGTGCGGCGCAGCCGCAGCACCACCGGCGCGGTGCCGTGGGTGACGGCGTTCGCGACCAGCTCGCTGACCGCCAGCACCGCGGTGTCGGTGAGGTCCTCGGCCAGGCCCCAGGTGGTCAGCACGCCGGCGGTGTAGCTGCGGGCGTGCGCGGCGATCTCCGGACCGCCGACCAGCTCGATCGAGGCCGAGCGGAACAGCGCGGCGCGCCCGCCGGTCCACACCGGGGCGTGCGCCACCAGCAGCGCCACGTCGTCGGTCCGCACCGCGCCGGCCGGGTCCAGGCCGCCGCTGGAGACCGACAGCGGGTCGATGGAGGCCAGGATGTGGTCCCGGACCAGGTCCACCGGTCCGGCGCCGGGCCGCGGCGGCTCCTCCTCCGGGGCCCGCGCGAACACCCGCCGCAGATCGCCGGTTCCGCGCTCCAGCAGGCCCTGGGTGTAAAAGGCCAGATACGACCCCGGCGGCACCGCCACCGCGGCCTCCTGCCAGGTCCAGTCGCCGGTGCCGAGCGAGGGGCCGGAGGCGCCCTCCAGGGTCACCACGTAGCCGTCGGGCAGCCGCAGCAGCGGCGGCAGGTGCCCGGCGTTGGCGTAGGTCAGCGCGCCGGTGTCGGCGTCGTGGACCGCGTAGACCAGGGTGGCGACCGCCGCGCCGGTGCGCTCGCCGTCGAACTCCAGGGCGTGCCGGTCCAGGTGGTACATCACCTCGCCGGGCGGCAGGTTCTGCGAGGCGTAGGCGCGCACCGCCGCCCGCAGCCGGCCCATCACCGCCGCCGCCCGCACCCCGACGCCGCCGGCCTCCGGCGTCACGCCGCCCACCACCAGCGCGGTGCGCCCGGCGCCCAGCGGGATGGCGTCGTACCAGTCGCCGCCGACCTCCAGCACCGGCTCGTCGTCGAGCGCGGAGTCCTCGTACCGCACCAGCGCAGGCAGGTAGCAGGCGGCCAGCCGGATCTCGTCGGGCTGCACGATCCGCTGCGGCAGCAGCGAGCGCTGGAGCGCCACCGCCATGTTCCGGTTCCGGGCCTCCTCCTCGGCCAGCGCCTCGTCCCGCCGCACCCGCTCGGTCTCGTCCCGGCAGAACACCGCGACCCCGCCCCGGGCCGGCACGCACACGATCGAGAAGTAGCGGTCGGCGCCCCGCAGCCGCACCAGCCGCTCCTCCAGCAGCACCGGCCGCCCGGTGTCGTAGACCTGGTCCAGCGCCGCGGCCAGGCCGGTCCCGGCCAGCTCCGGCAGCGCCCGCGCGACCGGCAGCCGCAGCGCCACGGTCCCGAACTCGGCCACGCAGGCGTCGTTGGCGGCCACCAGCAGGTGTTCCGGGCCGTCGGCGAGCACCGCCGGCAGCGGCGCGGCGTCGAACGCCGCGTGCAGCAGCTCCTCGATCGCGGGCATGACCGGTGACTTCATGGCGGCCTTTCGGAGGGTACGGGCGCGAAACCCCAGTGTGGACCTGGATCCGGGCCCGCCACGGGAGCGGCGCGGGCCGATCCATCCGAATGAGGGATCGGTGGGCCGGGGCGGGCCCGGGCGCGCGGGCGGCGGACGGGAGGCGGCCCGGCCGCGGATCGGTGTTCGCCCCCTGTTCGACGGACACGGTGTGTGATCAGCCGGTACGCTGCGATTCCCCGACGCTGATTCAGGGGGCGGAGATGCCGGGTCGGGCGGGGGTCCTGGTGGAGAAGGGGTGGGGCGTGGTGTCGCGGCAGGTCGCGGTGGCGCAGACGGTGGCCACGTCGAGCGAGGCATCCAGATCTTTGAGCGGCCTGTTCGTCGGGATCGCCACGGGTGTCCTTCTTGTCTTGGTCGTCTCTTCTCTTATCATCCGGTGGGCCAGTCCGCTCATCGCATCGTCGCTGCTGCTCCGGGGCAGCTTGATGGAGCTCGCCGCCGACCTGCTCGCTCTGGCGCGGTCCCGGACGCTGCGCCGCATCCGCCGGTACCAGCGTTCGGTACGGGAGTACGCCCGCGAGCACGCACTCGGCTTCGGGACCGAGCCGATCAACGTCCAGGACGTCTACGTACCGCTGGCGCGGCAGGTGGCCGACAAGCGCGAAGACCTCTACGAAGCCGTCCGCGAAGAACGCCGCAGCGTGGTGACCGGCGAGGCCGGAGCCGGCAAGTCGATGCTGCTCAAGCATTCGCTGCTGGAGTGGGCCGACAGCCGCACCGACCGGCGGAGCAAGGTCCCGGTGCTGATCGAGCTGCGGCGGCTCAACGCCGTCCCGGCCGACGCCGTCGATCTGGCCGAGCAGATCCGGATGTTCCTGGAGGCGCACCGGTTCGCGGGCGCGGCGGACTTCGTCCCGGCGGCCTTGGCGGACGGCCGGATCAGTGTGCTGTTCGACGGCCTCGACGAGGTCACGGCCGATCGCTTCGCCGATGTGGTGCGGCATCTGACCGCCTTCGCCGAGCGATATCCCGACTGCCAGGTCGTGGTGACGTGCCGCTCCTCGCTCTACCGGGACGACCTGGGCTTCCCCACGGTCGTCCGGGTCGCCGAGCTGGACGACGCCACGATCCGCCGGCTGCTCTACCGCTTGTCCGATCTCGACTCGGCCTCGCAGGAGCGCCTGTATCGGACGCTGGGGACCAATCCCACGCTCAAGCGGCTGGCCCGCAGCCCGCTGTTGTTGTCGATGATGGCCTGGATGACGTCGATGGGCATCATGCTGCCGACCTCGCGCGCGGAGTTCTACGACACCGCGATCGAGAATCTCGTGCGGCGGGACGACACGCTCAACCGCGGTCGTTCGAACTTCGCCGCGAACAAGAAGCTCGTGGTGCTGCGCGGGATCGCGCTGATCCTTCAGGAGCGCGCCGGGACGGACGAGGACCGGCTGAACATCTCCCACGCCCAGGCTCTGGAGCACATCAGGACCATCGCGGCTTCGATCGACCTGGACCAGAGCGACGCCGAGCCGCTGCTCAGGGAGATCGTGGATCGCAGTGAGCTGCTGGCGAGCAGCGGCGGGGTGGCGCCGAGCTACTTCTTCCGGCACCTGACGTTCCAGGAGTACCTCGCGGCGGTGGAGCTGCGGGACGACCGGGACGGGCTGCTCGAACGGTACGAGCGGGACCCGAACGCCTGGCGTGAGACGGTCAAGCTGTGGTGCGGACGGGCGGATCGCGACGCCACGCCGCTGATCAGGCACCTGCTGGACAGCGACTCGGCGGACGCGCACACGATGGCGCTGGAGTGCGCGTCGGTCACCACCCGCGTGGCCGAGTCCATCGTGGTGGAGGCGGTCGACCGGCTGGAGAAGCGGCTGACCGACGAGCGGGACGTCCTGGACCGGGCCAAGGCGGTCCAGACCTTCGGCAACGCCGCCGCGGGCAGCGGGCCGCGCAGTGCCTTGATCCGGGAGAGACTTTTCGAACTGGCGCGGGATCCCCGCCATGAATGGCCCGCCATGCAGGCACTCGGCGCGACAGGGCACGAGTCCGCGGCGAAGTTCCTCGCGGCGAAGTCGGCGTCCGGTGATGCCCGGGCCCGGACGGTGCTGACCTGGATGGGTGATCTCGCGGTTCCCTCGCTACGGGCCTTTGCCCGCGAGGGCGGCGCGGCCGCGGTGGACGATCTCGCCATGATCGGCACGCCGTCCGCGATCGAGGCGCTGGTGGAGGCGCTGGTGGAGGTGCTGGCCGGGAGCGACGAGGCGGCGGTGCGTGCCGCGTGGCGGCTGGCCGAGCGGCTGGACGACCCGGTGGCGTCGGAGACCATGGCGCGCTGTTCGTTCTCGGGCCTTCCGTCTGCCTCGACCCTATGGGTCTGGGAGCGGTTCAGTGGTGGCTCCGAGGTGCTGGCGGCAGTCGTGGGAAGGATCTACAGGCTCGTCAATGCCAGTGATCCCACCGAGATTCCCGCCGACGCGGAACAGTTGGACTTCCGGTTCGTCCTGGCCTCGGTCGTCGTCGGTCGGCAGTATCCGAGTCTGGCGGACGCCCCGGAGTCGGTGGCCAAGGCCGCGGACGCGGTATTGAAGGAAACCCGGGCGGGAGCCCGCGCGGTGACCGCCAACCTGGTGGCGAGCGCACGAATAGAAGCGGCGTTGAGCGTGCCCGAGGGACGGACGTCGCTGACGCCGGCCGGGCAGAAACTGGAAGAGGAGCTGCTGGGCTATTACCGCCTCGAACCGGTGCACGCCAAGATGGTCGAGACGCTGGATTGGCGGGATCGTCTTCGAGTGCTGGCGCTGATGGGCTCCCATCACACCCGTGGTGAATGGGCGGCGGTAACGACTTCGACGCTGAAGAAGCCGCGTGGCGGACCGTACGCCTGGATAGTGCTGGGAGTCATGGCGCTCTACATGTCGGCCCTCGGCTTCTGGCGCGAGGCGCATGTCGCCAAAGAGCATGGCGGTTGGGTGGAGCGAGGCATTGCGGGACTGGCCACCTCCGCTCCGGGTGTGTTGGTGATGGCTGTGCTCGTCGTCGGCACGAGTCTGGAGGACTCCTGGATTGCCGTAGTGCTGGCGATTCTTGCTGTGCTCGGCGTAGCCCTTGCCGTTCCTGTCTTCCTGAAAGACGGGCTGTACCTCACGGCGGGCTGGATCGGCTGGTCCGCGACCTGGATCGGATTCGCCGCCGTGATCGCGCCGGCGACCTGCGTCCTGCTGCACGCCTCGCACCGCGGAAAGCGCTACAACAACCCGCTTCGCAAGGCCATCGAAGAAGCCAAGGCGATGTCCTCGTCGACCTCGATCATCGCGATGTCGACGCGGGACTGACCGGCCCCGAAGCCTTAAGCCTCCTCGAACACCCGCAGCCGGTGTGCCACCGCCGCCGCCTCGCCCCGCCCGGAGACCCCGAGCTTGGCGAGGATGTTCGACACGTGCACGCTCGCCGTCTTCGTCGAGATGAACAGCCGCTCGCCGATCTGCCGGTTCGACAGCCCCTGCGCCACCAGCGCCAGCACCTCCAGTTCGCGCGCCGTCAGGCCCAGCGGGGTCCCGGAGTCCGCCCCCGGGCGGTCCGGCTCCGGCGCCGCCGGCATGCAGTCGCTGATGTCCAGCCGCGCGCGCCGGGCCAGGGCCTGGATCTCCTGGCACAGCGGCCCCGTCGGCAGCGTGGCCACCGGCTGGACCGCCGCGCGCAGCAGCGCGGCCGCGGTGTCGCGGTCGCCGTTCGCGGCGGCGGCCTCGGCGGCGCGGAACCCGATGTACGCGGCCTGATACGCGTGGACGCCCTCGCGGCTCGCCAGCTCGCTCGCGGCCGCCCACTCCCGGGCGCCGGCCACCCCGCGCCAGCGGGCGAGCTCCGCCGCCACCTGCGCGGCGGCCGCGACCTGGCTCGGGGTGACGGCCGGGAGCCGGCTCGCCCGTTCGGCCAGGGCGGTGATCAGCGTCGAGGACGCGGTGTCGGCCGGGGACGCCCCGGAGCGGGCCACGGCGCGGGACTTCTCGGCGTGGTCGGCCTCGGCCATGGCCATCGCGGTCAGGACCCGCCAGGCGTAGCGCTCGTCGCCGAGGAACTGGGGCTTGTCGAGGAAGGCCTGGAACGCGGTGCGGGCGTCGGTGATCGAGCGGGTCAGCCAGGCCGCCTTCTCGATCTCGCGGCGGATGCCCGGCAGCGCGTACTGGTGCTCGAAGCCGCGACTCGGGGTGCGGGCGCCCAGGGCCAGTTCGGCGCGCGCGGTGTCCGGGTCGCCGCGCAGCAGTGCGAGGTCGGCCAGGTACTCGTGGGTGGTGGCGCCGTGGATGCCCGGCGGGTCCACGTCGAGGCTGGAGTTGAGCGCCACCATGGCCTCGTCCCAGCGGCCCAGGGCCATCAGCGACTCGGCCATGTTGGTCCACATCATGCTCTCGGCGATCCGCAGCCGGACACCGCGCCGCTTGAGCTCGGCCTGGCCGGCGCGGGCCACCTGGACCGCTTCCTGGTGCCGGTCCAGGGTCTCCAGCGCGCTGCACAGGTTGATGTAGCCGCGGGCGATGACGCCGGGGTCGCCGAAGCCTAGGGCGTCGATGATGGCCTGGCGCAGCTTGGCCAGCCCTTCCTCGTGGGTGCCCAGCGACACCTGGCCGGCCAGGACCGTGCCCTTGGTGATGGCCGCGGCGATGCGGTAGAGATCGGAGTCGATCTTGTCGGCCAGCAGGGCCGTCTCCTCGGCGAAGCGCAGCGCGGCGTCGATGTCGTCGGACGTCAGCATCTTGATGAAGGAGGCGCTGTTCGTGATCTGCACCCGGACCTGCGGACAGGACTCGCCGTCCACCAGGTCCAGCGCCGCCCAGATGTCCGCCATGCCGTCGCTGCGGCCCAGCACGTGGTGGTCCCGGCTGCGCAGGTGGTGCAGCAGGGCCGCCAGCTCCGGGTCCTGGCCCGGGTCCACCCGCTTGAGGGCCTTGTCGGTGAGGAACAGCGCCCGGTGCGGATCGCCGGCCAGGTGCGCCGCGCAGGCCGCCTTGTACAGCAGCCGCGCGTAGTCCAGCCCCGGCGCGGGCACCTGGTCCCACAGGTCCAGGGCGCGCTCGAGCATCTGGTGCTCCTCGACGTACGCGTACCGGGCGTCCGCGGTCTCGGCGGCCTTCACCGCCGCGTCGTAGGCGCGCGGGTAGTCCCGGGCCGAGTACCAGTGGTGCGCCAGCTCCACCTCGCGCATCTCGGCCGCCACCAGCGAGGGCTCGGCCTCCAGCAGCTCGGCGTAGCGGCGGTGCAGGGCCGAGTGCTCGCCGGGCAGCAGTTCGTTGTGCACGGCCTCGCGCAGCAGCGCGTGCCGGAACCGGTAGCTGGTCGGGCCCTGCCCGGGCACCAGGATGTGAGCCTGGAACGCCGGGCGTATCAGCTCATTGAGCTCGTCGTCGGTGGTCCCGGTGACCAGCAGCAGGAACCGGTGGTCCACCGGGGGCAGGGCCGCGGACAGCAGGCGCAGCATCCGCTGGGTCGGCTCGGGCAGCTGCTCCACCTTGATCAGCAGCAGGTCGCGCAGGGTGTCCGAGAGCGCGAAGCCGCCGACGTCGGAGGGCATCAGGTTCGAGCCGTCGGTGACCGCGCAGGCCAGCTCCTCGGTGAAGAACGGGTTGCCCTCGGCCCGGGCGAACACCTCCTCGGCGAAGCCCGGCGGCAGGTCGCGGCCGGTGCGGCCGTAGATGGAGGCCAGCTGCTCGGCGGTCTCGCCGGTGGTCAGCGGCCCGACCTCGATGCGCCGGACGCCGCGGATCCGGTCCAGCTCGGCCAGGAACGGCCGCAGCGGGTGGCCGCGGTGCAGGTCGTCGGTGCGGTAGGTGGCGGCGATCAGCACCCGGGACTCGCGCAGCGAGCGGGACAGGAAGCCCAGCAGGTCGCGGGTGGAGCGGTCGGCCCAGTGCAGGTCCTCCAGGACCAGCAGCAGCGTCTCGTCCGAGCCCAGGTCCTCCAGCAGGCCCAGCACCGCGTCGAACAGCCGGCCGCGGGCCGAGATCTCGCCGGCCCGGGTGACCGCGGGCAGGCCCTCGTCGTGCCGCTCCAGGTGGACCGGGCGCGCCGCCTCGGCCATCCCCTCGCCGAGCTCGGGCAGCAGCCAGGACAGCTCGCGGCGCCGCACCCCGTTGTTGTCCCCGAACGCCGCCGGGCAGTCCCGCAGCAGCTGCCGCAGCGCGGCGAGGAAGGGCGCGTAGGCCACCCCTTCATCGCCGAGCTCGGCGCACCCCCCGATCAGCACCCGGACGTCGTCGGGCCGCTCGCCCCCCTCGGCGGGCGGCCGGAAGCCGGTCTCGGGGTCCAGCAGCGGCCGGACGAACTCCTCGATGAGCCGGGATTTGCCGATCCCGGCGTCGCCGCCGACCACCACCACGGCCGGCTCCCCACCGGCCGCTCCGGCCAGCAGCGAGCGGAGCTTGGACAGCTCCGGCCCGCGGCCGACGAAGACGGGGCTCACCTGGCGCATCGACACATGGTCGAGCATCGCACAGGCGCCTCGGTCAGGTCATCGGCGTTTCATCGGAATGTGCTGACCGGCGTACGGAATGCACCTTGTCCGGGCTTTTGCCCCGGGCGTGGCGCGCGGTCAGCTTGGCCAGCCGGTAGCGCTTGGCCGCCAGGATCAGGTCGGCGTTGCGGGACTTGGCGATGTCGAGCGTGAACAGCGTGTTGTTCATGGTGTGGGGTCCCCACCCTCTCGGAGGATCTCTCTTCTGGTGACGTGTACTAGTCTCCACTGGGAGGTGACCCCTACACATGAGGAACCAGACCAGTTCCGTGCCCCTGAGGTACCTTAGGTATGGCCCTCAGGTACCTCAGAGGCGCTTACAGCACATCCGGGCCGTGATGTCGAAGCTTTTTCCCGGTCCTGAGCCTTGGAATCGAAGGCTCGGTGCCGGTATCTCAGCGGGATTCGACCCGCCGGGCGGCCTCCGGCGCGTACCGCGCCCCCGCCACCGCCCCGGCCGGGATCGCGGCCTCGATCCGGGCCAGCTGCCCGGCGTCGAGCTCGACGTCCGCCGCGGCGCTGTTCTCCTCCAGATACTCGACGCGCTTGGTGCCCGGGATCGGCACCACGTCCGGGCCCTGGGCCAGCAGCCAGGCCAGCGCCAGCTGCACCGGCGTGTGCCCGCTCTCCTCGGCGACCGCGCGCAGCTCGGCGACCAGCTTGAGGTTCGCCTCCAGGTTGCCGTCGGCGAAGCGCGGGTTGCCGCGCCGGAAGTCGTCGGCGGCCAGCCCGTCGACCGTGGTGAGGGCGCCGGTCAGCAGGCCCCGGCCGACGGGGGAGTAGGGCACGATGCCGATGCCGAGTTCGCGGGCCGCCGGCAGCACCTCGGCCTCGATGTCGCGGGTGAACAGCGAGTACTCGCTCTGCAGCGCGGTGATGGGGTGCACGGCGTGCGCGGCGCGCAGCGTCGCGGCGTCCACCTCGGACAGGCCCAGGAACCGGACCTTGCCAGCCTGGACCAGTTCGGCCATCGCGCCGATCGACTCCTCGACCGGTACCTCGGGATTGCGGCGGTGCATGTAGTAGAGGTCGATGTGGTCCACGCCGAGGCGGCCCAGCGAGGCGTCGACGGCGGCCCGGATGTACTCGGGGTCGTTCCGGACGACGCGCTCGTCGGTCTCCGGGTCGCGCGAGATCGCGAACTTGGTGGCCAGCACCACCTGGTCACGCCGGCCGCCGGCCAGGGCCCGGCCGACCAGCTTCTCGTTCTCGCCCTTGCCGTACATGTCCGCGGTGTCCAGGAGCGTCACCCCGAGGTCGAGCGCGCGGTGCAGGACCGCTAGCGACTCCGACTCGGACTCCGGGGCGGCGCTGTAGAACTCGGACATGCCCATACAGCCGAGTCCGAGAGCGGAGACCTGAGGGCCGTCGGTCCCGAGGACGCGGTACTTCATGTGGGGACTCCCCTTGCTCACTGTGCGGATTCACCCGTCACCCGCGGTACCGGCCGTCGTTGGGCACGGTGCAGTTCGCGGAGACTGGAGGTCATACCTTGAGTGTCGCAAGCCTTGATGATGCCGTCGCCCGATATACCCGGGGCTGGGTCGGCGTGTTCTTCGCGGCGCACCGCCGGGTGGCGGTGCGCGCGGCGGACGGCGCGGCCGGGCCGCAGTTCTGCACGTGCGGCGACGTGTGGCCGTGCCGCAGCGAGGAGCAGGCCGGGCGGCTGCTGGACCTGGCCATGGCGCAGCCGCCCGCCGGTTCTGCCGGTGCTGCCGGTCCTGCCAGCCCTACTGGTCCTGCTGGTCCTGCTGGTCCTGCCAGCCCTGCCGGCCCTGCCGGTCCTCCTCGGCCTCCCGCGGCGGCATGATCGGCGCGATCCGGTAGGGGAGTTCGGCCTTCTTGCCGAACAGCATCCCGGCGATCGCCGTCAGCTCGTCGTCCTCGTCGGGGTCGATCGGCCGCACCGCGGGCCGCTCGTGCCGGCCGGCCTGGAGCTGGTTGCCCGAGGCGATCGCGCGGTGCGGGTTGGCCGGAGCCGGCAGCATCGGGGGCGTCTCGCGCTCCCGCAGCATCACTGCCTCCTCGGCCTCGGCCGCCGCCAGCGTCGCCTCGGCCCGTTCCGCCGAGGTCTCGGTCATCGCGCGGTCGGTGAACACCAGCGGGCGCTCGTGCTCGGTGACGATGTGCTTCACGACCTGCACGTCGCCGTTGACGTCCCAGACCGCGATGCCGGGGGTCAGCGACGGGATGATCTCCACCGCCCAGCGCGGTAGTCCCAAGACCTTGCCGGTGGTGCGCGCCTCGTCGGCTTTCTGCATGTAGACGGTGCGGGTGGAGGCCATCTTCAGGATCGCCGCCGCCTCCTTGGCCGCGGCGCCGTCGACCACGTCGGACAGGTGGTGCACCACCGCGACGAAGGACAGGCCCAGGCGCCGTCCGAACTTCAGCAGCCGCTGGAACAGCTGCGCCACGAACGGCGAGTTGATGATGTGCCAGGCCTCCTCGACCAGCAGGATGCGCTTCACCCGGTCCGGCCGCAGCCAGGTGTGCTCCAGCCAGACGCCGACGATGGCCATCAGGATCGGCATCCCGATCGAGTTGCGGTCGATGGCCGACAGGTCGAAGACGATCAGCGGGGAGTCCAGGTCGATGCCCTGCGTGGTGGGGCCGTCGAACATGCCGGCCAGGTCGCCGTCGACCAGCCGGTCCAGCACCAGCGCCACGTCCAGGCCCCAGGCCTGCACCTCCTCTATCGTGACGTTCATGTCCTCGGCGGCCGCGGTCACCGGGGTGCGCAGGGCCTCCACGACGTCGGACAGGATCGGCTGCCGGGCGTAGCGGGCCGCGGCCTCCCCGACCCGCAGGTGCGCCGACTTCAGCGCGTAGCCGGCCCGCTCGTCCAGCGGCCGGCCCTGCGCCACCTCCACTATCGTGCGCAGCAGCGCCAGCTGGCCGGTGGAGGCGATCGCCGGGTCCAGCGGGTTCAGCCGGATCCGGCCGGCGTCGCGCACCCCGTGCGGGTCCAGCCGCACCGGCGTGACCCCGAGCGACTCGGCGAGCAGGTGCCACTCGCCGACGCCGTCCTCGCCCTGCGCGTCCAGCACCACCACCTGCCGGTCCTTGAACCGCAGCTGGCGCAGCACGTAGGTCTTCTCCAGCGCCGACTTGCCGTTCCCGGACTCGCCGAGCACCAGCCAGTGCGGCGCGGGCAGCTGCTGCCCGTACAGCTGGAACGGGTCGTAGATGTACCCCTTGCCGGAGTACACCTCCCGCCCGATGATCACGCCGGAGTCGCCCAGCCCCGGCGCGGCGGTCGGCAGATAGACCGCCTGCGCCTGCGAGGAGGAGGTGCGTACCGGCGGCCGCGAGGTCTCGACCTTGCCGAACAGCATCGAGGCGAAGCCCTCGGTGAACGAGTCGATGACGGAGCGTCCGGCCATGGCGTCAGGCTCCTTACTTCCTCAGTCCGGTGGCGAACGGCAGGGTGTTGGTGAACGCCCGGTGGTGCTCCCGGTCGCACCACTCCAGCTTCAGGAACGACTTTCCGGCCGAGGCCCGGATGGTGCGCTTGTCCCGGTTCAACGGCTCCGGCCCGCGGGCGGACACGGTGATGTACCCCACCAGGTTCACCCCGGCGGCGCCGGAAGCCAAGTCCTCGCCCCGCTGGTCCACCCGGCCGGCGTGGGCCCGCTCCCGCGGGTCGTCCACCCGGCCGAGCTTGGCCTGCCGCGCGGCCTCGGCATCGGTGTTGATCTTCTCGGTGAGCATCCGCTCGATGGCGACGTCGGTGGGCTCCAGGTCCATGGTGACCGCGACGGTGCGGATCACGTCCGGGGTGTGGACCAGCAGCGGGGCCAGGAAGTTGACGCCGACCGGGGTCAGCGGCCATTCCTTGATCCACGCCGTGGCGTGGCACCACGGCTCGGCGGTCGTGGACTCCCGGGTCTTGGCGCGCAGGAACTGCGGATGCGTGGCGTCCAGCTCCGCCGGCCAGGCGTTGCGCCGCGACATGGCGTGCAGGTGGTCGATGGGATGGTCGGGGTCGTACATGGAGTGGATGAGCGAGGACAGCGCGACCGGGCCCAGGGGCTGGCGCACCTTGATGTCGGCGTCGGCCAGCCGGGCGCAGATGTCGGCCAGCTCGCGCGCCATGATGATGCCGATCCCGACGTCGACCGCGCCGCGGCCGATGACGTACGCCTCCGAGGCCAGGTCCTTGGTGTAGGGCATGCACGCGATGAGGTACGCGCGGTGCTGCTCGGAGGAGGTGGAGACCATCGACAGCAGGTGCTCGTAGGACTCCTGGAGCCAGCGCGGGGCGTGCTCGTCGCCGCGGCGGGCGACGTCCTTGGCGTGCGCGTCGGGGTCCGCGGGCAGCGTCCGCGCGAGCATCTGCAGCCGGGTGACGAAGCCGTCGCCGTTGGCGACGTGGCGCAGCAGCGTGCCGAACCGGTCGACCAGCGACTCCTGGTCCTCGGAGTCGCGCGATCCGACGCCGGGGCCCTCGATCTCCAGCGTGGCGGTGACGGTGCGCCGGTCCAGGTGCATCAGGACCGCGATCTCGTCCGGCCCGAACTGCGCCCGCAGCCAGCGCAGCCGGCCGACGCCCGGCGGCGGCCCGATCTCGACCTCGGTCCCGTCGATCTTGGTGCCGGCCTCCATGGCCCGCGAGCGCCAGGTGGCCTGCGGCGACCGGAGCAGCCGCTTGTAGGAGCGGTTGATCTCGAACCACTTGTAGATGGTCCGGCCGTTGTAGGGCATGAACACCACGATCAGCGCCAGCGCCGGGCCGGCGAGGATGCCCAGCACCTTGAGGAAGGTGGTGGGCACGAAGAAGCCGGAGAGCAGCGACACCGCGCAGCAGACCACGATGACGCCGATCTCGCCGGTCTCCCGGTTGCGGCCGATCAGCGCGCTGGGCTTGGCTTTGCCGAGCAGGTAGGCGCGGCGGTACTGGGGAGGCTCTTGTTGAGTGGTGCTCATCGGCGTCCCCCGCTCGTCGCGACCGGGTCGGTGCGGGTGTCACTGCATGGCGTGGTGCTCACGGCGGGGCCTTCCAGCGGGTGTTCAGGTGATCGTGGCGCGCGGCGTGGGTCGTGGGGGGCTCGTGGGGGCGCGGGGAGGGCGTCCGGGCCCTCCGGGCCCGAGGCGGCGCGGGCGGCCGTGAACGGCGCTCGTCGGGCCGCTGCGGCCGATTGCGGGTGCTGATGCCCGGTCCTCATCGGGTGCTGATACCCGGTCCTCATGTCCTCGCCTCCCGGCCGCTGCTCAGGAACCACCGCGCGGCGGCGGCGGGGGCTTGGGGACGACCTGCGCCGGGGTGGCCTGGAGCCGGGACGCCGACGTGGGCGAGTTGCCGCCGCCGTTGCCGCCACTGCCGCCGGCCGCCGCCCCGCCGTCGGAGCCGGGGCGCACCGTCAGCGAACGCCCGGTGTGCGCCGCGATCCCGGCGGCGGCGCTCGCACCACCGGCCAGAGCGCCCACCGACATGCCGGTGATGGCACTGCCGACGTTCCCGCCCCCGCCGCCGGCGAACGCGCCGCCCATGCGATTGGCATGCGCGGCGATGCCGTTGCGCATGGTGCCCGCGGTCGAGGTGAAGGCGGCACTGGTGATCGCGGCCTTGCCGATCTTCGCCGCGCGCTCCTTGTGCAGGCTGAGCATCTCGTCGCCGAACATCGGCACGAAGCGGTAGACCAACCCCGACGCGAAGATCGACAGGATCATGATGGCGAGGCCCGACAACACCGCGCCGAAGGAGTCCTGAGGACTGGACGAAACCGCCGTCGCCAGGGACAGAACGATCACGATGATTGGCTTGACCAGATCGATGGAGATCATCAACCCGACCCACCGCCGAATATGTCCCCACATGGACTTATCGACAAAACCCGCATAAACAGCCGTGGCCAACGCCGCCCCGACATAGAGCATCGCAGCCCGAATGATGAGCTCCAACCACAACAAAGCCGCGGCGATCATCGACAGCACCGAGACGAAGATCAACATGATCGGCCCGCCCCCGAGCCCCGAGTTCTGATCCAGAGCATGCGAGAACGAAGCCAGGAACCCATTCCGATCCGAAGCCGACCCGTTCCCAATAGCATCCGAGACCGAATCAGTGATCTTCACCATCCCGGCCAGAATCACCGGCGTGAACGCCGAAGCCAACACGGCCATCCACAGATACCCCGTCGCCTCACCTATCGCCGTAACGATCGAATCCCCCCGCACAGCACGCTTCACCACCGAGAGCAGCCACAACAAGACCGTCAGGATGGACGAGGCAGCGAACACGATCGCGTACTGCTTCAGGAACCCGAGGTTGGTGAAGTTGACGGTAGCCGTCTTACCGATCGCGTCCGAGAGATGGTCGATGACCCACTGAGCGGCCTGCGCGCAGCCGTGCGCGATGGCGCCGAGGGGGTCGGTGATTGCTTGGGCGGTGCTTGGGGCTTGGGCGGGGTCTTGGCCTGGGGGGTTCTGGGTCGGGTTGACCATTTGTTGCGTGTTCTCACAGGCCTTTTTGACCGCTCCGAACAGCAGGGCGCACGGATCAGACGGGGCGGCGGCGTGCGGTGCGATGTCAAGGCGCATATTTCAGCCTCGCGAACTGCTTGACGGCCTTCTGCAGGTCGGCGGACGAGGAGGCCTGTTGGGTGCCTCCGACCGGTGTCGGGCCGTCGGCCTGGGCGAAGTCGTTCCAGCGCCAATCATTGTTGACCCAGGTCAGGGTGACCGTGAGGGTCGACCAGGTCGCGCTGACAGGGAAAGTCGAGCCCTGACCCGCGATGCCGTCGATGGTGCAGGTCCAGACGGAGACGACTGCCTTGTCCTTGGTGTACGACAGCACTTCGACTCCTGCCGGCACGCCGCGGTACACCAACGTCTGGCCCGATGGCGGGTTCCCGTTTGCATCTAGGCCATACCCACGCGCGGCGGCCGCGAAAGCCGTATCCAATTGGCTCTGGAGGTGAGTCTCTATCGCGGGATCGGCGATCGTGTGGATCATGGCGTGCCGCTGGTCGGCATGGACCATCGGTTCAGACACGTAAGCGGCGATGTAGTTGGTCGCGGCCGACTCGGCGCCGTCCTTCGTGTCCTGGTACCCCACCGACAGGCCGTTGACGGCGCTCGCCGTCGGAAACGCCGGCGCCCCACCCGTCGCAGCACTCAACCCCGCCGACCCCGTAGCCGGCGGCACCCCGCCGCCCACACCGGTACTCGCCCCCTGATCTCCCGACGGCCCCTTCCCGCCCCCGTGGCTGTTCAGTGCGATCACGGCGGCGACGACGACGGTCACGGCGGCCAGGGCCAGGACGCCGCGGCCGCGGCGGATCTTGGGGCGGGGGTAGTCGGTCTCGTAGGGGTCGCGGGGGAGGCGGATGACGGTTTGTGGTTGTTCCAGGCGTCGGTCGCGGGCCGGGCGGGGGGCGCGGCGCGGGCGTGCGTCGCCGCGCGCGCGGCCTGGGCCGCCGCCGCTACCGCCGTCGATAACCATGTTCAAGTCTCCCCACCCCGGACGCCCCGGTCGTGTTACATCGTCGTCGTGTCGGGCCACCAGTTCCTAACAAATACCCGGATGGCTTCTCGCGGGTTTGCCGGCCGGCGTGCGGTGGCAGGACTTCCGCCCGCCTCGGGCGGGGCGTCAGATCGCCATGCCGTACACGATGGTGAACAGGGTGCCGAGCGATCCGATGATGAACACACCGGTCAGGCCGGCCACGATCAGGCCCTTGCCCTGCTCGGCGGAGAAGGTGTCGCGCAGGGCGGTGGCGCCGATGCGCTGCTTGGCCGCGCCCCAGACCGCGATGCCCAGGCAGATGATGATGGCGGTGGCCATGATCACCTCGATCATCACCCGGGCCTCGTTGCCCACGCGGCCGAACGGGCCCCAGTTCGGGGCGATGCCGCCGATGATCGTGTTGATGTCGTTGCCCGAGTTGGACGGAGGTGCCGGGGTCGGCGTCGGGGGGTCGGTGAGGAACGCCGCAACCGTGTGGGCCGCGCCGCGCAGAGCTTGCAGTGCAGACACGATGACCGCCTGCCTCCAGTCCTGTGGTTATAACGGTGGTGTTCGTCGTACTCACGATGATGTGGTGTCACTGCCGGTAGCGTAGGGAACTCAGTCTACGAGGATGACGCGGACGGCAGATAGCTTGCCTATGGTGTCGTTTTCCTGATTCCGTCCGCGGCACACCTTGGTTATCGGGTCGTCCGATGATCGTCCGAAGGGGAGAGGAAGAGGTCTGATGCGCACGTCGGTGATCGTCGGCGCGGGTCTGGTGGCCACGCCCTTCCTCCTTGTCGGAGCGATCGTGGTCGGCACCATGAGCGTGGCCGCCGGCAGTTCGACGGCGACCACCGGAGTGGGCCGGATCGCCGAGGGTACCGTACCGGCCGACTATGCGGTACTCATGGAGAAATCAGGGCACATGTGCCCGGAGCTCACCCCCTCGCTGCTGGCCGCCCAGCTCTACCAGGAGTCGGGCTTCGACCCGAACGTCGTCTCCCCGGCCGGCGCCATCGGGATCGCCCAGTTCATGCCCGGCACCTGGCCGAACTGGTCCTCGCCGCAGGACGGCGACGGCAAGCAGGACCCGCGCAGCCCGGCCGACGCCATCCCGGCCGCCGCCCGCTACGACTGCGCCATCGCCCACCAGCTCTCCGGCATCGGCGGCGACCACGTGGCCAACATGCTGGCCGGCTACAACGCCGGCCCCGGCGCCGTCCAGCAGTTCCAGGGCATCCCGC
Organism: Catenulispora yoronensis; assembly: GCF_039531695.1. Classification (NCBI taxonomy): domain Bacteria; kingdom Bacillati; phylum Actinomycetota; class Actinomycetes; order Catenulisporales; family Catenulisporaceae; genus Catenulispora; species Catenulispora yoronensis. Next base: position 26,443 of record NZ_BAAAQN010000002.1, read on the forward strand.
CCTACACCGAGACCCAGGCCTACGTGAAGAACATCAAGGCCCTGGAGCAGGCCTTCCGCGCCCCGGACCCGGTGCTGGCGCCCTCGGACATGGCGGTCCGCGCGATCTCCTACGCCTACAACCGCCTGGGCACCCCCTACGAGTGGGGCGGCGACGGCACCGACGGCCTGTTCGACTGCTCCGGCCTGGTCCAGGCCGCCTACACCTCGGTCGGGATCACCATGCCCCGCACCGCCTCCGAGCAGTGGTACACCGGCCCGCACGTCCCCACCGACCAGCTCCAGCCCGGCGACCTGGTCTTCTACGCCACCAACCTGAAGAACCCCGGGTCCATCCACCACGTCGGCATCTACGTCGGCGGCGGCGCCATGATCGACGCCCCGCACACCGGCGCGGTGATCCGCTTCGACCCCATCGCGGCCGCCGACTACCTGGGCGCCACCCGGCCCCAGCCGCTGGTCGTCGACGCCGCCGTGGACGCCTCGACGCCGCAGGCCAAGCGCACCGCGCCGGGCACCCCGGCCGCCCCGGGCCAGACTCCGGCGCCGAACCAGAACCCGACTCCGGCCACCACGCCCGCCACCCCGTCGACCGCCGCCAAGAAGCGGTAGCTCGGGCACAGTCACCGTGGAGCGGCTGGAAACGTGGACACCGACGATCCGCTCTACGAAATAGATCTGACCGATCCCGAAGCGCTCGCCGCGCCGATGAGACGAACCTCACGTCGCGAGGCCCTCGGGCTGCTGGCCGGGACCCTGGCCCTGGCCGGCGGCGCGGGCCGAATCCTCATACGGGACAAGGGAAAAGACCCTCAACCCACGACCCTGACGGTCGAACTCGTCGCCTCCTCCACCCGCGCGCGCACCACCACGTCGAAGGCCTCTGCCATGCCACCCGGCGCGCCAGTCGTCACATCTCTGGCCGACCGCTCCTTCGAAGCGGACGGCTCAACGGTGAAGATCTGGCAAACATCCGACGTGGCGCACGCGCACATCCTCGCCACAACTCGCGCCCGGGGTGTCATCACGAGCCTGGCCCCGCGCCCGCCCCGGGCCCGCCAGGTGGCGGTCGCCGGACTCTGGGGCACCGAGCTCCTCGATCTCAGCAACATCAACGCCCTGAAGGGTCAACTGCTGATACCGACCAACACCGGCGACTTCGAACCCTGGACGGCCTTCGCCCCCGACGGCAGAACCCTCGCCACCTGCGACACCGAGCACGTCGTCCTCTGGGACCTCGGCTCCAAAACCGCCGACCTCGCCAGCCGCCGCACCATCCCGGCGACCTTGCCCCGCTTCACGTTCGTGGGCGACGACCTCCTGGCTGTCGCCCAGACCGGCGACGCGACCATCCAGTTCTGGAGAACGTCCCGCACTCCGGCCGTGATCCAGACCTACACCGGCCCCGTCGGCCAGGATGTCGAGCTCTCGGCAGGCCTCGACGGCTCCGGCACCACGCTCACGGTCGTCCAGACGCGCGCCGACCAGAGCACGACCCAGATCCTTCGCATAACCCACACATCGAAATCCTGAATACGCCGACGCCGACCCGCCGACACACCGCCGCCAACACGCCGACACACCGACACCAACGCGCCAACACGCCGAGGGCGCCGGCCGGAGCCTCAGCTCCAGACCGCCGCCCTGAGACCGCGCCCCGTCTCCGACGCCCACGCATCGGGTCTCACATCGCGGGAACCTTGTCCAGGAACCCCGCCACCGCGCCGATCCGCCCGTCCGGCGCGATCAGCGCCACGTCGAAGCCGACCACCAGCGCCTCGTCGTCCCCGGCGGCCAGCTCCCAGGTGAAGCGGACCACGTCGTGGTGCGCGTCCGGGGCGCCGGCGAGGCGGAAGCTGAGGCCCGCGAACTGGGCCTGGGCGCCGGCGATCAGCGCGCCGAGCTCGTCGTGGCCGCGCACCGAGGCCAGCGGGTCGGTGTACTCGATCTGCTCGACGAACACCTCCGCGATCTTCTTGGCGCGGGCGCCGGCGTCGGTCTCGTTCCACGCGGCGATGTAGCCGTCGACGAGGTTCGTCACGTCAGTCATGGCAGTGCCTTCCGTCCCGGCCCCGGCTTGCCCGGCGGCCTGTGTCCCCAACACTGCCGTCCGGGCTCCTGACCAGGCGATTACCTGCGAGGTAAAGCCGAGAGGGTTACCTGCCAGGTAATCGCGGGCCTGCCCTCCCCGCCGCCATCGTCTATCCCATGACCGCAACCGAGACCCGGCCGGCGACACCGGCCAGCCCGGCGCAGAAGGCGCCCGCCAAGCCCGCCAACACGGCCGACACAGCCCCCACCGCCAAGGCCCAGAACCTCACCCTCCTGGTGCTGCTCGCCGGCGTCTTCATGACCACCCTCGACGTCTTCATCGTCAACGTCGCCATCCCGGAGACCCAGCGCGACCTCCACGCCTCCCCGGCCGCCATCCAGTGGATCGTCGCCGGCTACGGCCTCACCGTCGCCGCCGGCGTCATCACCGCCGGCCGCCTCGGCGACATGTTCGGCCGCCGCCGCATGTACGCGCTCGGCATGGCGCTGTTCACCGCCGCCTCGGCCGCCTGCGGCCTGGCCCCCACCGCCGGAATGCTGATCGCGGCACGCGTCGTGCAGGGTATCGGCGCGGCGCTGCTGAGCCCGCAGACGCTGGCCATCATCGGCACCGCCTTCGAGGGCGCCAAGCGGGTCCGCGCCTTCACCGCCTACGCGCTGGCCATGGGTCTGGCGGCGGTGTTCGGCCAGCTGATCGGCGGCGTGCTGATCGACATGGACTTCGGCGGTCTGGGCTGGCGCAGCTGCTTCCTGATCAACGTCCCGGTCGGCGCGGTGGCGCTGACCCTGGTGCCGCGCGCCGTCCCGGAGTCCCGGGCCGCCGGTCGGACCCGCCTGGACCTGCCCGGCGTCGCCCTCGTCAGCGGCGCGCTGGTGGCCACCGTGCTGCCGCTGATCCAGGGCCAGAGCCAGGGCTGGCCGCTGTGGACCTGGCTGAGCTTCGCCGCCGCGCTGGTCCTGTTCGGCGCCTTCGGCTGGTACCAGGGCCGGCTGGCCGCCGCCGACCGGGCCCCGCTGATCGACCCGGCGCTGTTCCGCACCAAGGGCTTCGGCAAGGGCATCGTGGCGCAGATCGTCTTCTGGATGGGTCAGGGTTCGTTCTTCCTGGTCTTCGCCCTCTACGTGCAGCTCGGCCGCGGCCTGGACGCCCTGCAGGCGGGCCTGATCTTCACCCCGATCGGCGCCGGCTACCTGGTGACCTCCATGACCGCGCAGAAGGTGGTCGCGAAGCTGGGCCGGCAGACGGCCGCCGTCGGCACCCTGCTGATGGCCGCGAGCCTGGTGGACATGATCGTCACGCTGCACCTGACCGGCACTGACGGCTCCCTGCTCTGGCTGGTCCCGGCGCTGGTCGCCGACGGCGCGGGGATGGGCCTGACCATCGGCCCGCTGGCCGCCGCCGCGATGGGCCGGGTCGCCCCGCAGCACACCGGCGCCGCCTCCGGCGTGGTCTCCACCGTGATGCAGGTCGGCGGCGCGGTCGGCGTCGCGGTCATCGGGATCGTGTTCTACTCCACGCTCGGCGCCGCTCCCACCCCCGCCGCCTACGCCAACGCCTTTACCGCCGGGCTCGAACTCCTCGCCGGAGTCGCGGTCGCGGTAGCGATACTCCTGCAGTTCGACAAGGACTAGTGCAACGCCGACACGACGGCACCATCATGGAGACGTACCAAGTCTCGGTGATGGTGCCGTCGCTGTTGTGCGCGGGCGCCTGAGGTGAGTTTTCGGTGATGGGGGGACTTACTGTGCTGTGCCATTCGTGTCGATATCAGGTCCGCAAGGACTTCCCGTACTGCCTGCGCTGCGGTACCCAGCGCAAGAAGGCGCAGGTCGACCAGTTCGACGCGCCGCAGCTGCGGCAGCCCGGCTCCACCGGCGCCTCGGTGGCCAAGGTGTCCAGGGAGCCGTTCACCATCGGGCGCTCCTCGGGCTGCGACCTGAAGCTGGACCATCCTTCGGTGTCCCGGGAGCACGCCCGCATCGTCCGGGAGTCCGGCTCCTACTATCTGGAGGACCTGGGCTCGCTGAACGGCATCCGGGTCGACAGCGGCCTGGGGCCGCAGGACGCCGAGCGCATCCGTGGCGGCAAGGCCCGGCTGCACGACGGCTCCGTCGTGTTCGTCGGCGACGTCGCCCTGATCTTCGAGCAGCCGCGCACCGCCGCGATCGGCTCCAAGACCATGGTCCGCCCGGCCGGCATGACGATGCTGGCCCCGGCCCGGGAGCTCATCAGCCCGGCCGACGCCATCGCCGACGAGCACGCTCCGGCCGAGCCGCTGTCCGCCACCCCGCGCAAACGCTCCGGCTGGGCCCTGAAGCAGATCCCCGACGACCGCGGCCGCCTGGAGTGGGCCCTGCGCAACACCCGCACCGGCGCCTATCTGAGCCTGGACGAGCGCCAGGTCTTCGTCTGGAACCAGATCGACGGCCGCGCCACCACCCGCGACCTGCTGTTCGCCTACCTTGAGGAGTACGGCGAACTCGCGCTGCCGCGCATCGAGCAGGCGCTGAAGATGTTCGCCTCGGTGGACCTGGTCGCCGGACTGCCCGGCCAGCGCAGCACCGCGGAGCTGTCGTTCTGGCGCCGTGCCGGCCGCGCCACCCTCAACGCCCTGCTCCGCATGGAGATCTCGGTCAAGGGCCTGGACGGCCTGATCGAGCGCGGCTACCGCCGCTTCGGCTGGTGGTTCTTCACCCGCCCGGCGATCCTGCTGCTGGCCCTGGTGGTCCCGGCCGGCCTGGCCGCGTTCTGGTTCGACCGCGACAAGTACAAGCTGCTCGACACCGAGGGCGCCGGCCCCTGGGGCGGGGCGATCGTCCTCATCGTGTTCTTCGCCGCCTGCACGGTGCACGAGATGGCGCACGCCATGGCGGTGAAGTCCTACGGCCGCCGGGTCAACCGCGGCGGCTTCATGATGATGATGGGCATGCCGTTCGCCTTCGTCGACACTTCCGACATGTGGCTCGGCTCGCGCTGGTCCCGGGTCGTGGTCGCGCTGTCCGGACCGCTGGTCACCGCCGAGATCGCCGGCGGCCTGGCGATCGGCGCCTACTACTCGCACTCGGCGCTGGCCGGCGCCATCCTGTTCCAGATCGCCTTCGCCCTGTATCTCAATACCCTGTACAACTTCAACCCGCTGATGCCGCTGGACGGCTACATGGCGCTGTCCGACGCGATGCGCTTCCCGCGCCTGCGCGAGGAATCGCGCGCCTACTTCACCCGCGGCCTGTGGCGGGACCTGCGCCGCCGCAAACTGCCGACGCTGAAGCAATGGGGCATGACCCTCTACGGCCTGTGCGCCATCCTCGGCACCTACGGCTTCATCGCCCTGGGCATCCTGGCCTGGAACGGCCGCATCGGTAAGTTCGTCCACAAGAGTGTGCCCGACCCCTGGGCCCACATGATCATCGTGGCCGGGATCGGCGTCGTGCTGTTCCCCGTCTGGTACGGCTATTTCAAGGCCCTGACCCGCCTGCTGCGGCGGCTCGGCGACAAACGGCAGCGGCGCGTGAGCCAGGCCCCGGCCAAGGCTTAGCGCCGGAACCGAAGCACCACAAGGAGTTTCCGACGGACGACGAAGAGGCGGTGGCCCGCGCCAAAGCGGGTGACCAGGAGGCGTTCACCCTCCTGGTCACCCGCTACACGCCCCTGGCCCGCCGCACCGCGCAGCTCACCGGCGCCGGCGACGACGCCGACGACGTGGTGCAGGAAGCCTTCGCCAAGGCCCTGCGCGGGATCGGCGGGTTCCGCGACGACGGCACCTTCCGGCCCTGGCTGCTGCGGATCGTCGTCAACGAGACCCGCAACCTGCACCGCGGCAGCCTCCGGCGCGCGCGGCGCGAGGACTTCGTCCAGAACGGCGTCGCGCTGCTGGACCGCAGCTCCGAGGAGGAGGCGCTCGCCACCATCACCCGCGAAGGCCTCCTGGAAGCGGTCAAAGGCCTGCCGGAGCGCGACCGCGCGGTCATCGTCTGCCGCTACTTCCTGGAACTCTCCGAGGCCGAGACCGCCGAGATGCTCGGACTTCCGCGAGGCACGGTGAAGTCCCGGCACTCCCGGGCCATCGCCCGCCTGCGCACCGCCGCCACCGCGCTGGCCCTGGTCCTGGCCGCCCTCGGCCTGGCCGCCGCGGTCTCGCCCCAGGTGCGCGCCGCGATCGAGCGCGTCCTGCACTTCGCCGGCGTCGAGGTGCACCACGGCTCGCTGCCCGCGCCTGCCCCACCCCCGTCACAGGCCCCGACCGCCCTGACCCTCCCCGGCGAGCACGAGACGACGCTCGCGGCCGCCCGCCGGGCCGTGTCGTTCCCGATCACCGTGCCGCCCGGGCTCGGCACGCCGTCGCGCGTCACCGTCAGCGACAGCGGCCGCGTCGTATCGCTGATCTTCGGCGACGGCGCGCGCCTCGACGAGTTCGATGGACACCTCTCCGAGGTCTTCACCAAGATCGCCTACGGCAACGACCCGGTCGACGTCACCGTCGACGGCGCGCCCGGCTGGTGGATCGCCGGACCCCAGGACGTCGTCTACGTCGACCGCGCCGGCCGGCAGGTCACCGCCACCGCGCACCGCACCGACGGCACCCTGGTCTGGCAGTCCGACGCCGTCTCCTACCGCCTGGAGGGCATCGCCGACCGCTCGGAGGCGGTCGCCGCGGTCTCGCGCTGACTCCGCTCGAAGCACCACTGACTCCGCTCGAAGCAGCGCTGACTCCCCTCGAAGTACCGCGAGAGCCTTCCGCCGTACGACTACACCGCAGCACCGCCGCGAGTGGAATCGACGGTATGAACGCCACCCCGACCACGACGACCATCACGGCACCGGCCGCCCGCGCGGTGGCGGCCGTCAAGCGCTACGGCAGCGGCGACGCGGCCGTCTACGCCCTCGACGGTGTCACCGTCGCCCTCCCGACCGGCCGCTTCACCGCCGTCATGGGCCCCTCCGGATCCGGCAAGTCCACCCTCATGCACTGCCTGGCGGGCCTGGACCGGCTCACCTCCGGCCAGATCTACATCGGCGACGTCGAGCTGGGCACCGCCTCCGACAAACAGCTCACGCTGCTGCGCCGCGAGAAGCTCGGCTTCGTCTTCCAGTCCTTCAACCTGCTGCCCACGCTGTCCGCCGGCGAGAACATCACCCTCCCGCTGGACCTGGCCGGCCGCACCCCGGACCAGGACTGGCTGCGGACCGTCGTCGACACCGTCGATCTCGGCGACCGGCTCAAGCACCGGCCCGCCGAGCTCTCCGGCGGCCAGCAGCAGCGGGTGGCGGTGGCCCGGGCCCTGGCCGCGCGCCCCGAGGTGGTGTTCGCCGACGAGCCCACCGGCAACCTCGACTCCCGATCCGCCGCCGAAGTCCTGCGCCTGCTGCGGACCATGGTCACCGACCTCGGCCAGACCCTGGTGATGGTCACCCACGACCCCTCCGCCGCCGCCTACGCCGACGAGGTCCTGTTCCTGGGCGACGGCCGGCTCGTGGACCGCCTGGAACAGCCGACGCGGGACGCCGTGCTGGCCCGGATGCAGCGCTTCGGCGACTGAGGGAACACCATGCTCACCATCGCCCTGCGCAACCTCACCGCGCGCCGCCGCCGGCTGATCGGCACCTTCCTGGCGGTCTTCCTCGGCGTGGCCTTCCTCGCCGGCACCATGACCCTGAACGCCACCCTGTCGCGCAACTTCGACAACCTCTTCGCGACCGCCGACAACGGCGTCGCGGCCGTCGTGCGCTCGGACACCCTGATCTCCGACTCCGCCCGCACCGGCCCGATCGGCGGCCTGCGGGCCCCGGTCCCGTCCCGGCTGGCCGACACGCTGCGCACCGTGCCCGGCGTCGCCGCCGCCGAGCCCGACATCGTCGGCTACGGCCAGCTGCTCGGCGCCGACGGCAAGGCGGTCGGCGGCAACGGACCGCCGCGCCTGGCCGGCAACTGGATCCCCTCCGAGCAGCTGAACGCCTACCACCTGGTCGCCGGGCGCGCGCCGCGCGACGTCGCGGCCGGGCAGCCGGTCGAGGCGGTCATCAACCGGGGCGCCGCGAACTCCGGCAAGCTGAAGCTGGGGGACACCACGACCGTGCAGACCCCGCTGCCGGTCCGCGTCACCATCGTCGGCATCGCCGGATTCGGCGGCCAGGACGGCATCGGCCAGTCCACCTACGTCGGCTTCACCCAGACCGTCGCCGAGAAGTACGTCGGACGCGCCGGGCAGGCGACGCAGATCATGGTCGCCGCCAAGAACGGGGCTTCGCAGGATACTGTCGTCGCCGCCGTGACCAAGGCGCTGCCCTCCGGCGTCTCGGCGATCAGCGGCGCGGCATATACGAAGGCGAACACCGACGCCATCGGCAAGGCGTTCCTGACCTTCTTCAAGGCTTTCCTGCTCGTCTTCGCCGCGGTGGCGCTGCTGGTGGCGTCGTTCTCGATCCACAACACCTACACGATCCTCACCGCACAGCGGACCAGGGAGAACGCACTGCTGCGGGCATTGGGCGCATCCCGCGCCCAGATCCTGCGGTCCTCCCTGGCCGAAGCCGCCCTGCTGGGGCTGCTGGCCTCGGCGGTCGGCGTGCTCGGCGGCCTGGGCATCGCCCAAGGGCTGAAAGCGCTGTTCGACGCCGCCGGATTCGCGCTGCCCGCCGGGGGACTGGCGGTCACCTGGACCACGATCCTGCTCGCGCTGCTGGTCGGCGTCGGCGTGACGGCGCTCGCCGCCCTCGGCCCGGCGGTCCGGGCCTCGCGGGTCCCGCCGCTGGCCGCTTTGCGGGAAGCGGCACTTGGCGAAGCGCGCTCCGGATTCGGACGGGTGCGCACGCCCCTGGGCGCGGTGCTGCTGGGCGGCGGCGTGGTGCTGGCCGTGGCCGGCGGCTCGATCGCGGCGGCCGGCGCCGGCGCGGCGGCCACCACGGTCGGCGTCGTCCTGCTCGGCCCGGTAGCGGCCCGCGCTGCGGTGCGGGTGCTGGGTTCGCTGGTGACGGCCGGCGGCCGGCTGGCGGGCACCACCGGCGTGCTGGCCCGCCGCAACGCCGCCCGGGACCCGCGCCGCACCTCGGCGACCGCCACGGCGCTGATGGTCGGGGTCGCGGTGGTGACGCTGCTGACGGTGTTCGCCACGTCGGTGAAGCAGTCGCTGAAGGACGACGTCGACCGGTCGTTCGCGGGCGATCTGGCCGTGTCCTCGCCGGCCTTCGGCGGCGGCGGCCTGAGCCCGCAACTAGCCGCGGACCTGCGCCGGGTGCCCGGGGTCGAAGCCGCGGTCGGCATCGGCACGGGGACGGCGTCGATCGGCGGCGCGTCGGCCGACGTGACGTTCGCCGACACCGACAGCCTGGCGCGCGCGGTGTCGCTGGACGTGCGCGGAGGCTCGGTCGCGGCCCTCGCCGGCGGCCACGCGGTCGGCGTCTCGGACAAGGAGGCCAAGAAGCACCCGCTCGGCAGCACTGTGTCCGTGATGTTCCCGGACGGCAGCACCGGCACCGTCCCGGTGGGCCTCGTCTACGGCCCGCGCGGCTCCTTCGAGGACTACCTGATCGACGCCGCGACCTGGTCGCGGCACGCTGATCAGGCCACTGACACCCAGGTGATCGTGAAGCTCGCCCCGGGGACGTCGCCGGCGGCCGGACGCGCCGCGCTGACCGCGGCCGTGGTCCCCTGTGGCAGCCCGGACGTGCAGGACCGGCAGCAGTTCGCCGACGCGCAGGCGTCCGGCGTGGACGTGGTCCTGACCATCTCCTACGTGCTGCTGGTGCTCGCGATCGTGATCGCGCTGGCCGGGATCGCGAACACCCTGGCGCTGTCGGTGCACGAGCGGACGCGGGAGCTGGGCCTGCTGCGCGCAGTCGGCCTGACCCGCCGCCAGGCCCGGTCGCTGGTGCGCTGGGAATCGCTGCTGGTGGCGCTGTTCGGCACACTCGGTGGCGTCGCGCTGGGCACCTTCCTCGGCTGGACGCTGGTCCGCGCCGCGAGCTCGTCCACCGCGATCGCCTTCGCCGCCTCGCCGCCGATCCTGCTGCTGATCCTGGCGGCCGGGGCCGCCGCGGGCGTGCTCGCCGCCGCCCGCCCGGCCCGCCGGGCCGCCCGGCTCGACCTGCTGGCGGCCATCGGGCAGGAGTGACCGGAGAGGGACCGGAGTGGCCGGGACCGGAGTGGCCGGAGTGACCGGAGCCGGACCGCGGACTCGGCCGGCGGACCCTGAGGGGGTGTCCGCCGGCCGCTTCCGTCCGTCAGCCGGCCCTCAGCCGATCTCGCGCAGGCGCGGCAACGCCTCGGCGACCCACTCGGCGCGCGCGACCGGGTTGTCGTATCCGAGGACCAGCAACGGATCGGTGACCCCGATCGCCGCGAACTCCTCGACCCGGCGCAGCATCGCGTCGACGTCGTCGCCGGTCCGGATCTGCACCGAGCGGCGGATCGTCGCCGGGTCGCGCCCGATGTCGGCGCAGTGCCGGTCCAGCACCCCCGACAGCTCCGCGAACGGCTCCGGGTCGCCGCCCGGCGCGTTCCACACCGCCGCGTACTCCGCCGCCATCCGCAGCGTCCGCCTCCGGCCGGTGCCGCCGATCCAGATCGGCGGATGCGGGGTCTGCACCGGCTTCGGCTCCGCGATCGCGTCCTTCAGCTGGTAGTGCTTGCCGTCGAAGGTGGTCCGGGGCTGCGTCCACAGCGAGGTCAGGATCTGCAGCGCCTCCTCCAGCCGGTCCGCGCGGTCGCCGGCGGTGCCGAACGGCAGCCCGAACATCGTGTGCTCGTTCTCGGCCCACGCCGCCCCGATGCCGAACTCCAGCCGGCCGCCGGACAGGTGGTCCACGGTCACCGCCATCTTCGCCAGCTCGCCCGGATGCCGGTAGGTGTTGCCGGTCACCGAGCAGCCGATCCGGACCCGGGTGGTCAGCGCCGCCGCGCCGGCCAGCGCGGTCCAGGCCTCGAAGATGTCGCCGTCGTCGTCCCCGTTGATGGTCGCGAAATGGTCCATGTTCCAGACGTGGTCGAAACCGGCCTCGTCGGCGATGCGCCAGACCTGCCGGTATTCGTCGATCGTCGCGTGCTGGCTCAGCTTGATGCCGATGCGGAGAGTCGCCATGCCTCCAGTCCTACCGCACCCGGACCCCTACAAGTCCCGGAACAGCCGTGCCAATTCCGCGCGCCGCCGGATGTGCAGCTTCGCGTAGACCACACCCAGGTGCTGCTCCACTGTGCGCGGCGAGATGCCCAGCGCGGCCGCCGCCTCGTCGTTCGTCGCGCCGCCGGCCGCCAGCCGCGCCACCCGCAGCTCCTGCGCGGTCAGCGCCGCCAGCGTGTCGTCCACCGGCTTGGCACCCCCGCTCAGCTCGGCCTCGACCCGCGCCAGCCAGGGCCAGGCGCCCAGCGTCGCGAACCGGTCCGCCGCCGCCTCCAGCCTTGTCCGGTCGCCGTCCAGCCGCGCGTAGGCGAGCAGTGTGCGGGCCTCCTCGTACCGGTCGCCGGTCTCGGCGTGCAGCCGCAGGGCGGCCTCGAAGCACGGCTTCGCCGACCGGGCCTCGCCGACCTGGCCGAGACAGCGCTCGGCGACGGCGCGCGCCACCGTCGAGGTCGACTCGCCGGCCAGCTCCTGCGCCCGCTGCGCGGTCTTGCGCGCCCGCGCCAGCTCCCCGATCCGCAGCGCCGCCTCGACCAGGTCCCCGGCCACCGGCAGCACCGAGGGCTCGCGCACCCCGAGCCGCTCCAACCCGTCGGCCACCCCGCCCAGCGCCGTGGTCGCCTCCCGCCACCGGCCCTCGGCCAGGTGCGCGGTGCCCACGGCGTGCCGGGACCACATCGCGTACGCCTCCGCGCCCAGCGACTCGGCCTCCAGCGCCGACGCCGGCTCGGTCGGCGCCCCCATCAGGGAGCTGACGCGCAGCGCCAGTCCGCGCGCCACCGCCCGCACCGGCTGCTGCCCCAGCTGGGAGGCCAGCGCCGCCGCCTCCTCCGCGTCGTCCCGCGCCGTGGGCCAGGTCCCCAGCCGGAACCCGGCCTCGGCCCGCACGATGAGCAGCGCCGGCAGGTGCTCGGTGGCGCCGTAGGCCCGCAGCAGCGCGATGGAGCGGTCCAACACGGCCGCCGCGCCGCCGCCGTCGCCGGTCCACATCGCTCCCGCCGCGATCGCGGGCAGCGTCAGCGGGCCCATGTCCAGCGGATCGGCGAGCAGCGCCGCGGCCACCACCGGCCCGAGCATGGCCTCGGCCTCGGCCGCCTTCCCGGCGACGATCAGCCCGATCGCGGTCCCCGGCGTACCGGGCTCCAGCAAAGTCTTGATATCGCCCTGCACGGTCCGCACCGCCGAGGTCCGCGCCGCGATCCGGTCCAGCCGCAGATGCAGCGTCGGCTCGTCGGTGAGGATGCGGGCCTCGCGGATGGCGCGCCCGACCCCGCCCAGGTCGCCCACCAGCCGCGAGGTGTCCGCGGCGCCGGCCAGCCACCGGGCCCGCGCCGACGAATCAGGGGACAGACTCGCCGCGCGCCCGTACGCGGCCCGGGCCGCCTCCAGCGCGCCCCGCAGCCGGGCCCCGTCCGCGGCCCGCCCCAGCGCCACCGCCGCGTGCGCGTCCGCGGCCGACGCCGCCCCGGCCAGATGCCGGGCCAGGATCTCGCCCTTCTCCGCGGCCCGCAGCTCGGCGATCGCCTCCACGAACGCCGCGTGCGTGGCCCGCCGCTCCGCCGGAGTCGCCGCCGCGTACACGGCGGTCGCCACCCCGTGGTCGCGGAACCGCCACCCCGCCCCGGTCGCCTCCACCAACCCGTCGGCGACCGCCGGGGCCAGGTCCCCGACATGCAGCCCGAGCCGGCCCAGCGCGCCCCCGACCTCGTCCACGTGCCCGGTGGCACTGGCGGCCACCACCAGCAACGCCCTGGACGTGGCCGTCGGCAGCTCCGTGGCCGCGGCCGCCCGCCGCACCGCGACGGTCACCGCCCCCAACGACCCGAACGGACTGCGCCGCACGTCGTCGACGCCCAGCACCCACCCCACCGGCGCCTGCTTCGTGGCCCGCACCGCCACCGCGATCGCCGCCGCCGACTCCGGATCCAGCCAGTGCGCGTCCGCGACCACCGCCAGTACCGGCGCCCCGGCCGCCGTCCGCACCACCAGATCGGCCACCGCGGCCCCCAGCAGATGCGGCCCCCCGGCCCCGACATCGAACTCCGACCCGTCCGCGAGCGGGCGCACCAGATCCGCCAACCCCGCGAACGCCAACGCCGCCTCGGCCTGGAACCCGGCCGCCCGCAGCACCCGGAAGCCGTCGACAGGCCACTCGGGCCCCCCGACGGCAGCCAACTCCGCCGAGGTGGCCCCACCCAACAGCAGGGCACCGCCCCGGCCATTCCGCACGTGCTCGAGGAGGGTCTGCACGGGCTGCCGCATGCGATTCAGCCTACTGGCGCGAAGCACTAGGGAAAGGCCGGATCCCGCCAATCGAATCCTGGGGCTCAATAGTGATGAGACCACAAACGACAGCGACCGGCCACCAGCCGGCGCGTAGGGGGAGAAGGGGGGCCGCAGCAATGTCTGAGGCCAAGTACCGCGAGATCGTCGCCCGCATGGCGATCGACACCGAGTTCGCGCAGTCCGTGATGGCCGACCCCGACGGGTTCGCGGCCACCAACGGCCTCACCGAGGACGAAGCCGGCCGCCTGCGCGCCGTCCGCGTCGAAGCCGGCACCGCGGCCCCGAGCCGCCTGGGCACCCGCCTGTCGAAGACCGGCTTCGGCGGCGCCCACCACGCTCTGCACCACGACCACCACGAGAGCGACTCGCACTACGAGCACGACAGCCACACCGAGTCCGACCAGCACCACTCCTCGAGCAACCACGGCTCGCACCACGAGGACGACTCCCACTACGAGCACGACAACCACACCGAGTCCGACCAGCACAGCTCCAACTCCGGCCACGGCCACCACAACGAGAACGACTCGCACTACGAGCACGACAACCACACCGAGAGCGACCAGCACCACTCCGACTCCGGCCACGGCCACCACACCGAGGACGACTCCCACTACGAGCACGACAGCCACACCGAGTCCGACCAGCACCACTCCGACTCCGGCCACGGCCAGCACCACGAGGACGACGTCCACTACGAGCACGACGAGCACACCGAGATCGACACCCACACCCAGACCGGCCCGCACGGCAGCGAGACCGACACCCACTTCGAGCAGGACGAGCACACCGAGTACGACTCGCACTCCGAGAGCTGATGCCCCAAGCACCCGCATCACTCCCCAGCGCAAGTGGGGGACCTGGACAGCCTCGGCGCACCACGCGCCGGGGCTGCCTGGCGTGGGGGAGGGGAGCGGAGGCGAGGATTGGTGCCACCGCGAACGGAGACAATCGCGACGACTCGCCTGCCCGACAGCATCGCAACCGACTGTCTAGCTACGGCTAGAACCGGCGGCGGCTAGCAGAACTGACCGGCGCTGCAATTGACAGCCTGGCCAGTATCGCGACCGGCGGCGGCCAGCGGAACCGGTCAGCATCGCAACCGATTGCCCAGCCACCACCGCAACCGGCGGCGGCCAGCAGAACCGGTCAGCATTGCGACGGGTCGCCCAGCCCAGCATCAGAACCGGCGGCGGCCAGCGGAACCGGTGGTCATTGCAAGCGAGCGCCGCTCCACCACTTTGACCGGCGGCGGCTAGCAAGACTGATATGGGTCGCGACCGGTCGCCTCGCTTTTTGCTTTGCCCCAAAGTTAGGTCTTCGGTTCCGGTCTTTCCGTCGCTTCGGCGGGCGTAGCCAATCGCGCCGCCCAGGCGGTGTCAAGGCTCGCATGAGCTGGGGCACAAGCCTGAAGGGTCGCCTTGATACCGCCTGGGCGGTGTGATTCCTTTAGGCGACGATGCGACGGAAAGGCCGGGACCGAAACCGGAACCACCGACCAAGGCCGCGCCGGCCCGCCTGGCCCACTCTTTCCAGAGCGAGGCCCTCCCCGGAGGGGCCGCCGGAGGCGCAGTTGACCTTGACTGGCCTTTGATCTGGCCTTTGACCTTGGGTTTCCCCACCCCCGCAACAGTTCTCGGAGACTGACTCCACCCCCCACCCAACGACCGCCACCGACCAGTCAGCACCGTGGCCGAAGGTCGTCAACATCAGTCACCGATGCGTAAGCCGATACACCAACTTCAACCCCGACCACGTCTCATCGATAGCCGCCACCTTCACATCGACCAACCCGATCGGCAACGCAAGCGCCTCATCCCGAACAACACTGTCGCTCACATCAGTCTTGATCTTCGAAGCCTTCTTCGGCCAGCACACCCACAGCGACCCATTCGTCGCCATCCTCGCGGGCAGCGTCGCGTAGACCTCCTCCAACGCCACGCGATCCATAACAAACGCGAGGATCACGTCGTAGACGACCTCATCCTCCCCACCCACCCGCTCAACGACCACGTCATCCGGCATCGGCTGCGGATCGAACCCATCAGGCGCGTCGTGGAGCAACACGCGATGCCCGGACTTGATGCCGAGCTTCTTGGGCAGCGGTGTGCCGGAGTAGCCGGATGCTGAGGTGGTGGTCACAATCGCAACACTAAATGCCCGGGCAGACTAGATCCGGTAACTCCCCACCTCAGCCCCCAAGGGAACGCCAGCGTGACCGAAACTCCCAGCGCCGAACCCCCCACCACCCCCACCACCCCCACCACCCCCATCCTCATCATCGACGACGACACAACCGTCGCCGAAGTAGTAGCCACCTACCTCACCAACGCCGGCTACAAAGTCCGCCACGCCCCCGACGGCCCCTCCGCCGTCGCCGCCGCGACAGCCCACCTCCCCGACCTCATGATCCTCGACCTCATGCTCCCCGGCTTCGACGGCTACGAAGTCCTGCGCCGGGTCCGAACCCTCGGCGAAGTCCCAGTCATCATGCTTACCGCCCTCGGCGAAGAAGACGACCGCATCCTCGGCCTCCAAGTCGGCGCCGACGACTACGTCACCAAGCCCTTCAGCCCTCGCGAACTGGTCCTCCGCGCCGCAAGCGTCCTGCGCCGCTCCCAGAGCGCCACCCCCACTCCAACTCTGCAAGCGGCCCCGACCCCGGAAACAGCCCCCTTACCCACCTCCCAACCCCCCGCCTTCCAACCCCCCACCACCCTCACCGCCGGCCCCCTCCACCTAGACCTCACCGCCCACAAAGCAACCCTCCACACCCACCCCCTCCCCCTCACAGCCCGCGAATTCGACCTCCTCTCCTTCCTCCTCGCCAACCCCAACCAAGCCTTCACCCGCGCCGAACTCATGAAAAACGTCTGGGGCTGGACCTTCGGCGACCAATCCACTGTCACCGTCCACATCCGCCGCCTCCGCGAAAAGATCGAACCCGACCCCGCCTCTCCCACCCTCCTGGTCACCGTCTGGGGCCTCGGCTACCGCCTGGACCCAAACGGCCTCGACCCCCACGGCCTCGCTGACCCCCACCCCCACACCGACCCCCATGCGTGACCAACTCCTAGTAATCGCCATGGGCGCCGGCTCCGCCCTAGCCGCCTCCCTCCTCGGCTGGCTCACCCTCCGCGCCCTCCGCGGCCACTCCCTCCAATCCGCCCTCTTTGCCTCCGCCGCAACCGGCGTCCTCTCTGTCTTCGCAGGCATCACCATCGCCTCCCGCGCGATGTTCATCTCCTCCCACGACGCCGCCGTCTCCCTCATCGTCTCCGTCTCCGGCGCCGCCGTGACGCTGCTCCTCGTGTTCCTCCTCGGCCGCAGCCTTGCCCGCGACAGCCAAACCCTCCGCACCGCCCTCCAAGCTCTCGGCGACACGCTCCAAACCCCAACCCCAACCCAAGTCCCAACTCAACCCCTCCAAACCGCCGAACTCTCCCGCCTAGCCCACGACCTCCAATCCACCCGCACCAAACTCACCGAATCCCGCGCCCGCGAACGCGCCCTCGAACAATCCCGCCGCGACCTCGTAGCCTGGGTCTCCCACGACCTCCGCACCCCCCTCGCCGGCCTGCGCGCCATGGCCGAAGCCCTCGAAGACGGCGTCGCCCCCGACCCCGCGCGCTACTACACCCAAATGCGCGAGGCCACCGACCGCCTCACCGGCATGGTCGACGACCTCTTCGAACTCTCCCGCATCCACTCCGGCACACTGCGCCTCACCATCGAGACCGTCCCCCTCGCCGACCTCGTCGACGGCGTCGTCTCCGAAGCGCGCCCCCTCGCCGACGCGCGCAACACGAAGCTCGTCGCGGCGATCCCCACCCCAAGCCCCACCCTCCGAGGCGACATCCGGCAGCTCTCCCGAGCCCTCTCCAACCTCGTCGTCAACGCGATCAACTACACCCCCGACGGCGGCAACATCACCATCGAGGCCACCTCCACCTCCACCTCCACCTCCACCGCCTCCGAAATCGCCCTCTCCGTCACCGACACCTGCGGCGGCATCCCCGAAGCCGACCTCTCCCGCGTCTTCGACATCGCCTGGCGCGGTACGCAAGCCCGCACTCCCACCCCCACCCCCCCCCCCCCCACCCCCCCCCCCACCCCCACAACCACCGGCGCCGGCCTAGGCCTCGCCATCGTCCGCGGCATCGCCGAAGCCCACTCCGGCACAGTCACCGTCGCCAACACCACCAACGGCTGCCGCTTCACCCTCCACCTACCCGTCTCCTCCTGACCAAGATCTCTACCTAAGATCCGATTCACCCCCATCGTCTACATAAACCGCACCAGTTTTAGACCAACCTCACCCCCCATAACCCTCACCCCCCTCCCCAGCGTCTAGGTTGAACGAGACCACACGGGAGGGATTGTCATGAACCGCATCCGCTTGACCGCATCCGCCGTAGCCGCATCCTCACTGGGCTCCCTGGGACTGGCCGGCATCGGAGCGTCCAGCGCCCACGCCGCCATCGCCCCCACCACCGCCTTCAGCGGCAAGGGCTTCGACGTCTGCAACGCCCCCAGCGACGCGCAGATGGACGACTGGTACGCCCACTCCCCCTACCGCGGAGTCGGCGTCTACATCGGCGGCTCCCACTACGCCTGCGGCTCCGCCGCCGCGCCCTCCGGCGGCTACACCCCCGACTGGGTGCAGCACCAGGCCGCGACCGGGTGGGGGATGTGGGCCATCTACGCGGGCAAGCAGGGCCCGGACCTGATCGCGGCTGGCGCGAACCCGCAGGCCCTCGGTGCCGCGGACGGCGCCGACGCCGTCAAGCAGGCGCAGACGCTGGGCTTCGGCTCCGGCACGACGATCTTCCTCGACATGGAGCCCTACCACGAGGACGCGACCGCGCAGGCCGTGAACACCTACATCAAGGCCTTCGCGGCCGGGCTCTCCCAATCCGGCTACCACCTCGGCGTCTACGGCGGCTCCGGCAACCCGGCGACCGGGCACAGCGTGATGAGCGACATCGTCGCCGACCCCTCCCTGAGCTCCGTCGTCGCCGCGGTCGACATCGCCGGCACCACCGCGGACCAGGCGAACTTCAACGCCACCACCAACGATCCCTACGTCCCGGCCGCCCTCTGGGGCAAGCACCAGCGGATCCACCAGTACTTCCAGAACGTCAGCCGCAAATACGGCTCCACGACGCTGACCGTCGACGAGAACCAAGTGGACCTGGCCCCCTCCGCCCACGTCCAGTTCGACCCCGCCACCAAGCGCGCCGTCCGCCTCGCCGGCAACGACCGCATCGGGACCGCCGTGGCCACCTCGCAGGAGCTGTGGCCGAACACCACCGGCGACGTCAACGACTTCTACGCCCCCGGCGACAAGCGGCCACTGGCCAAGACCGCCGTCCTGACCCGCTCCGACTACTTCTACGACGCCCTCGGCGGCTCCGCGTTGGCCGCGCATCTCGGCGGTCCGCTGCTGCTCAGCTCCACCGCCGCCCTGGACCACGCCACCGCGCAGGAGCTCACCCGCACTCTGCCGCGCGGCGCCACCGTCTACCTGCTCGGCGGCGAGGCGGCGTTGTCGTCGGGCGTCGAGAAAGCCGTGCAGAATCTCGGCTTCGCCACCAAGCGCCTGTCCGGCAGCGACCGCTACGCCACCGCGACCGCGATCGCCTCCACGATGGCGACGGACATGCGCGACTCCGGGGGCAAGCCGGCCGTGCAACGCGTGCTGCTGGCGACCGCGCAGAACTTCCCGGACGCCCTCGCCGCCGGCACCGCCGCCGGGGCCACCCCGGACACCGTTCTCGTGCTCACCAACGACGCGCAGATGCCGGCCGCGACCGCCTCGTTCCTGCGCACCTGGGCCAGCACCCCTGCCGGGGCGAACGTATACCCGATCGGCGGCGCGGCGAACAGCGCAGCCAAGACCCTCGGCAGCGCCGTCCCGGCCGGCAACCTGAAGCTCGACACGCTGGTCGGCAAGGACCGCTACGCCACCGCCGCCCTCGTGGCGCGGCAGTTCTTCGGCTCCACCGGGACCCCGCACTTCTACGGCCTGGCCACCGGCCTGAACTGGGCCGACGCGCTGTCCGGCGGTGCGGCCATGGGCACCCTGGACGGGCCGCTGCTGCTCACCGACCCCAAGGCTCTGCCTTCCTCCACGCGCGGGTTCCTCAACGACGAGAAGGCCGGCGGCTCGATCGACACCGGCCTCGTCTTCGGCGGGACCGCGGTGATCACGGCGCCGGTCTTCAACAGCCTCTGATCCACCCCGCCGCGCGGCCCGGTCTCACCGCACCACACAACACCACGATCGAAAACCGGGCCGCACTGCCTTCCCGCCACCCGCCAGCCCCATCTCAGAGTTCGAAATCTTCTGAGCTCCCCGGGCCGCCCTTGGCACGCTCGCTTCCCATGAGCGACGACACCAAGGACTCCACCGACCCCAACGACCCCAACAACTCCGTGAAGGCCCACCTGCTCGCCAGCCTGCGCTTCCACCGCGAAGTGCTGATCTGGAAGCTCGACGGCCTGTCCGAGTACGACATCCGCCGCCCGCTGACCGTTACCGGCACCAACCTCCTGGGCCTAGTCAAACACGCCGCCACCTGGGAAGCCCGTTACTTCGGCGAGGTCTTCGGCCGCCCCTTCCCGGAGCCGATCCAGCCCTGGCAGGAGGCCGACGGCAGCGACCTCTGGGTGCGCGCGGACGAGACCCGCGACGAGATCATCGCCTTCTACGGCCGCGCAGCCCAGCACGCCGACGCGACGATCGAGACACTCTCGGCCGACACGCCCGGCCACGTGCCCTGGTGGCCGGAGCCCGAGACGACATTGATCAACATCCTGATCCACATGCTCCTCGACATCAACCGCCACGCCGGCCACGCCGACATCCTCCGCGAAGGGCTCGACGGCCGCACCGGGGGAGCGGCCAAGTACGAGGAGCCCATCAACGCGGCCGCCCGCGAGGCGCATTTCGCAACGGTCGAGGCCGCCGCTCAGCAGGTCTTGGACCACTGACAAACGCGATCTCGACTCGCCGGCCAGCATCGCCGGCCAGCATCACGGGCCAACATCACCAACCAGCATCACCGGCCGCATCGTCGACCAACACCATCGGCCAGCATCACCAACCAATACCACCGGCCAGCATCACGGACCAGCATTACGGACCAGCATCACCGACCAACATCACCGGCCAGCACCACCGACCAACATCACCAACCGACCAGTTCCACCTGACCGGCCGGTCGGCTGCGCAGATTAGTCGCGGCACAAATTAGTTGCTGTGCAGATCAGCTGCGGCACAGATCAGTTACAGCACAGATCAGTTACAGCGCAGATCACTTACAGCACAGATCAGCGGCGGCGCAGACCGCCGCCGCAGGCCAAAACCACCCACCCCTACAACCCCAACCCCGCCCCACTCTCCAGCCCCGGCCCCGACCCTGCCCCCGGACCCGACCCCGACCCCGACCCCGCCCACAAAGCACTGTCCTCCTGATCCAACGTCGAATCCGCCAACTGCCGCAACATCGTCAACAACTCCGCATGCTGCTCCGGCGACCACCCGTCCAGCTGATCCGTCAGTATCGCCCGCCGCGCCGCGCTCAGCGCGTCCACCGCCGCCTCCCCGGCCTCCGTCATCACCAGCGTCTGGTGCGGCGGGCTCCCGTGGACCGCGGCGCGGCCGGTGGACACCAGCGTGTCCAGGTGCGGACGGATCTCCGCCATCGACAGCTTCAGTCGCCCGGGGATGTCCTCGATGCGGGTCGGGCCGTACTGTTTCAGCCGGAACAGGCCGTAGGCCTCTGGCACCGTGATGTCGATCCCTGACTTCGCGATGCTCTGCGAGTACCGTTCCTTCACGTTCTGCCGGCTCGACAGCACCGTCAGCGCCCGCTCCAGCTCGTCGATCGACGTGCGCTGCGTCGGGCCGGTCGCCGCCTCGGCGGCCCCGGTGCCGCGCGTTGTCGTGCGCAGCGGCACCTCGCGCAGGAACAGCGAGAGCAGGAACGCCAGCGCGCACAAGGGGATCGCGTAGACGAACACGTAGTGCAGCGCGTGCGCGTAGACGTGCAGGAACGGCTGCGTGACCGCCTTCGGGTACTCCTTGATCAGCTTCGGATCCTCGATCGCCTTCTGGAACGGGAACGCCGGGTCGATGTGCCCGGCGGCCACCGCGTCCTTCAGCTCGGAGGTCAGCTTGTTGTTGAAGACGGTGCCGAACACCGATGCCCCGAACGCGCCGCCGATCGAGCGGAAGAACGTCACCGCGCTCGTCGCGGTCCCCAGCTCCTCGTAGTCCACGTTGTTCTGCACCGCGATGATCAGCACCTGCATCACCAGGCCCAGCCCCAGGCCGAACACCAGCATCGCCATCGCGTTGTAGAAGGTGGTGGACGTGTCCGTCATCCGCGACAGCATCCACGCGCCGACCGTCATCACCGCGGTGCCGACGATCGGGAAGATCTTGTAGCGGCCGGTCTTGCTGATCAGCTGCCCGGAGCCGATCGAGGCGATCAGCACCCCGGCCATCAGCGGCAGCAGTTGCAGCCCGGACACCGTCGGCGTGGCGCCGTGCACGATCTGCATGTAGAGCGGCAGGAACGTCAGGCTGCCCATCATGCACAGCCCGAGCACGAAGCCGATGGTGCTGCACATCGCGAACACCGAGTTGGTGAACAGGTGCAGCGGCAGCACCGGCTCCTTGGCGTACTTCTCGGCGAAGAACCAGCCGATCAGCAGCACCACCGCCAGGCCCGAGCAGGCCAGCACCTGCCAGGAGCCCCAGGCCCAGGTGCTGCCGCCGAAGCTGGTGACCAGGATCAGGCAGCTGGCCGCGGCGGCGATCAGGAAGGTGCCCAGGTAGTCGATCACCGGCTTGCGGTGCGCGGTGTGGGTGCGCATCCCGATCGCCACCACCACCAGCGCGATCGCGCCCACCGGCAGGTTGACGTAGAAGACCCAGCGCCAGCTCAGGTGGTCCACGAAGAACCCGCCGATCAGCGGGCCGATGACGCTGGCCACGCCGAACACCGCGCCGATCACGCCCTGGTACTTGCCCCGGTCCCGGGGCGGCACCACGTCGGCGATCAGCGCCATCGACAGCACCATCAGGCCGCCGCCGCCGATGCCCTGGAGCCCGCGCGCGGCGATCAGCTCGCCCATGTTCTGCGCCATGCCGCACAGCGCCGAGCCGATCAGGAAGACGATGATCGAGATCTGGAAGACCCGCTTGCGGCCGAACTGGTCGCCGAGCTTGCCCCACAGCGGCGTGAGCGCCGTGGAGGCCAGCAGGTAGGAGGTCACCACCCACGAGATGTGGTTGGCGCCGCCGAGGTCGGAGACGATGGTCGGCAGCGCCGTGGAGACGATGGTCTGGTCCAGCGCGGCCAGCAGCATGCCCAGCATGACGCCGGCGAAGACCAGGGCCACCTCGTTGTGCGGGCCGGCGGGGGCGCCCGCGTGGCGTCCCCCGCCGGATCCGGCTGCTGTCGTCGCTTCGCTCACCGCACCAGCTCACCACGGTTTGCGCGGTGCCGCCGACGCGGTGCGTCGAACGGGTGAGCCGCGCGGATGTTCGACCCCTGAGGGCCTTGCCGCCCAGCTCACCGCACTGGCTCGTCGCACCGGTTCACTGCACCGGCTCACCGCACTGGCTCACCGTCCAGTCCGCCGCCGGAGCGCAAGGATCAGTGGAACGCCACCGAGCTGTACTGCCGCAGCTTGTCCAGCCGGTGCTCGGAGTCGATCATCCGCACCGTCCCGGACTTGGACCGCATGACCAGCGACTGGGTGGTGGCCCCGCCCCCGGTGTAGTGGACGCCCCGGACCAGCTCGCCGTCGGTGAGGCCGGTGATCGCCACGAAGCAGTTCTCGCCGGAGACCAGGTCGTCGGTGAGCAGCACCCGGTCCAGGTCGTGCCCGGCCTCCACGGCCTTGCGGCGCTCGACCTCGTCCTTGGGCCACAGCCGGCCCTGGATCACGCCGCCCAGGCACTTGATGGCGCAGGCCGCGATGATCCCCTCCGGGGTGCCGCCGATCCCCATCAGCAGGTCCACGCCGGTGCCGGCGCGGGCGGCCATGATGGCGCCGGCCACGTCGCCGTCGGTGATGAACTTGATCCGGGCCCCGGCCGCGCGGATCTCGGCGACCAGCCCGTCGTGCCGGGGCCGGTCCAGCACCACCACGGTGACGTCGCCGGGCTCGCGGCGCTTGGCCCGGGCCACCGCACGGATGTTCTCGGCCACCGGCGCGGTGATGTCCACCACGTCGGCCGCCTCCGGTCCGGTGACCAGCTTCTCCATGTAGAAGACGGCCGAGGGGTCGTACATGCTGTGCCGGTCGGCGACGGCGATCACCGCCAGCGCGTTGGGCATGCCCTTGCCGGTCAGCGTGGTGCCGTCGATCGGATCCACGGCCACGTCGCACTCGGGCCCGGAGCCGTCTCCGACCTCCTCCCCGTTGAACAGCATCGGGGCGTGGTCCTTCTCGCCTTCGCCGATCACCACCACGCCGCGCATCGACACGGTGTTGATCAGTTTGCGCATCGCGTTGACGGCGGCGCCGTCGGCGGCGTTCTTGTCGCCCTTGCCGACCCACCGGCCGGCGGCCATCGCCGCCGCCTCGGTGACGCGCGCCAGCTCCAGGGCCAGGTTGCGGTCGGGGGCTTCCTGAGTAGGGGTTTCGTTCGCCTGCGGGACTGCGGCGTTCATGAGTGAAGAACTCCTCGAGGAGGGTAATCCGCGACGTCGCGGTTCACGAGGTATGTCGAGGTTGATCGTATCGAGCACCACGCCACCCGGGTACCGCACGGGGGCCCGTGGCACACCCCACCGGGACGGATGCGACCATATCCCTATGGCCCGCGTCTCCCCGCTGAAGAAAACCGTCCGGGACATGGTTCTGTCGATGGCGGTGATCTCCCTCCCGATCGTGGCGATCGTGGAGTGGTTCCCCCATGACTCCAAGAAACCCGAGGACGCGGCCCAGACCGTCGACTACTCGATCCCGCTCGACCAGGCCCGCCGCGACCCGGACCTGCCGTTCACCGCCCTGGCGCCGGCGAGCCTGCCGGCCGGCTGGCGCGCCACGTCGGTCCACGCGGACCTCGTGCCGGGCGAGCCGCAGCGCTGGGAGCTCGGGTTCCTGACCCCCGACAAGCAGTACGTGGCGCTGGACCAGATCACCGGCGCCCACGGCGTGGAGTCGGTGCTCGGCGACCAGGCTCCGGACGCGACCCCGCTCACCGGCTCCGCCGCCAAGGTCACCAGCGGCGGCTTCGACTGGCAGGTCTACGTCTCCGGCGACGGCAAGCGGCACGCGCTGGTGCGGACCACGGCCCCCACCGGGACCGCGGCGGCGGCCGCCGGGCCGGTCGGCGTCGTGGTGTCGGGCACCGTCGGGGTCACCGAGCTGGCCGGCTTCGCGGGCAGCCTGAAGTAGGGCTCAGCGCGGGCAGCCTGAGGTAGTGCTCGGCGCGGGCGGTCTGAAGCAGTGCTTGGCGCGGGCGGCCCGAAACAGGGCTCAGCCCTCTTCGCCGCCGATCGCCGCGTCGAGCCGCGCCCGCGCGCCGTCCAGCTTCGCCTGGCAATGCTTCGCGAGCGCCTCGCCGCGCTCCCAGGCGGCCAGCGACTCCTCCAGCGTCAGGCCGCCGGTCTCCAGGCGCCGGACGACGTCCATCAACTCGTCCCGTGCCTGCTCATAGCCGAGGTGGGACAGGTCGGGCGTCTCGCTCTGGGTACTGGTCGTCTCGTTCGCCATGGGAAAAGGATAGTTTCCGCCTGTGACTGCTGAAGCGAATGCGCGCCGGGCAGTGCCCGGCGACGAGGGCGAGATACTGCGGCTGCGGCATCAGATGGCGCATGACGTGTTCGGTATCGCACCGCCGTCGGCCGACGAGGCCAACCACGTCGCCGCGCTGAAGCTGCTGCGGTCGTGGCTGGAAATCGGCGACGAAGCGGGCACAGTGGTCTTCGTCATCGACGCGCCTGACGGCGAAGGCCTCGCGGCCAGCGCCATCGGCGCGGTGGATCAGCGGCTTCCCAATATGCGCAACCCATCCGGTTTGTCCGGATACGTATACGGCGTCTGCACCGACGGACGCTATAGGCGTCGCGGGTACTCGCGCCTCGTTATGCGCGCGCTTCTCGACTGGTACACCGCTCAGGGCATCCCGCGCGTGGAGCTGCATGCCAGCGAGTACGGCGATGCCCTCTATCGCGAGCTCGGCTTCAAAGAACCAAGCGGTGCCGCGCTTACGTGGTGGGCGTCGTAGATGGCGTGACTTCCGCGACCGTGGCGGTAAGGCGCCCGGAAGCAAGCCGAACGTCCAGCACATCTCCCTCGGCGACTTCCTCCACGGCCCGCACCGCATGCCCGGTCGGTCCCAGAACGATCGAGTACCCGCGCTCCAACGTCGCCATCGGCGACAACGCCCGCACCCGCGCCAGCGTGTGACCCAGGTCGTCGGCTGCCCGGTCCAGCCGATGACCGACCGTGGCGCGCGCCCGCCGCGTCAGCTCGTCCAGATCGTTCCGGCGCCCGTCGATCATCGAGTACGGGGACGCCAGCACCGGCCGCTGCCGGAACGCGCCCAACCCCATGGCCTCGCGCTCCAGTATCCGCGCCACCGAACGCCAAGCGTTGCGCCGTAGTTCGGCGACGCGGTCCATCTCCTCTGCGACGTCCGGGACCACGCGCTTAGCGGCGTCCGTGGGAGTCGACGCGCGGAAGTCCGCGACGAGGTCCAGGATCGGCGAGTCCGGCTCGTGCCCGATCGCGGAGACGACGGGCGTCGCACAGTCCGCGACCGCCCTAATGAGTGCCTCATCGGAGAACGGCAGCAGGTCCTCTACAGAGCCTCCGCCGCGCGCGATGATGATGACGTCCACCTCGGGATCGGCATCCAGCCTCGCCAAGGCCGGCAGGATCTGCGGCACCGCCTTGGACCCCTGCACATCCGTGTTCTCGACGCGGAACTGCACACCTGGCCACCGCCGCTTAGCGTTCTCCAACACATCGCGCTCCGCCGCCGATGCCCGACCTGTGATCAGTCCCACACAGCGCGGCAGGAACGGCAACGGCTTCTTCCGCTGCGGCGCGAACAGCCCTTCAGCGCCGAGCTTCGCCTTGAGCATCTCCAACCGCGCGAGCAGTTCACCGAGGCCAACCTGCCGGATCTCTTCCGCGCGAATGGAGAAGGTCGAACGCGGAACGTAGAAGTCCGGCTTCCCATATACGACGACGCGCGCGCCCTCCGCAAGAGGAGGCACCACCGTGTCGAAGACCCGGCGGAACGTGGTGACCTGCATAGAGACGTCCGCGGAAGGATCGCGCAGCACCAGGTACACCATTTGCGAACCGGGACGCTTGTTGATCTGCGCCAACTGCCCCTCGACCCAGATCATCCCCAGCTTGGCGATCCACCCGCCGACCGCTTCGGACACCTGGCGGACGGGGATCGGCTGATCTGCTGAGGATTGCATGGCCATGGGGAGGAGCCTAGCCACCAGTGCCGACGCTGGGGGAACCGTGCGCGGCCTGGCTGCGACGTGGCGAAGTTGTGGAGAAAACCGATCACGGACCGGACGGCCGCGGGCGCCGCCTACCATGGAGACCATGAACGCCTCCGCACCTGAAGCACGCCGCGTCCTCCTCGCCGCACCCCGCGGATACTGCGCGGGAGTGGACCGCGCGGTCGTCACCGTGGAGAAGGCGTTGGAGCTCTACGGGGCTCCGGTGTACGTCCGCAAGGAGATCGTCCACAACAAGCACGTGGTGCAGACCCTCCAGAACCGCGGCGCGGTGTTCGTCGAGGAGACCGACGAGGTGCCCGAGGGCGCGACCGTGGTCTTCTCCGCGCACGGCGTGGCGCCGATCGTGCACGAGGAGGCGTCCGCGCGGCGCCTGAAGACCATCGACGCCACCTGCCCGCTGGTCACCAAGGTGCACAAGGAAGCGGTGCGGTTCGCCGAGCAGGACTACGACATCCTGCTCATCGGCCACGAGGGCCACGAGGAGGTCGTCGGCACCACCGGCGAGGCCCCCGAGCACATCATCCTGGTCGACGGCCCGGACGCGGTGGCCGGCGTCGAGGTGCGGGACCCGGCGAAGGTGGCGTGGCTGTCCCAGACCACGCTGTCGGTGGACGAGACCACCGAGACCGTGGACCGGCTGCGCACCCGGTTCCCGCTGCTGCTGGACCCGCCGTCCGACGACATCTGCTACGCCACCCAGAACCGGCAGACCGCGGTCAAGCGCATCGCCGGGGAGTCCGACCTGGTGATCGTCGTCGGCTCGAAGAACTCCTCGAACTCGGTGCGGCTGGTCGAGGTGGCGCTGGAGTCCGGCGCCGGCGCCGCGCACCTGGTGGACTACGCCTCCGAGATCAGCGAGGACTGGCTGGACGGCGTCACCACCGTCGGCCTGACCTCGGGCGCCTCGGTGCCGGAGGACCTGGTCGACGGCGTGCTGGCCTGGCTCGCCGAGCGCGGCTACGGCACCGTCGAGGTGGTGCGCTCGGCGGAGGAGAAGCTGCTGTTCGCGCTGCCGCCGGAGCTGCGCAAGGACATGCGGGACGCCGGCGAGGTCGTGCACAACGCCGGGTAGCGGGTAGCGGGTAGCGGGTAACACCGGCTAACACCGGGTAACGGCTAGCAGTTGGCGGTCGGCAGCAGTTCAGCGACCGCCGGCGAGGCTCCGGGAGTGTGAGCGGCCCCACCGCTCGCACCTCCGGCCGCCTCAAGTAGCCTCCGGTCGCCTCCGGTCGCCTCCGGTCGCCTCCGGTCGCCTCCGGTCGCCTCCGGTCGCCTCCGGTCGCCTCAGGCCGCCTCTGGTCATCTCAAGTCATCCCGACCCCCGCAACGGCGCCACCACCGTCTCCCCGCGCCGCGGCTTCGACCCCGGGAACGGCGGCTTCCGGCAGCTCCGGCAGCACGGCGTCCGCTCCCCGGTGTCCCCGAACACCCAGGTCCGGCTCCGCCGCCCGAGCGCCGGGCTCCGCGTCTCCTCCAGCGCCAACGGCCGTGCCAGCTGCGCCGTGATCCACTCCGCCGCGTGCTCCGCCATGTCCTCCGGCGCCGCCCGCGGGTCCCGCACGTTGATGTAGCCGGGCGCGCCGGGCTCGTAGTCGTCCCAGATCGCGCAGTCGTCGCCCCAGTAGCCGCCGAACTCGCCGGGCCCCAGCCGTAGTTGCAGGCCGAACGGGTCGGCCTCCGGCACCGTCAGCAGCGCCAGCACCGAGGGGCCGGTGAGCGCCAGCGCCCACGAGTCGAACGCGATCACCCCGAGCGGGTTCCAGTCCAGAGCCGCGCGGCGCAGCCCGGCGAGGAAACGGCAGCCGTAATCGTCCAGCGGGAACCGCCCGCCGGAGTCGATCTCGAACCAGATCTCGCCGTTCATCGCGTCCGCGCCGCGCTACCGCTTGGCGCCGCCTCGCGTCCCGGCCCAGCGTGCCGCGATCAGCGCCGCCGCCAGGCCGGTCCCGAGGAACAGCGGCCGCGGCTTGAGCGCGAGCAGGGCGCCGAGCGAGGCGAGGTGGTTCCCGATCCCGTGCCCGGCGTCCAGCACACCGCACTCGATCGCGGCCAGTAGCCCGGCGCAGTAGGCCAGCGGCGGCACGATCACGCCGGCCAGCAGGTCGCGGCGGCGGACCAGGGTGGCGGCGTGGAAGGCGGCGGCGACGAAGACCAGGCCGAAGATCCAGTGCACGCCGCCGGTGAGCAGCGCGTCCGCAGCGGCGGCCAGCACGGTCGGCACCGTGACCGTCAGCAGCACCCCCCAGGCGGTCAGCGCCTGGCGCCGCCTCGGCCGGCGCGCGGCGGCACTGCCGATCCCGACACCGGGCCGGCTCAGGCCGGGGCCGATGGGGGTCCGGCCGGCGCCGGGGGCGACCCCGGCGCGGGGGAGTGTTGTGCGCGGGCGCACCCCCGGCCGCGACGGGCTGGTGGAGCGGAAGTCGAGTGGGGCGGCCATGCGTTCCCTGCGGAGGGCGTCACGTTCGCGGCGGTTCGCCGGGATCCGGGCGGCCGGACGCGGGGCAAGGCGGCTGGCTCCTTGGTTCACGGATCCGAACCTACGGCGCTGTCTGGCACATTCCTGGTAACGAAACGCCGCCTATAGCGACTCCCTTAAAAGAGAACGCTGGAGATTGCCGGTGATCGCTGGAGACTACTGGGGGATGCACACACAGGAACTCGCACAACGCACATATGGAGAACGTAATAGTGCGGAGAGCTGCTCAATCCGCCAGTGCGCGCGTCTGCACCTCGACCTGCGCGGGAACCGTCAGCTCCTCGTCCACCAGGCCCAGCTCATTGAGGCGTCGCGCGGTGACCAGGACGCGAGTCTCCAGAGAACCGACTGACTGGTTATACGCGGCCACCGCGGAATTCAGTCCCCGCCCCACACGGTCGAAGTGGCCGCTCATCGTGTTCAGCCGCCCATATAGCTCGCGGCCGAGCTCGAACACCTCCCGCGCATTCGCCGCCAGCGTGTCCTGGGTCCAGGCGTAGGCGACGGTGCGCAGGAGCGCGATCAGCGTGGTCGGCGTCGCGACCACGACCCGGCGCGCGGCGGCGTACTCCAGCAGCTCCGCATCGATGTCCACAGCCTGTGAAAGAAAAGCTTCGCCCGGGACGAACAGCACCACGAACTCCGGCGTCGGCCGCCCGCTGGCCCCGAGGGCGCGCCAGTACGCCTTCGACGCCAGCTGGTCGACGTGGGTGCGCAGATGCTTGGCGTGCGAGACCAGGAACTGCTGCCGTTCGGTCTCGTCGGTGGCCTCGGCCGCGTCCAGGTACGCCGCCAGCGGCGTCTTCGCGTCCACCACCACGTACTTGTCCCCGGCCAGGCGCACCACCAGGTCCGGACGCAGCAGGCCCTCGCCGCCGGTGGCGGCGGCCGAGCCCGGCAGCACGGTCTGGGTCTGGAAATCGCAGCGGTCGACCATGCCGGCCAGCTCCACGGCCCGCCGCAGGTGCATCTCGCCCCACTGTCCGCGGACCTCGGGCCGGCGCAGCGCGGTGACCAGGGCAGCGGTCTGGGTGCCGAGGGCGCCGGCGGCGTCCCGCACGTCGTCGATCTGCTGGGCCAGCGCCGCCTGCGAGGCGGCACGGCCCCGCTCCAGCTCGCGCAGCCGGTCGTCGAGCCGGGACAGCGACTCGTTGATCGGCCGGCCGGCCGCGTCGAACTGCGCGCCGGCCAGCGCCAGCAGCCGGTCCGCGGAGTGGTCCATCGCCTCGGAGCTGACCGCCAGCCGCCGGGACCGCTCCCACAGCACGCCGAGCAGCGCGCCGAACGCGATCCCGATCACCAACAGCAGCACAGGCATCATGAGTCCATAGTGTCCCCCGAGGCTCGCCAGTGTGACCGATCGGCGCGCGGGGCGAGCACGGTCAGCAGCAGGCCGGCGCCCAGCAGGCCGCCGGCCGCCAGCAGCATCGCGACCAGGTCGTCGGCGGTGCCGGTCTGCGCCAGCAGCTGGCGTACGCGGACGTCGAAGGACTTGACGAGGACCTGGCCGTCGGCGGTGACGATGCGCAGCGTGAAGGCGTCGTCGCCGCTGAACCCGGAGGCCGGGGTGTAGGTGACGGTGCAGTTCGGATGCGAGGAGATCTTCCCGTGGCGCGCGCCGCTGAGCACCCCGATGTCCTGGGCGGCGCCCTCGCAGACCGGGATGACGACCGGCCGGCCGGGCGAGGTGAGGATCGGCGGCTGGGCCGGGCGCTCGCGCACCGCCGGCGGCTGGTCGTCGGCGGCCAGCCAGAGCTGGTAGGTGGGCAGCCCGGACTGGACGGCGGCGTGGAACTCCAGCGTGGCCACCGCGGCCGTCGGCCGGAACCAGCCGGAGGCGCCGTTGGTGTCGGCGACGTTGCCGACCAGGGTCCCGGTCCCGGGCTCCCAGACCGGCAGGTCGGTGCCCTGCTGCCCGACGCAGGAACTGGGCAGCGGGCTGCCGGCGCAGTAGTTGAAGGTGCCCTGGAAGCCCAGCGCCGAGGCCGGGAGCGGACGGCCGTCCTGGTCGAAGGCGATGACCTGGACCGTCTCGGCGTCGACGTCGCCGAGGGCGAAGCCCCAGGTGCCGGCGGCCAGCGGGCGGGCGAAGGACAGCACGGTGGTCGACGGGGCGCGGCCGGCGGCGGTGCGCAGCAATGCGTACGGATGACCCTGCGAGCTGCCGAAGACCTGGCCGAACGGGGTGGCGGCGTTGAGGAAGGCGCTCTGGCCGGAGGCCGACGACGGCGCGAGGCTGTCGGTGGTGACGTGGGCCGACGGGAAACCGCTCGCGGTGGTGGTGACGCTCTCCCCGGCGAAGTCCCAGGCGGCGTAGTGCGAGCGCCCGGCGGCGGCGAACGCGGCCGGCGCGGCCAGGCCGAGCGCGATCCCGGCCGCGCCGCAGGCCAGCACGGCCTTCTTGACTGTGGCAGGCGTGCCCCGCACGACGACCTCCCGACTGGATAGCGCTCCTGGTCCCGCCCCGTCGGCGGCCCGTCCGAGCGTGGCGCGGGCGCCGTTCAGCGCGGTGGAGGAACGGGGCCGCAACCGGCGAGTCCCCTCGATCGGCCTAGCTACTCCGCCAGGCTGCGATAATCGAGCGGGACCACCTCGGGCCCGCCCTCACCGCTACGTCGATAGGACAGTTGGACAATGGCGCTCACCATCGGAATCGTCGGACTCCCGAACGTGGGCAAGTCGACCTTGTTCAACGCGCTCACCAAGAACGACGTGCTCGCCGCGAACTATCCGTTCGCCACCATCGACCCCAACGAGGGCGTGGTCGGCGTGCCGGACCCGCGGCTGGCCCGGCTGGCCGAGCTCTACAGCTCGCAGAAGGTGGTCCCGGCGATGGTGACCTTCGTCGACATCGCCGGCATCGTCCGCGGCGCCGCCGAGGGCCAGGGCCTGGGCAACAAGTTCCTGGCCAACATCCGCGAGGCCGACGCCATCTGCCAGGTGATCCGGGTCTTCACCGACCCGAACGTGATCCACGTCGACGGCAAGGTCTCGCCCGCCGATGACATCGAGACGATCAACACCGAGCTGATCCTGGCGGACCTGCAGACCATCGAGAAGGCCCTGCCGCGCCTCCAGAAGGAGGCCCGGATGAAGAAGGAGACCCAGGCCACCGTCGCCGCGATCGAGGAGGCGAAGAAGGTCCTGGACTCCGGCCGCACCGTCTTCGCCGCCGGCCTGGACCGCGAACCGCTGCGCGAACTCCACCTGCTGACGGCGAAGCCCTTCCTCTACGTCTTCAACGTCGACGAGGACGAACTCACCAACGAGGCGCTGAAGGACGAGATGCGCGCCCTCGTCGCCCCGGCCGAGGCCATCTTCCTCGACGCCAAGATCGAGCACGAGCTGATGGAACTCCCCGACGACGAGGCCCTGGAACTCCTCCAGGGCCTGGGCCAGGACGAGTCCGGCCTGAACCAGCTGGCCCGCGTCGGCTTCAACACCCTGGGCCTGCAGACCTACCTGACCGCCGGCCCGAAGGAATCCCGCGCCTGGACCATCCGCAAGGGCGCCACCGCCCCCGAAGCCGCCGGCGTGATCCACACCGACTTCCAGCGCGGCTTCATCAAGGCCGAGATCGTGTCGTTCGAGGACCTGGTGGAGTGCGGGTCCGTCGCCGAGGCGCGGTCGAAGGGGAAGGCGCGGGTGGAGGGGAAGGACTACGTGATGGCGGATGGGGATGTAGTCGACTTCAGGTTCAACGTATAAAGACACTGATATGGGGCGCAGGGTCCCCGCGACGTGGCGGAGACCCTGTGGCCGAGTGGCCGAGTGGCGGAGTGGCGGAGGTGCGGTCGGAAACCTATCGGCGAGCTGCTGTGGTGGTCTGTGCGGCCGGCTCTCCGGCGGCCGCGATTGCCGGGCGCTCCACATCCTCGTCGCTGGTTTCCGACTCCGGCAGCGCTGGATGGCCGAGTATCGCTTCCAAGTCCAGTGCTACTGCCTTGCCGTTTATGGTGAGCGTGATCGCCACGTCGGTCGCGCCGGTCGCGGTCAGGTAGTTGTACAAGGTGGACAGATACATGTCCCGACGGTTCTCGGTTCTGGACACGACTCCCTGAGCCGAACCGAGTCTTTTCGCCACCTCGACCTGCGTCAGTTCCGCCGCTTCCCGGACCATCGCCAGGTTCATGGCGTAGATCCGGTCCATCTCCGCGGTCGCTTCACGGATCTTCGACACCCTGGCTGCACGAGCCGGGTCGGACATCAGCCGACGCCTGCGGTCCCGTGCTGACTCGGCGCCGACGAAGGTCCTTTCCTCTTCGCTCATGGTCTTCCCTCCCATCACCCATCCGTACTCACCATCACCCGGCCGCCCGCCGGTCGATCGCCGGGCCGAGGGCGGCGATGCCGATGATCGCCGCGGTGCCGGCGGCGAGCATGCCCCACCAGAGGAAGGCCGGGCCGGCCAGGGTGTAGACGGTGGTGCCGAGGGTCAGGGCGAGGAAGCGGGCCACGCCCCAGGTCCAGCTGAAGGCGCCTTGGTAGCGGCCGCGGGCTTCGGCGGGGGCGAGGTCGGCGATCAGGGCGCCGGCTATGCCGCCGGTGGCGACTTCGCCGAGGGACCAGACGGCGACCGTGGCGGCGTAGGCCGGGGTGGTGTGGGCGAGGCCGGTCAGGGCGACGCCGAGGGCTATCAGGGTGCTGCCGGCGAGGAAGACCGGGGTGCGGGGGAAGCGGGACAGGTAGGTGGTGGCCAGCGGCTGGAGGGCCACCACCAGGCCGGCGTTGACGGCGGCGGCCAGGCCCATCGAGGAGGCCGGGAGGCCGTCGGTGCGGATGGCCAGGGGCAGGGCGCTCTCGGTGAGGCTGTAGATGAACAGCTGGATGCCGAACAGCGGCATCAGCTTGCGGGCCAGGCGGTCGCGGAAGACGACGCCGTAGCCGGAGCTCCGGGGCGATGCGGAGGCGCTCGGGGTGGCCGAGCTGCCCAGGGCGCCCTCGGCGCCCCCAGCAGACCCCGACCCCGCCCCCTCCCGCGCCGCCGCCCGCTCAGCCACCCGCGCGCTCCGGTCCGACGGCAGCTGCGTCGCCACGATCGCCGCGAACGCCAGCGACGTGCCCCCGTCCAGGGCGAACAGCAGCCAGTACCCGTGCGCCGCGAGGTAGCCGCCGAGGACGCCCGCGATCGCGGTGCCGATGTTGACCGCCCAGCCGAACAGGGCGAAGGCCTCGCGGCGCCGGCCGGCGGCCACGGTGTCGGTCAGGGTCGCGTACGACGCCGGGCCCACCATCGTCGCCGTGCTGCTCAGCGCGATCGCCGCCAGCGCCATGGTCGCCACGTTCGGCGCCAGGAACAGCGCCCCCTGGGCGGCGGCCGTGCCCAGCAGGCCGGCCAGCATCGTCAGCTTGCGGCTGTGGAGGTCGGCCAGCCAGCCGCCGACCGCCGGGCCGACCAGGTTGCCGGCCCCCAGCGCGCCGAGGACGTACGGGGTCTCGGACGCCGACACGCCGCGGGAGCCGAGGAAGAACACGAGGAAGGGGCCGACCAGGAAGCCGATCCGGTTGACGACGGTGCCGGCGAAGATCACCCAGATCGCCTTGGGGAACCCGGTGAAGGCCGCGAGGGGGTTGCGGAGGCGGCGGATGCGGGCCGGCGCGCTTTCCGCCGGGCGGATGCTCGTGGTGGTCATGGCGGCAACAGTGGCGCTCGGCGGCGATCATGCGACAATGATTCGGCCCCGCCCGAATCCACCGGCGCGGGGCGGGGAGATCCGCTGATGGGTTCGGGAGGGGGGCGGGCGCCGTGTCGGCCACGTTGGCGTTCACCGCAGAGGAACTGGCGCTGGTGCGCTTCTCCGTCTCGCCGATGTGGGAAGTGATCACCAGCTTCCGGGTGCTGAGCCGCCCGGGCCGCTACCCGGTCCACGGCCCCTGGTTCGACCAGGTCCGGCCGCGGCTGGCCGGCGCCGGACTGCTGACCGGCCGGCTGGCCTCGCTGTTCCACGCCGAGAGCTACATCCCCGACTTCCTGTCCCCGGTGCCGGTCGTCGCGGCCCCGACCCTGGCCGAGGAACTCGCCGCCATTCGGTCGACCTCGCCGGACCACCTTTCGGCTGATCTGGATTACTACGCCGGCCTGATCGCCGACCGCCCGCGCCCGCCCTTCGTCGACCGTCTGCGCACCCACACCGAGTCAGCCTTCTGCGAGCTGTCGGCGGAGATCGAGCAGTACTTCGAGATAGCCCTGGCGCCCTACTGGGCCCGGATCCGGACCCTGCTGGACGCCGACGTCTACCACCGCGCCCGCCAGGTCGCCGAGCACGGCGCGGCCAGACTGTTCAACGAACTGCACCCGGACGTCAGCTGGAACAGCGGAACCCTGCGGATGCTGCACCGCCAGCGCGTCCTGTGCCGCGACGACAATGCTCCGGGCCTGATTCTCGTCCCGTCCGCTTTCGCCTGGAACAAGATTCTCACTCGCGCCGCCACCGGCGACGTCCCCCAGCTCTGCTACGGCGCCCGCGGCGTCGGCACCGTCTTCGCCCGCCGCGCGCCCGAGCCGTCCGAAGCCGTCGCGGCGGTGATCGGCCGCTCCCGCGCGCTGCTGCTCGCCGAACTGGAGGCGCCGGCGTCCACGACGGAACTGGCCGCGCGCACCGGGATGTCGGCCGGCGGCGTCTCGGAACACCTCACCGCGCTGCGCGGCGCCGGCATGGTGAGTGCGCACCGCGCCGGCCGTTCCGTCCTCTACGCACGGACTTCGGTGGCTGACTCACTCCTGGCCGCGGCGGTTTGACAAGGCGTCCAACAGGTCCTGGAGATCGGGGGATTTCGTAGAAAGATGCGATGCGCCCCTGGCGCGCCGGTGGCGGTCAGTGCTTCATTTGTAGGCGGGGAGAGAACGGAGCGCTGTCAGCCATTAGCTGAACGGAGTCAAGGCGATGCCGCGATCACGCCGCAAGTTCGACATCGACGAGTTCGTCCGCGCGTGTCTGGAGGCTTGGGAGGCCGACGGAGCCGACGCGGTCAAGGACGTGCTGGACCGGACACTCGGGCGCGGGTGCGCGCCGGTGCGGGAGTGTTTCGGCGACCCGCGCGAGGCCCACCTGCAGGTTCTGTATGCGGGACCTGAGCTGGTCATCGAGAACATGGTGTGGGCCCCGGGGATGTCCTACCCCGCGCACAACCACAACACCCCGGTGATGACCGGGGTTTACGCAGGTCTGGAGGTCAACGACTTCTATCACCCCAGCCCCCGGATCGGCGGCCGCTTACAGCGGACTGAAACGGTCGACATCGGCGAAGGCGACGCGGTGTTGATGGGCTACGACGCCATTCACCGGATAGCCAATCCGAACCGCCGCAGTTTCACCGGAGCATTCCACATTTATATGGGGGATTATCTCCACTCTTCCCGTTCCATCTGGTACCCCGACGAAGCCTCGGAGACCGCGGCGTCGTTCGCGCTCACCAAGGACATCTTCGCCGCCGCCAACCGCGACCTGGTCACGGCGCGCGCCCTGGAGGCCGAGCCGCGGCACCGCAAGCGGAAGGGCACCGGCGGGCTCACCGCCGTGACCTTAGCCACGGGCCCCGCGATCTCGGGGTCCACCACGGGTACGGCGACGGCCGGCGCGGCCACGTCGAACGCCACCGCGGCGAACGCCGCGGCTCTGGCGGCGGCGACCGCGGCGGCCGTCGGCGCGTCCGGGCCGAGGCGGGGGTCGAAGCCCCGCGCCGGCTCCGGCGGCCCTTCCAGGGCTCATCTCCACCCGCCGGGTGAGCAGGGGTAATCCGGCCGCCCGAACCCTCCGTCCAACAACCACCGTATTTCCGACTACGTACCCGGATGCCGGTGACCGGCCTGCTCGACACTGGTAACGAGCACTCCGGCCGGCCGCGCCACGACAGCCGGGCCCTGCGATCCGTTCGAGGATCGCAGGGCCCGGCGGCGTATGCGCGCCAGGCGGACGGCCCCCGCGCGGCGATCGCCGCGCACCGCCGTCCGGACCCCCGCCGCGGTGCCTCGGCTGATTCACGAGTGGTGAGGGTTGGGGAAAACGTTGTTCGGATTCAGGATTGCCGCGGCCGACGCCGCCGGTGCGTCGCGGCGGTCGCGTCGTGCCTCCGGCGCGGCGGGCATCGCGGTCGGTGCCACGGTGCTGGCGGTCGCGGCGGGGGTGATGCCGACGGCGGCCGCCGCCGGTCGGCCGGCCGGCGACGGGGCGCGGCTGACGGCTCCGGCCGCGGCGACGCACTCCTCGCCGTCAAAGCCCAGCGGTACCGCCACCGGGGCGCGGACCACGACGGCGAAGACCGCCGGGGCCCCGGGGTCCGGGCCGACGACCGCGGCCTCCTCCACGCCCGCCGCGCCGCCGGTCACCACTCCCACGCAGCTGCCGCCGCCGGCGCCGCAGTCCACCCCGAACGCGATCTTCCTGGAGAACCAGAACCCTGGCAGCGGCGCCTGGCAGATACCCCAGCCGGGCAAGCGGGTCGGCGACGACGCGCACCTGCAACTGGAGGCGTACGCCGACGCGAACAGCGTGCAGCACGGCCAGACCATCGGCTTCCACGTCACCACGACCCCGGCGCAGAACTACAGCGTCCAGATCTTCCGCATGGGCTACTACGGCGGCGCGGGCGCGCGGCTGATGACGACCAGCGAGCAGATCCCCGGCGGGCCGCAGCCGACCTGCCCGCTGGACGTGCCGACCGGCCTGATCGAGTGCCACTGGGCCACCGGCTGGCAGCTCGCTGTCCCGAACGACTGGCTGTCCGGGCTCTACCTCGCGGTGTTCACCAACGCCAGCGGCTACCAGTGGGCCGACCCTTTCACCGTCACCGAGCCGACCCGGCCCTCGCAGATCGTGCTCGTGGACCCGGTGAACAACTACGAGGCCTACAACGAGTGGCCCTACAACCAGGTCTACGGCAAGAACCTGTACGTCGGCTTCGGGCCGATGACGGTGGCCGGCACCGGCCAGGCCGTGAAGGTCTCCTTCGACCGGCCCTACCAGCAGGAGTACGGCGCCGGCGAGCGTGACCGCGGGTCCAACTGGACCGCGCGCTGGCTGGAGCAGAACGGCTACGACGTCACCTACGCGACGTCGACCGACATGCAGCAGAACACGATCGACCTGGGCAACTACAAGGTCTACATCTCCCCGAACCACGACGAGTACTGGTCCGGGCAGATGTACGACAAGCTCCAGGCCGCCGAGCAGAAGGGCCTGAGCCTGGCCTTCCTGTCGGCGAACTCGATCTACTGGCAGGTGCGCAGCGAGCCGTCGAGCAGCGGCCAGGCCGACCGGGTGGTGGTCTGCTACAAGGGGATCAACGACCCGGTGCAGGGTCCGACCACCACGCGGCTGTGGCGGGATCTGGGCCGCCCCGAGCAGGCGCTCCTGGGCGCCAGCTACGAGTGGGCGATGGCCGCGGACACCAGCTGGATCTCCAGCGGCGCCGGGGGACCGGCGCAGGCCGGGGCCCAGGTCGGCAAGGGCGCGGTGATCCCGAAGCTGATCGGCGTGGAGGCCGACCGGGTGGTGCCGGGCCAGGCCAACCCGCAGGCGAAGCAGTTCTATGTGCTGTCCAACTCGCCGTTCTCCAACCGGTACGCGCCGAACACGGCGCCGCAGTACCTCCAGCAGTCGACGCTCTACCAGGCGATGTCCGACGCCTGGGTCTTCGACGCCGGGACCTTCAACTGGGGCAAGGGGCTGGCCGACACCGGGCGCGGCTACGCCGACGGCCGGGTGGCCACGATGATGGCCGACATCCTGGCCACGATGCTGGGGCAGTCCAACGCCGCGACCGTGGACCGGGTGGCGGGCGCCGACCGGTACGGCACGGCGGCGGCGATCTCCCGCTACGCGTTCCCGAGCGGCGCGTCGTCGGTCTACATCGCCAACGGCACCGCCTTCGCCGACGCCCTCACCGGCGCCCCGGCGGCCGGCCACGACAAGGCGCCGACCCTGCTGACCGACACCGGCGCGCTGCCGGCGGCCACCGCGGCCGAGCTGAACCGGCTGGCGCCGCAGACCATCTACGTCCTCGGCGGCCCCGCCGTCGTCTCCGACGCGGTGGTGGCCCAGCTGGCCCGCTACGCCCACGGCGGCGGCGTCCGGCGGCTGGCCGGCGCGGACCGGTACGGCACGGCCGTGGCGGTGTCGCAGCACGCGTTCGCGCCCGGCGTCCCGGTCGCCTACGTGGCGGCGGGCACCGGCTACCCGGACGCGATGGCGGCCGGCGCGGCCGGCGCGCACGAGGGCGCGCCGGTGCTGCTGACCGACAGCAACGCCCTGACGGCGTCCACCGCCGCCGAGCTCCAGCGCCTGCACCCGACCAAGATCGTGGTCCTGGGCGGCCTGAAGGCGGTGTCCGGCACGGTGCAGGCGCAGCTGTGGAACTACGCCCCGGTGACCCGTGCGGCGGGCGCCGACCGCTACCAGACCGCCGCCGCGCTGGCCTCGATGACCCAGCACCAGGGCACCGTCGACACGGTCTTCCTGGCCAACGGCCTGACCCTGGCCGACGGCCTCACCGGCGGCGCGGCCGCCGGCCTGGTCGGCGCCCCGCTGCTGACCACCGACAGCGGCGGCCTGAACCCCTGGACCGCGGCCGAGATCAAGATCCTGAATCCCAAGCACATCGTGGTCCTGGGCGGGCCCGCGGTGGTCACCCAGGGCGCGCTGAACGTGATGGCGCAGCTGTTCTCGGGGACCTCGTACAAGGCCTACACGGCCATCGCTGCCGACCCGGCGCCGACGGCCCCGCCGACGAGCCCGACGACGCCGAGCACCCCGACGACCCCGAGCACGCCGGCCACTCCGGACACCACGCCGACGACGCCGACCACGCCGAAGCCCACCGAGCCCACCGCGACGGGCTCGGCGCCGAGCACTCCGGCCACACCGAAGGCGACCGGGACGGCGGCCAGCAGTGGCTGACTTCGAGGACGACTTCGACGTGGCGAGCCTGGTCGACGCCGCCTTCGGGGCCGCGCCGGTCCGGAAGGCGGAGGAGCCAGAACCAGAACGAGAACCAGAACCAGAACCAGAACCAGAACCCAAGCCAGAACCGGAGCTTGAACCGGAGCCCGAGCCTGAAAAGCTCGAAGCGCCTAAGGCTGTGGCTGAAACCGCCACTCCGACTCAGGACACCGAACCGTCATCACCCACCCCGGCACCGGCCTTCACCAAAACCCTGCCCAAGCTCACCCGCGGCCGGCTGGCAGCGGCGGCAGCCGTTGTCGTCGGCGTCGCCGTGGCCAGTGTGGTGCTGCTGTCCGGGGGCGGATCCGGCAACGCCGCGACGCAGAACGGGGCGGCCGGGGCGCAGCCGTCGGTGAATCCGCAGGCGTTCTATCCGGTGCAGAGCGCGTCGGCGTTCGAGACCGGGGCGAAGTCGGAGCTGACCGATGCCGAGCTGCAGGGCGCCGTGTCCGGGTGCGACGCGTGCAAGCTCGTCACGCGGGCCAACGGCTTCACGCCGGACAGCGGCGTGCTCGCCCTGTTCCGGACCGGTGAGCCGGAGGCCGGCAGGTCGAACGCGAAGCTGGTCGCGGTCGGCGGCGACGGGAAGCTGCTCTGGTCCGCGCCGGACGGGTTCAAGGCCCTGACCGCCGGCATCGAGCGGTTCAGCGTCGACGGCGCCGGGAACTTCTACCTGGCGCTGCCCGGGGCCCGGACCGGGCAGGTGCTGGTGGCTCTGGCGTGGCGGGACGGCAAGGTGCAGGACCTCGGCGGGCTGCTCGATCCGCGGATCACCAGCGACTCGATCGTCGGGGTGCTGCCGCAGGCCGCGCCGGGCGCCGACGCGACCATCGTCTCGCAGTCCACCGCCGGGATCCCGGACGCCGCCACCGGCGGGCTGGTCGAGTCCCAGTACCGGATCGAGAACGGGGCGCCGGTGCTGATCGGCTGCCGGCGGCACGTCGGCGAGTCCGGCCAGTGGATCGCGTTCCAGCCCAGCGCCGACGGCTGCAAGCACTGGCCCGCCGGGCCGGTCGGACCGCCGGACGACGACGACGATCCCACCGCGCCGGTCGCGCCGCCGTCCTAGGCCTGGGCTGCCGCCTCGCGCCGCCGTCCTAGGCCTGGGCCGCCGCCTCCCGGCGCCGTCACGAGCCCTTCCGAAAAAGCGAAGACCCCCAGCGCGTCCCTCGTCGCGCTGGGGGTCTTCGAGCCTTGCGGCACCGCTACCGGCTCACCCGAACCGGCCCGTGATGTAGTCCTCGGTCGCCTTCTCGGTCGGGTTGGCGAAGATCCGCGAGGTCTCGTCGATCTCGATCAGCCGGCCCGGCGTGCCGGTCCCGGAGATGTTGAAGAACGCCGTCCGGTCCGAGACCCGCGCCGCCTGCTGCATGTTGTGGGTCACGATCACGATCGTGTACTCCGACTTCAGCTGCGAGATCAGGTCCTCGATCGCGGTGGTGGAGATCGGGTCCAGGGCCGAGCACGGCTCGTCCATCAGCAGCACGTCCGGGGACACCGCGATGGCGCGCGCGATGCACAGCCGCTGCTGCTGGCCGCCGGACAGGCCCGAGCCCGGCTTCTTCAGCCGGTTCTCGACTTCCTTCCACAGGTTCGCGCCCTTGAGCGAGGACTCGACGACGTCGTCGAGCTCGCTGCGCTTCTTCACGCCGGCCAGGCGCAGACCCGCGGCCACGTTCTCGTAGATCGACATCGTCGGGAACGGGTTCGGGCGCTGGAACACCATGCCGATGCTGCGGCGCACCGCCACCGGGTCCACCCCGGTGCCGTACAGGTCCACGTCGTCCAGCGTGACCTTGCCCTCCACCCGCGCGCCCGGGATCACCTCGTGCATCCGGTTGAGCGTGCGCAGGAAGGTGGACTTGCCGCAGCCGGAGGGGCCGATGAAGGCCGTCACGGTGCGCGGCTCGATGGTCATCGAGATGTCCTCGATGGCCCGGGTCGGCCCGTAGTAGGCGGACAGGCCCGCGACGTCTATTCGCTTCGCCATTTCGATCTCTCCTAGGCCCGGCCGGGCTTCTTCCACCAGGCGATCAGCCTGGCGATGACGTTCAGCAGCATGATGATGATGATCAGCAGCAGGGCCGCGGACCAGGTGCGGTCGTTGGAGGCCGGCTGCGACGAGGTGTACGTGTTGTAGATCACCGTCGGCAGCGTGGCCTGTCCCTCGGCACCGCTGAACGGGTTGGGGTTGATGTTCGAGATGTACCCGACCACCAGCAGGATCGGGGCGGTCTCGCCCATCACCCGGGCCACACCCAGCATGACGCCGGTGACGATGCCCGGCAACGCCGTCGGGATGACGATCTTCGTGATCGTCCGCCACTTCGGCACGCCGAGCGCGTAGGACGCCTCGCGCAGCGAGTCCGGCACCAGCTTCAGCATCTCCTCGCTGGAGCGGATGACGATCGGCAGCATCAGGATCATCAGCGCCAGCGCCCCGGCGAAGCCGTTCGCCTTCTGGCCCAGGCCCAGGATCCACAGCGACAGGATGAACAGGCCGGCCACGATCGAGGGCAGGCCCATCATCACGTCCACGAAGAACGTCACCGACCGGGCCAGCATCCCGCGCCCGTACTCCACCAGGTAGACCGCCACCAGCAGGCCGATCGGCACCGCCATCAGGGTGGCCAGGGCGGCCTGCTCCAGGGTGCCGATGATGGCGTGGTAGACGCCGCCGCCGGGGTCGCTCTCGGAGACGTTGCGCAGCGAGTGGGTCAGGAAGTCCAGGTTCAGCGCGTTCGTGCCCTTGGACACCACCAGCCACAGGATCGAGGCCAGCGGGACGACCGCCAGGACGAAGGTGGCCACCGTCAGGCCCCCGGCCAGGCTGCTGCGCAGCCGGCGCGCCGGCGAGGGCGCGGACAGCACGCCGCCGCCCACCGTGGCGCCGGCGCCACGGTGCGAGCGGCCGCGGCCGGCCGTGTCGTCCGCGGCCACGTCCGGCACCGAGTCCTTGGCCTCGAAGGCGCCCCGGCCCTCGGCCCGGTCGGCGGCCTCGGCCGCGTCGTAGGCCGACTCGTAGTGCATCGACTCGCCGGGGTTGCCGATCCGGAACAGCCCGGAGATGCCGCGCCGCCCGTCCTTGCGCTCGCCGCCCTTGGTGATCCGCCGGGCCAGCGCGTTCACCAGGAAGGTGACCACGAACAGCACCAGACCGGAGGCGATCAGCGCGCCCTGCCCGGTGCTGAAGGCCGAGCCGAACTGCAGCGCGATGTTCGCCGCGATGGTGTTGCCG
The DNA here is from genome assembly GCF_039531695.1 of Catenulispora yoronensis. Classification (NCBI taxonomy): domain Bacteria; kingdom Bacillati; phylum Actinomycetota; class Actinomycetes; order Catenulisporales; family Catenulisporaceae; genus Catenulispora; species Catenulispora yoronensis. The sequence goes on from NZ_BAAAQN010000002.1 coordinate 70,062, forward strand.
CCGGGCTGGAGCAGCTTGGTGACGAAGATGTAGGACGGCGAGAGCACCATCGCGACCGCGACGGTCTCGCCGAGCGCGCGGCCGAAGCCCAGCACGACCGCCGAGCCCACGCCGCTGCGGCCGTAGGGCAGCACCGCGAGCTTGATCATCTCCCACCGGGTGGCGCCGAGCGCGTAGGCCGCCTCGACCTGGTCGCGCGGGGTCTGCAGGAACACCTCGCGGGAGATCGCGGCGATGATCGGCAGGATCATGATGGACAGGATCACGCCGGCGGTGAACACCGAGCGGCCGAAGATCCCGGACTCGAACAGCGGGATCCAGCCCAGGACGTCGGAGACCAGCTGGGAGGCGCCCTGCATGTGCGGCACCAGGAACAGGATGCCCCACAGGCCGTAGATGATCGAGGGGACCGCGGCCAGCAGGTCCACGATGTAGCCCAGCACCTGGGCCAGGCGGCGCGGGGCGTACTGGGTGATGAACAGCGCCACGCCCACCGCGACCGGCGCGGCGATGATGATGGCGATCAGCGAGGTGACCAGGGTGCCCCAGGCCAGCGCCCCGATGCCGAACTTCGGCGGGGTGTCGTCGGGGGCCCACTGGCCGGTGTAGGTGACCACGTTGGCGGTGTTCGCCGACAGCGCGTCCTGGGCCCGGTACACCAGGAACGCGGCGATCGCGCCCATCAGCACCAGCAGAAGGATCGCGGAGCCGCGCACCGCTCCGGAGAAGACCGCGTCGCCCCGGCGGGTGCCGGAGTCCAGGCTCTTGGCGGAGCCTCCGCCACCGGGGCGCGGGGTGGGCCGGGTGGCGGTCGGCGCTATGCCGCTCATTCGGGTCCTGCCTCGTCGCTCGGGCGCCCACTGATTGGGCCCGGATGGTATTCGTTCACTGCTGGTTTCGATTCCGTTAGACCAAAACGGACATTCCGGAACGCCGCGCTGTGCGGGCTCCAGCGCCGACACGCCGGAGCCGATCGGTGGTGGCCGATGGCTCCGACGTGTCGCATCAGGATCTGTGTCCCCTCAGGGTGGGCCCGCGGACTAGCTCAGCGCGGCGAAGATCGCGCCGACCTTCGACTGCTGGTCGGAGGACAGGGCCACGTAGCCCAGCTTCTCCAGCTGCGACTGGGCGCCGTTGCCCGCGGTGTACTGCAGGAAGTTCTTCAGCACCGGGAGCTTGGCCGAGTCGTTGCCGGTGGAGCAGATGATCTCGTACGTCACCAGGACGGCCGGGTACGCGTCGTCGGCCGAGTAGGTGTAGTCGAAGTTGAACTTGTAGTTGCCGGCGGCGGTGTCCACCTGCGCCTTGGAGATGAAGTTCGAGGCGTTGCTGATGGTCAGCGGGACGAACTTGCCGGCCGCGTTGCCGATCGCCGCGGTCTTCAGGTTGTTCTGGGTGGCGTAGGAGACCTCGGCGTAGCCGACCGCGCCGGAGGTGGACTGCACGGCCTGGGCCACGCCCTTCGACCCCTGCGCCGCCTGGCCGTTGCTGCCCGGCCACTGCTTGTTCGCCGGGGTCGGGAAGTCCGCCGCGGCGGTCTTGTTCAGGTAGTTCGAGAAGTTGAACGAGGTGCCCGAGGCGTCGGACCGGTGGTAGGCCTGGATGGCCAGGTCCGGGAGCGCGACACCGGGGTTCTCGGCGGTGATCGCGGCGTCGTTCCACTTGGCGATCTTGCCGTTGAAGATCTTGCCCAGGGTGGAGGCCGACAGGTTCAGCTTGTCCACGCCCGGCACGTTGTACATGACCGCGATCGCGCCGGGGATGGTGCCCACGGAGACCGCCGGCTTGCCGCCGCAGCGCTGGTCGGCCTGCTTCTGCTGGTCGGCGTTCAGCGGGTAGTCCGAGCCGGCCCAGTCGGCCTGCTTCTGCACGAACGCCGTCACGCCCGGGCCGGAGCCGTTGCCGTTGTAGCTGATGTTCGTGCCGCTGCCGCACTTGGTCTGGTAGTCCTTGATGAACTGGGTGATCGCCGTGGCCTGCGCCGACGAGCCCTGCCCGGACAGGGTGCCGCTGGCACACGTGATGTCGCCGGTGGCGCCCGAGGCGGACGACGAGGAGGAGCCGGAAGCGGAGCTGGTCGAACCACCCGCGGCCGAGGTCGTCGACGAGGAACCGCCGGAGCTCGACGAGGAGTTGTTGTCCGAGCCGCAAGCCGTCAGGCCGGCCAGGGCGATGGCCAGCACCCCGGCGCCGACCGCGGCACTGCGTCCATTAACACCAGCGTGGATCTTCACCGGGAAGTCCCTTCGAATCATCGGAAGTCTTTTTGCATGCGCTGTCATCGACGAAGCTAGGGAGGCGAGGTGAATCGATGGACGGGTGAAGGTGAACGCAGGGTGAACGGTGCTGGGCGGCCGAAGGTGCTGTGTAACCTCGGCAACGCCGGGTAGTCGGGAAACCGGCCGGCGCGCGGCATCGCGGCCCCGCGCGGAGGAGGGGCGAACGATGCGCACATGGACACTCAGAGTCTGCGGCACCGCACTGGCGGCGGCACTGGCTGTGACCCAATCGGGCTGCCAGAGCAAGAGCACGGCGAGCGGGGGCAAACCACGCTCGCGCACCACCACCCACTCCGCGGGCGCCACCACCGCCCCGGGCTCCACGGCGACCCCGCCCGCGGCCGGCGGCAGCTGCCACGCCGGACCCGGCCCGCTGCCGGACCCGACCTGCACCCCGGGCGCGATCAACCCCCAGGTCACCCAGGCGAACATCGCCACCACGATCTGCGCCTCCGGCTGGACCGCCACCATCCGCCCACCGGTGAGCTTCACGAACAAGCTCAAGACCGACGGCATCAAGGCCTACGGCTACACGAACACGGCCCTGTCCGGATACGAGGAGGACCACCTGATCAGCCTGGAACTCGGCGGCGCGCCCTCGGACCCGAAGAACCTGTGGCCCGAGCCCGGCGCCTCGCCGAACGCCAAGGACAAGGTGGAGAACGACCTCAACCACGCGGTGTGCTCAGGGAAGGTGCAGCTGGCCGCCGCGCAGAAGGCGATCGCGACGGACTGGGTGACGGCGGAGAAGACGGTCGGGATCGGGGGCTGAGGGCGGGGGTGACTGCGGCGGGCGGGGGCTGACTGCGGCGGCTGAGCCGGGCCGCCGAGTCGGGACTTTCGGAAGGCTTGCGGAAAGATTTCCGAAATCTCCGAAAGCGCCTTGCGCCAAGCGCTACCAGCAACGCCGGCCCGGTCGAAATTCGGTCCTCGACGGCACGGCCTTCGGCAAGCAGCTGCCGACTAGCGTGGCCAGTATTCGGTTTTCAGCCGCACGGTCTTCGGCAAGCATTCACCGAAGTCCAACACGACTGCCCTGGCCCGCATTCGGTCCTCACGCACGGCCTTGGGCAAGCACCTGCCGACTAGCCTGGCCAGCATTCGGTCTTCAGCCGCATGGTTTTCGGTAAGCATCTGCCGAGAGCCAACGGGACTGCCCTGGCCAGCATTCGGTTCTCAACCGGCAAGCATCTGCCGAGGGCAACGCGACTGGCCTGGCCCAGCATTCGGTCTTCAGCTGCATGGCTTTCGGCAAGCACCGTTGAAGGGCAACGGGACTGCTCTGGCCAGCGTTCGGTTCTCAACCAGCAAGCATCTGCCGAGGGCAACGTGACTGGCCCGGCCAGCATTCGGTCCTTAGCTGCTTTCGGCAAGCATCTGCCAAGGGCAACGCGACTGGTCCGGCTGGCATTCAGTCCTTCAGGCTTCAGCTGGGGTTTTGGCAAGCATCTGCCCCGCTGCCCCAGCTCTCCCTCCCGCCCAGCCCTCAGGCCTTCAACCGATCCACAGCGATAACCGAACCGTCCCGCACATGCAGCACCCAAGCCTCGCCCGGCGCCAGCGCGCGCCGTCCGGCCCAGACCGCTTGGCCCAGCGGGCTCTCGCCGAGCAGTTCCGGCAGGACCGGGCGGTGGGTGCAGGCCACGAGTGGGCGGCCTGCCTTCACCACCTGGCGGAGCCATGCGCGGGCGGCCTCTGGTTCGGCGTTCTCGGCGAGGGCCGGTTCGGTGGTGAGCTCGGTGCCGAGGTGGTCGGCCGTCGGTTGCAGGGTCTGCATGCAGCGGGTGAACGGGGAGGTCACCAGGGTGTTGTCGCCGTACGCCGTCAGGGCCGGTACCAGGGCTTCTGCTTCTTCCCGGCCCGGGTCGGTCAGTGGGCGTTCGGGTTCGGCGCCGTCCCAGCGTTTGCGGGACAGGGCGTCGGCGTGGCGGAGCAGGATCACCGGGACGGTGTCGACCGGTAGGGCGGCGAAGGCTTCCAGGAGGTCCTGGTCGGTCTGGCGGGTGATCACGTCGCGGGCGAGGCGGACCGGTACCCAGCGCAGGTCGTCGACCTCGGAGTTGGGAGTGAACTCCACGTCGGCGGCGGCTTGTGCGGCCCAGTACTTCACGCGCTTCATCCGGGCCGGGCCGCCGTAGGAGACGTCGTAGACCTGGGTCGGCAGGCGGCGGCCCACCACTACCGGGTAGCCGGTCTCCTCGCGGACTTCGCGGACGGCCGCGGCCAGCCAGCTCTCGCCGTGGTCCAGCTTGCCCTTGGGGAAGGACCAGTCGTCGTAGCGGGGCCGGTGGATCAGTGCCACTTCCGGGCCCAGGGCGGCCGGGCGCCACAGCACGCATCCCGCGGCCCGGACCTGGATCGGGCCGGACGGCGGCGCGGCGGCGGTGGGGGCGTTCATGGCGGGGCGACCTTTCTCGCTGCCGTCCGCGGTCCGGGCGGGGCCGGACCGGGTTCCTGTTCCCGGGACGCCGTCCTGGCCGGCCGCCGTCCCCGTTGTGCGACAGCGGCTTCCGGGCCCGGGGGCCGGATGCCGCCTTCCACGCGGGCGGCGCCGGGGTGCGCGGGTCCGGGCCTCCGGGCCCGGCACCGCCTCACTCCACCAGCACCGCCGAGCTCCGGGCCCGCAGCACCGCCAGCCGCTGCTCCTCGTGCAGCCGCCCCAGCACGTAGCCGGTGGTGGCCGCGATCCGCGGCGTGTCGGCCGCCCGGTGCACGCAGTCGGCGGCCAGTACCGCGTCCCGCTGCTCGCCCAGCGCTCCACTCACCAGCGTAAGCCTTGCGATCAACGCGGCCGGATCGTGTCCGCCGACGACCGCCCCGGCCGGCCGGCACAGCTCGGTGGCGTGCAGCGCGGCCTCGGTCACGCCGACCGCCGCCAGCCACCGGGCGTCGCCGTCGCCGTCCTCGGCGGTCAGCGGCTCCGGCAGCGCCTCGGCCTGCCGCCGCCAGGCGTCGTAGGCGCCGCCCGCGATCTCCGGCAGCACGTCGGCGCACGGCCGCTCGGCCGCCGGGGTCAGCGGCACGTCGCGGGCCAGCGTCGCCATCTTGTCGGCCAGGGCGTGGAAGCCCGGTCCGACCAGCGCCGCGGTCGCCGCCCCGTGCGCCGCCGAGCGCTCCCGGTCCAGCATCCGGGTCAGCAGGGTCCGGGTCCGGGCCGCGCCGCCGTCCGGGTAACGGCCCTCGGCGATCCACCGGTCCAGCGGCGCCAGCAGCCGGGGCCGCACCGCCTCGGCGTCCCGCTCGGCGGCCAGTACCCGCGCCGTCGCCTCCAGTTCCCGGCCCAGCTCGTCGGCCCAGGCCGGATCGACCAGGTCGCGGCAGGCCGCCAGCGCCGAGCCGACCCGGCGGCAGGCGGCGCGCAGCCGCACCGCCGCCGTCTGCTGCACCGGTAGCGCGCTGTGCGTCAGGAAGGCGCGGGACTGTTCGGCGAGATACCCCCGCACCGCCAGTCCCGCCGGTCCGTCCGGCGAGGCCGCCCCGAAGCCGGCCATCGCGCGCTGAGTCGCTGCATCCATGTGTCCGCCACTGCCCCCACGACGTGCGTCAGGCTTCGCGCCTGACGGTTCGGTTCCGCCGTTGCCCGGATGGCGGTACTGATCCTTCGTGCTGCGTGTCCCGAACCGTCCGGCACCCTCGGACGGTCCGTCCTGCCCGCTGTCTCCCCCACAGCGTCCGCCTCGCTCACCCCGGCCGCCGGCTCCACCAGTCGGCCCGGCCGGCGATCAGCGTGCTCTGCACGTCCGCCAGCGGTGAGCCGTCCTGCGCGTACTCCGAGCGGGTCCAGGTCCCGTCGCCGGCCAGGTCCCAGGCTCCGGTCTTGGGGTCCATCGCCAGATCGAACAGGGCCGTGATGGCCCGCCGCTGCTGCGGTTCGACCAGCCGCACCAGGGCCTCCACCCGGCGGTCCAGGTTCCGGTGCATCAGGTCCGAGCTGCCGATCCAGACCTCGGTCTGGTCCCCGACCCCGAACACGAAGGCCCGCGAGTGCTCCAGGAACCGGCCCAGCACGCTGCGCACCCGGATGTTCTCGCTCAGGCCCTCGACCCCGGGCCGCAGCGCGCAGATGCCGCGCACCCACATCTCCACCTGGACGCCGGCGTCCGAGGCCGCGTACAGGGCGTCGATCACCGCCTCGTCGACGATGGAGTTCACCTTGATCCGGATCCGGGCCGGCTCGCCGGCCTCGGCCCGCGCCTTCTGCTGCCCGATCAGCTCGATCAGCCCGGGCCGCAGCGCGTTCGGCGCGGTGAGCAGCCGCCCGAACTTGGTCGGGTGGGCGAACCCGGACAGCCGGTTGAACAGGTCCGACAGGTCCGCGCCGATCTCGTTGTCGCAGGTGAGCAGGCCCAGGTCCTCGTAGAGCCGGGCGGTCTTGGGGTTGTAGTTGCCGGTGCCGACGTGCGAGTAGCGGCGCAGGAACCCGCCCTCGCGGCGCACCACCAGCGAGAGCTTGCAGTGCGTCTTCAGGCCGATCAGCCCGTAGACCACGTGGCAGCCGGCCTGCTCCAGCTTGCGGGCCCAGGAGATGTTGGCGTGCTCGTCGAACCGGGCCTTGATCTCCACCAGCACCAGCACCTGCTTGCCGGCCTCGGCGGCGTCCACCAGGGCGTCCACGATCGGCGAGTCGCCGCTGGTCCGGTACAGCGTCTGCTTGATCGCCAGCACGTCCGGATCGGCCGCGGCCTGCTCCAGGAAGGCCTGCACGCTGGTGGCGAAGGAGTCGTAGGGGTGGTGCAGCAGGATGTCCCGGCGCCGGATCGCGGCGAACACGTCGGCCGGTTTGCCCGGCCCCTCGTCGGCCAGGTCCGGGTGGGTCTTGGTGACGAACGAGGGGAAGCGCAGCTCGCTGTACTCGCCGCGCTTGCCGATGTCGGCGATCTGGTGCAGCCCGGTCAGGTCCAGCGGCGCGGAGAGCTTGAAGACCTCGTCCTCGTTGATGTCCAGCTCGCGCACCAGCAGGTCCAGCACCTGGGGCCGGATGTTCTCGTCGACCTCCAGCCGGACCGGCGGGCCGAACCGGCGGCGCATCAGCTCCCGCTCCAGCGCCTGCAGCAGGTTCTCGTCGGTGTCCGCCTCGACTTCCAGGTCCTCGTTGCGGGTCACCCGGAACGCGTGGTGGTCCAGGATCTCCATGCCCGGGAACAAGAGCTCCAGGTGCGCGGCGATGACGTCCTCGACCGGCACGTAGCGCCCGGGGCCGGCCTCCACGAAGCGGGGCAGCAGCGGCGGCACCTTCACCCGGGCGAAGTGCTCCTGCCCGGTGTCCGGGTCGCGCAGCGAGACCGCCAGGTTCAGGGACAGCCCGGAGATGTAGGGGAACGGGTGCGCCGGGTCCACCGCCAGCGGCGTCAGCACCGGGAACAGCTGGTAGCGGAACAGCTGGAACAGCTTCTCCCGCTCCTCGCCGTCCAGATCGTGCCAGCGGATGATGGCGATCCCGGCCGCCGACAGCTCCGGGCGCAGCTTCTCCTGGAAGACCGCGGCGTGCCGGGCCATCAGCTCCCTGGTCTCGGCCAGGATCCGGCGCAGCACCTCGACCGGGGGCAGGCCGGAGGCCGAGGTGGTGGCCACCCCGGTGGCCAGCCGGCGGCGCAGCCCGGCGACCCGCACCATGTAGAACTCGTCGAGATTCGAGGCGAAGATCGCCAGGAAGCGCGCCCGTTCCAACAGGGGAACCTGGGCTGAGTCCTGGGCGAGTTCGAGGACGCGCTCGTTGAAGCGGAGCCAGGAGATCTCCCGGTCCAGGAAGCGTGTCTCGGGGGCCGGGCCGGTCATGATTGTCAGCCTGACACGTGGCGATGAACGGCGGGTAGCCGGAGGGTGGATTCTCGGCGTCCGGGTGAACGCGTGCGCCATCCGGGCGAAAATGCGCTGCTCAACAGGTGAAACCCCTTCCACGACGGTATCGATGGATCTGGAAGGTGTACCCGGGTCCGCCCGAGCACACCTCCCCTGCTTTTGCCGCTTCGAACCCTGATCGAGGAGGAGGCCCCCGAGATGTTCGGGATGAAGACCCTGGTGGTGGGCGGCGGTGCGGCCGCGCTGTTGTGGATGATGAACACGCACGCCAGCGCCGGAGACCTCGTGGACAACGTCAAGAACGGCGCCTCCGCGGTCTCGAACGGCTACCAGAACCTGCAGAGCGGCTACCAGAACCTGCAAAGCGGGTACCAGAGCCTGTCCGGCGGCGTTCAGAGCCTGTCGAGCGGCGTGAACGGCGTGGCCTCCGGAGTGTCCGGAGTGTCCGGCGCCACGGGCGTCTCCGGTGCCACGGGGGTGTCCGGCGCGTCCGGCGCCGCGGCGCCGGACGCCTTCTCCGCCGACAGCGGCAGCTCGGGCAGCGGCCTGAGCGGCCCGGCGGTGGAGATCGCCCCCAGCGCGGCCAAGCCCGGGCAGCAGGTGCTGATCACGGTGCCGACCTGCATCCAGCCCGAGAGCGGTACGGCCACCTCCTCGGTGTTCGCCAACAACGGCTCGGTCTCGCTGACCCGCAACCCCAAGGGCGCGGGCCTGGCCGGCACGGCGACCATCGTCTCCACGGCGCAGGACGGCCAGTGGTCGGTGAACGTGACCTGCGGGACCGGCGCCAACAAGCTGAACGGCGTCACCAGCATCACCGTCTACGGCGGCGCGCACCCGACCAACCCGCCGAAGGCCGGCGGCGGCGGCTCGGTGATGAAGGGCGACGTCGGCATGACCGCCGGCGGCCTGGCGCTGGTGGCCGGCGGCATCGGCTACGGCCTGTGGACGATGCGGCGCCGCGGGGCCTCCGGCACGCATGTCGGGTGATCCGGCCCCGGCGGCCGGCCCGGGACGCGCCGGCCCGCCGGGTCGGCGCCGCACCCTGAAGGTCGTCCTGGCGGTGGCCGTGGTGCTGGCCGGTTTCAGACTGCTCAGTTCCGGGGTCAGCGCCCTGACCGGACCGCCCTCGCCCTCGCGGGGCGCGCTGTTCGGCAGCTGGTCCGGTCCGAGCGCGCCCCCGCTGGCGCGCTCGGTGCCGCTGCGGGTGAAGGTGCCCTCGGTCGGCATCGACGCCCCGCTGATCCGGCTCGGCCTGGACGCCGACGGCGCGGTCGCGGTGCCGCCGACGTCGGTGCCGACCGAGGCCGGGTGGTTCATCGGCAACCCGACGCCGGGGGAGCGCGGCGCGGCGGTCATCGTCGGCCACGTCGACACCGAGTACGGCCGCGCGGTGTTCTACCCGCTCGGCAATGTGCAGCCCGGCGCCCTGGTGGTGGTGGACCGCGCCGACAAGAAGCACGCGCAGTTCCGGGTCAACTCGGTCGAGGTGGTGGACAAGGGGCGGTTCCCGGCGCAGCGCGTGTACGGGTCCGGCGACGACTCCGACGGCGCGCAGCTGCGGCTGATCACCTGCGGCGGCGCGTTCGACGGCAAGCACTACGCCGACAACCTGGTGGTGTACGCGCAGCTGGTCGGCGTCAGCGACTGAGCCCGGTCGGCGGGTCCGCCGACCGGGCTCACGGGGCGCACAGGGCGTACGGGGCGCACAGGGCGCACGGCGCGGTCAGGGCATGCGGTACATGATGTCGGCGCTGCGCCGGGTGAACCCGAGCTTGCTGTACACGGCGACGGCCGGCCCGTTGTCGCCCTCCACGTAGAGGATCACCGTGCCGAGGCCGCGCTCCCGCAGGTGCGCCAATCCGATCAATGTCAGGGCTTTGCCGAGGCCGCGGCCCTGTTCGGAGGGATCGACGCCCAGCACGTACACCTCGCCGACCGGGCCCTGGCCGTAGGCGCTGTGGTCGTGCACCTTGGTCCAGTGGAAGCCGACCAGCTTCCCGTCCCGCCAGGCCAGGAAGAAGCCGGCCGGGTCGAACCAGGGCTCGGCCATCCGCGCGCGCAGGTCGGCGACCGTCATCGAACCCTGTTCCGGGTGGTGGGCGAAGGCCCGGGCGTTGAGCTCGACCCAGGCCTCGTCGTCGGTGCCGGGCCGGAAGGCGGCCACGGTCACGCCTTCGATCGCGGGGGCCGGCGGCACCTCGGCCGGCGGCCGGGCCATCACCCAGAGCTCGCGGACCGGCTCCAGGCCGCGCTTGGCGGCCAGGGCGGCGGCGGCCGGGAGCCCGCCGTGCGCCCACACCCGCAGCGGCGGGTCGGTGCGCCGGACCTTCATCCGCAAGGCGTCGAGCAAGGCCCCGCCGACGCCCTGGCGGCGCGACGACGGGGCCACCACGACCTCGGCGGACGGACCTTCCTCGAGTTCGGTCTTGTCCAGGATCGCGTACCCGATCAGCTCCGAGGACCGGCCTGACAGTCGCCGGGCCACGAAGTGCCAGATGTCGGCGCCGCTCTGGTGCTTCAGCTGGAGCAGGACCTGCTCCGGGAGCGGCGCCACACCGTCTGCCTGTTCCGCGGCCCCGGCCAGGGCCCGGATCGCGGCGACGTCCGCCTCGGACACCTGGCGGAGGACGCCTACGGAAATACCTGCGTTTCCATTCACCCCACCACGCTACGGGCCGGTTCGGGGTCGGCGGCGCGGGCGTCGACCGACCCGCCGCCGGCGGCCCCGCCGGAGCCCGAGCCCGAGCCGCGCTTGTCCGGCGTGACGAACCGGTAGCCGACGTTGCGCACGGTGCCGATCAGCGCCTCGTGCTCCACGCCGAGCTTCGCGCGCAGCCGCCGGACGTGCACGTCCACGGTGCGGGTGCCGCCGAAGTAGTCGTAGCCCCAGACCTCCTGGAGCAGCTGCGCCCGGGTGAACACCCGGCCCGGGTGCTGCGCCAGGTACTTGATCAGCTCGAACTCCTTGAAGGTCAGGTCCAGCACGCGGTTGCGGATCCGCGCGGTGTACGTGCCCTCGTCGATCGACAGGTCGCCGTTCTTGATCTCCAGCGGCACGTCGTCGGCGACCGCGCCGGCCGCCAGCTTCCCGGCCGCCAGCCGCAGCCGGGCCTCCACCTCGGCCGGTCCGGCCGATTCCAGCAGCACGTCGTCGATGCCCCACTCGGCGGTGACCGCGGCCAGCGCGCCCTCGGTGGTGATCAGCAACAACGGGCAGTCCACTCCGGTGGTGCGCAGCAGCCGGCACAACGAGCGCATCTGCGGCAGATCGCGCCGGGCATCCACCAGGATGGCGTCGGCAGGTGGAGTGTCGATCAGCGCGGAGGCCTCCGCCGGCGCCACACGGACGTTGTGCAGCAGCAGGCCGAGGGCCGGGAGCACCTCGGAGGACGGGGTGAGGGAGTTGGTCAACAACAACAAGTTGGACATCCGCGGATCGCTCCTCGCCAGTCCGGGGGCGTTTTCTTGTTGACGCCCGCCAGAAAACACACAGAGGACCCTTGGGGCTTCATCGCCCTGGTCCTCTGTTAGAGAGGATAGCCGTCATGAGCCGTTTCCCCGAGGTTTCCGTGCCGGAGTTCACACGTATTTTACCTGGGCAAAGGCGCAGCTCCAGCCGTCGCGGGGGTGGCCAGACCCTGCTCACCGCCGATGGCGTGCGGCTCAACGCGGTGCACAGGGCGGGTGTGGACCGCCGCTGGGCATTCGTGGTGTGCCACGGATTCAGCGGATCGTGGCGTGGCGCGGACATGTCCCGGATCGTGAGAACGTTACGAGCATATGGCGGGGTGATCGCATTCGATTTCCGCGGTCACGGACAGTCATACGGGAGATCGACGGTCGGTGATCTGGAGGTGCTCGACCTGCACGCGGTGGTCGAGTGGGCACGGGTACTCGGTTACCGGAATGTAGCGACAGTGGGTTTCTCGATGGGCGCCTCGGTCGTGGTGCGGCACGGCGGGCTCTGCGGCTCGGGCGTCGGACCGGGTTCGCCGACCGACGCGGTGGTCTCCGTGAGCGGGCCCGGGTGGTGGTACGAGAGGTCGACGCGGCCCATGAGAATGGTGCACTGGCTGGTGGAGCGCCGCGCCGGGCGCCTGGTGTCCGCGGTGGTGCTGAAGACCCGGATCCTGCCCGACGGCTGGAATCCCGTGCCCGAGTCGCCGGTGGAACTGGTGGAGCGGATTGCGCCGGTGCCGTTACTGGTTGTGCACGGCGACGCCGACCGCTACTTCCCGGTGGCCCACGCCGAGGCGCTGTACGCCGCCGCCGGCGAACCCCGGGAACTGTGGATCGAGCCCGGTTTCGGGCACGCCGAGGCGGCCGCGGACGAGGACCTGATAGGCCGGATCGGCCAATGGGTACGGGCCCTGCCCGCTGCCGAACCGCTGGAGAAGGAGATGGAGGGAGAAGTGGGATGAGTGGGCTGATCCGTTACTGGGCCGGGGCGAAAGCGGCCGCCGGCATCGCCGAGGAGCCCTATGACGGCGAGGTGCTCGCCGACGTCCTGGCCGCCGCGGTGGCGCGGCACGGCGTGGAGCTCGGCGCGGTGGTGCGGCGTTCCTCGTTCCTGGTGGACGGCGCCCCAGTGGGACTCCGCGACCCGGCCGCCGTGCCCCTGCCGCCGGGCGCGGTGGTGGAGGTCCTGCCGCCGTTCGCCGGAGGCTGAACCCCCGCCCCTGGTACCTTGCAGGCTGGCAGGCCGTCGGCAGGAGGACGCAGGGTGGGCGAGTACACAGGCCGACGACGTGGGCGGCCGGCTTCTGAGCCGGAGGCCACCGAATCGCCTTCGTACGAAGACGGCTACGACGGCTATTACGAGCAGGGGTACGCGGAACAGCAGCCGGGCTACGAGTACGGCTACGACACTGGCTCCTACGAGACCGGTTCCTATGATGCCGCCTCTTATGACACCGGCTCTTATGACACAGGTTCCCATGAGACATACGAGGCGTATAGCTATGAAACGCCTCAATATGAGGAACCTCAAGCCTATGCGCCTGAGCCGCAGCGACCGCACTCGCGCCGGGGCCGGCCCTCGCCGGAAGAGATGTACGCCTCCGAGAACAGCTACTCGGAATACGACGACCACGGCTACACCGAGCAATACACAGGCGAGCAGTACACAAGCCAGCAGTACACAAGTCAGCAGTACGTAGACGAATACGCCGAGCCGCGCTTCGAAACCCGCCGCCGCTCCGACGGGGCCGCCGAGGACTACGACGCCGACTATTACGACACCGAGTACGCACCCGACGACGCATCGGACTACGCATCCGGCTATGCGTCCGAGTACTCACCCGACTATCGCCCCGAAGCCCCTCCGCGCCAGCGCCAAGCGCTTCCCCTGCCGGCCCATCTCCCGTTCCTGGGCGCATCGACCGCGGCACTCGTCATCGCTTCCTTCGTCTCCACCAAAGCTGTGGCGGCCGTGGTCCTGCCGCTCCAGATACTCGTCGCCTGGGCGATCCTCGACCTGGCCGGCTACGCCTCGCGCCGCACCGCCGTCCTGGTCGCGCTGCCGGTGCTCGCCGCCACCGTCGGCGCCTTCAAATTCCAGGCCGACGAGTCGGCCACTGCGATAGCTGGGGGACTCGGCGCGGGTTTCTTCCTAGTGGCCGCCGACGCTGTGTTCCGTGCGCGGCGGCGCGGCGTGGAACCGGGCACCGTCCGGGCCGTCGGCGCGGCCGCCTCGGCGCTGCTGTTCGCGGGCCTGACCGGCTTGTTCGTGCCCGCCGCGCGCCTGGACCAGTCGGCCGTCGCGGTCGGCGCGGCGGTCGGCGCGCTGCTCGGTCTGGTGGCCGCGCGCAACCCTGAACTGGGCTCCAGCCGGGTCGTGGTGGTCGCGCTCCCGGCCACCGGGGCCGCCCTGGCGTCCTACGCCGCGGCTATCCTCGTGACATGACTTACGAGGAGGGGATCGAACAGCTGAACTGGCAGGCGCAGCCACCGCCGCCGGTCCGGCGGCGCAAGTGGCCGCTGCGGCTGGTGATCGTGCTGCTCGTGCTGGCGGGGCTGTTCGTGGCGGCGGACCGGATCGCGGTCGGGGTCGCCGAGAGCCAGATCGCCAAGCGGGTGCAGACCTCGCAGAACCTGGCGGCCAAGCCGTCGGTCACGATCAGCAACTTCCCGTTCCTGACCCAGCTGATCGGGATGAAGCTGGACCACGTCTCGATGGACGCCCGCGGCGTGGTGCGCAACGGGATCCGGGTCAGCGACCTGCACGTGGACCTCAACGGCGTGGCCCCCTCCGACGGCTTCAAGCAGGCCAAGGTCGACCAGCTCTCCGGCATCGCCTTCTTCAGCTGGGCCGACCTGGAGGCCGCGGCGGCCACCCAGGGACTGAACGACCTCACCCTGGCCGCGGGCCCGGACAACACCATCCGGGTCACCGGCCCGATCGCCGGGCTGGGCAAGGTCACCCTGCAGAGCCGGCTCGGACTGGGCCCGGACAACCGGCTCCAGCTCACCGCCTCGAAGGTGGAGACCTCGGTCCCGGGCCTGGCCGGCCGGATCCCGAAGGAGCTCGACTTCCCGCTCCCGCTCGGGGGGCTGCCGATGAACCTCACGCTCGAGCTCAATGACCTGAAGACGTCCGCCGACGGACTGCGGGTGCGCGCCGAGGCCGACAACGTCACCATCACCAGCTCGGGGATCTCCGGCTGAGCAAGGGCGGCCGCGGCCGCCGGCGGCCGGCCAGCCCGGGCCGGCTCAACGGACGATGAGCTTGCCGTGCATGTCCGGATGGATCGAGCAGTGGAAGGCGTAGGTGCCGGCCGCGGCCGGGGCGGTGAACGTCACGGTCTGCCCGGCGGGCACGCGCACGTCGAACTGCCCGGGGCTGTCCCCGGTGACGGTGTGGTCCGCCGAATCGGTGTTGGTCACCGTGACCGTCGCGCCGGCCGGGACCGTCACCGGCCCGGAGAACGCGAAACTCGCGATCGTGATGGTGCCCGCCGACATCGGCGAGGACGAGGTTACAGACGGGGCGGGCGAGCCGGAGGAGCTTGCTGAGCCGGCCGAGCCGGACGTGCCCGACGAGCACGCGGCCACGGTGACCAGCAGCGTCGCCGCGACCCCGGAGACGAGTGCTGTGCGTTTCATACAGATGACACGGCCCGGATCCGGCGGCGGTTCAAGCCCGGGCGGATGCGAAGAGGTGCCGCGGGAGCACAGTCAGTGCCATCATGCGGTGTTGTGGCGTGGTGGAGGCGAATTGAACCGGACCCGCCGCCCTTGCGTGTCCCTGGTGTGGACGTCGCGAGCGCGGACGCGGAGCGCCTCAGATCGCTCTATGCGGACCATGCCGGCCCGCTGCTCGGGTACGTCCTCAAACTGACCAACGGCGACCGGTCGCAGGCCGAGGACGTGGTGCAGGAGACGTTCCTACGGGCCTGGCAGCACTCCGAGGCGTTCGCGCCGGACCGCGGCTCGCCGCGGGCCTGGCTGTGCACGGTCGCCCGGAACATCGTGGTGGACCACGCGCGGGCCCGTCGCTCCCGGCCGCAGGAGGTCGGGGAGGAAGGGCTGCATCTGGCGGCGGCGCGCGGCGCCGTCGTCGAGGACGACCACGATCGGATCCTGCTGGGATGGGAGGTGGCGGAGGCCATGACGACGTTGAGCCCCGACCACCGGGCCGTGCTGCGGGAGACCTACTTCAAGGGGTTGTCGGTCGCCGAGGCGGCGAAAGTGCTGGGCATTCCCCCGGGTACCGTCAAGTCGCGCACGTATTATGCGCTGCGCGCGCTGCGGACCGCTTTCGAGGAACGGGGGATCAAGCCGTGAATCGGGAGCTGTGCGACCGCGAGGACCTGAAGTTCTCCATCGGGGCGCTGGCACTGGGCGCCCTGGACCCGGACGAGGCCCGGGAAGTGCGCCGGCACCTGGCCGACTGCCCGGAGTGCCAGGCGGAGTACACCTCGTTCGTCGGGGTGAAGCGGATCATGGACATCGGCCTGGTCGGCGCCCCGATGCCGGAGCCGGCGCCGCCCAAGAAGCGGTTTCCGGCAGTCAAGAAGCGGTTTCCGGCACTGAAGCCGCTGCGGCGGCGCCTGGTCCTGGGCACCGCCGGCGGGCTGGCCGTGCTCGCGCTGCTCGGCGGCGGTTACGCGATGGGGCAGCACCGCACTCCGGCGCGGGCGCCGGCGTCCACCGCGCTGCCCGCGGTCACGCAGAGCGGCGTCACCGCGCAGATCTCGTACGAGAGCCGCGGCTGGGGCACCTGGGTCGACGCCAAGATGAGCGGCGCGCCGACGCACACCGTCTGTACGCTGTTCGTCTACGACAAACAGCAGAACAAATTCCAGCTCTCCAGCTGGAAGTCGGTGGGCAAGCAGATCGACATCCCGGCCGCCACCAACCTGACGCCGGACCAGATCGATCACTTCGAGGTCCGGGTCGACGATCACGGCTACGACATCTCGGTCCCGATGGGCTCATGACCAGCGGTGTGCGCGAAACTTAAGACCGGCGTCTCACAGTGCGGTACATACGTGACACCGCCCCGAGCCCTCTCTAGCATCGCTTGTATGAAGCAGCAGGCGGATTTCACCAAGCGACGCGCAGTCGATCTGTGCCGCGTCGCCGCCTGCCTGTGTCGAATGCGCTGACCCCGAAGGGTCGGCCGCTTCCCTGATCCCGGTGCCGGGGTCCGGACGCCTGGCGTGAATCGCCCGGTCAGGCCCTCAAGAAATGCCCTTCGTTTCAGCGCGGACCCATGATGGACACGCTCCTGCTTCCGCGTGCCCGTACCCCGCCGAACCAGGCGGCCCGGGCCTCACCCCACTCCGATCCGAACCCCGAACCATCCGGAGGACTCCCATGAGTCGCAACGACGTCCTGGTCGACGCCGACTGGGTCCAGGCGCACCTGGACGACCCGAAGGTCGTCCTCGTCGAGGTCGACGAGGACACCGCCGCCTACGAGAAGAACCACATCCGCAACGCTGTCCGGATCGACTGGAAGCGCGACCTCCAGGACCCGGTCCGCCGCGACTTCGTCAACCAGGAGCAGTTCGCGGCCCTGCTCTCCGAGCGCGGCATCGGCAACGACGACACGGTGGTCCTCTACGGCGGCAACAACAACTGGTTCGCCTCCTACGCGTACTGGTACTTCAAGCTCTACGGCCACGGCGACGTGAAGCTGCTCGACGGCGGCCGCAAGAAGTGGGAGCTGGAGTCGCGCGAGCTGGTGGCCGAGGTCCCGTCGCGGGCCGCCACCTCCTACACCGCGCAGCCGCAGGACCAGTCGATCCGCGCCTACCGCGACGACGTCGTGGCCGCGATCGGCAGCAGCAACCTGGTCGACGTCCGCAGCCCCGACGAGTACTCCGGCAAGCTGCTGGCCCCGGCCCACCTCCCGCAGGAGCAGAGCCAGCGTCCGGGCCACGTGCCCACCGCGGCGAACATCCCGTGGTCCAAGGCGGCCAACGACGACGGCACCTTCAAGTCCGACGCCGACCTCACCGCGCTGTACGAGGCCGAGGGCGTGGACCTGGCCAAGGACACCATCGCCTACTGCCGCATCGGCGAGCGCTCGGCCCACACCTGGTTCGTGCTGCACGAGCTGCTGGGCCAGGCCAACGTGAAGAACTACGACGGCTCCTGGACCGAGTACGGGTCGCTGGTCGGCGTCCCCGTCGCCCTCGGCACCGCGCCGGGCAGCCCGGAAGGCGGCCAGCAGTGACGGACTCGTGCGGAGCCCCCGCAGGCGGATACAGCATCGAAGGAGTGGACGTGGCGAAGGAAACGGTCATCCAGGGCGCGGTCTCGCGGGACGGCAGCCCCGTCACCGGTTACGTGCGCCTGCTCGACGCCGGCGGCGAGTTCACCGCCGAGGTCCCCACCAGCCCCGAAGGCGGCTTCCGCTTCTTCGCGGCCCCCGGCACCTGGACCGTCCGCGCCCTGGTCCCCGGCGGCACGGTCGACGCCACCGTCGAGGCCACCCTGGGTGAGGTCGCCGAGGTCGCCCTCGCGGTCTGACCGCGACAGCGCGGGACGGACAACGTAGGACGTACAGCGCAAGACGTACAGCGCAGGACGTATGAGGGGAGCGCCCGCCGCCGAGCAATCGGCGGCGGGCGTCGTCGTGTCCGGCGCCGATCCGCGGCCCCTCGCGGCGGCGGGGATCGGGTCGGCCGGCGGCCGGTTCCCGGGTTCACTCCCCGAGACCAACCTCACCAAGTCGCGCTCCCGCCCCTCCGCTAGACTCCAGATCATGAGCGTGCAGACCCTTTTCGACATCCTCCTGGTCCTGGTGGCCGTGCTGGTTCTCTGGTTCGCTTCCTTCGTCGTCCTGCGCCTCTTCAAGGGCCAGGGCTAGAGCGGGAAGGGGCCGGCCGTCATGCCTCTGGAGATCCCCTCGGACCTGCACCCCGACTGCGTTCCCCTGGCCTTCCTGCTCGGCACCTGGGCGGGCGCCGGCGTCGGCGGCTATCCGACCATCGAGTCCTTCAATTTCGGACAAGAGGTGGTCTTCTCCTACACGCCGGAAAAGCCCTTCCTCAAGTACGGGTCCCGGTCCTGGCTGCTGGACGACGAGGGCAACCAGGTCCGGCCGCTGGCCCAGGAGTCCGGCTACTGGCGTCCGCAGAAGCGGACCGAGGAGAACGGCACCGCCGGCACCACCCGAACGCTGCTCGAAGTGACCCTCGCGCACCCGACCGGCATCTCCGAGATCTGGGTCGGCGAGGCCGACGGCGCGAAGGTCGAGCTGCGGACCGACGTCGTCGCGCGCACCGAGACCGCCAAGGAGTACACCGCGGGCCACCGGCTCTACGGTCTGGTCCAGGGCGACCTGCTATGGGCGTTCGACATGGCGGCGATGGGCCAGCCGATGCAGTCGCACCTGTCCGCCCAGCTCAAGGCGACGAACTAGCGAATCGCGACCGGTCCGGCACGGGGTCCGCGAGCCGTCCCGCGCACTTTATGTGGCTGAGGCTGTCCCCGTCCGGTGGGATAGTGGAGGTATGGAGACCGCGACCACGGACCTCACCAATGAGCTGCGTGCGAAGGGCTACCGCCTGACGCCGCAGCGTCAGTTCGTTCTGCAGGCCATCGCGTCGTTGGACCACGCCACGCCGGAGGCGATCTGCGAAGAGGTCCGCCGGACCGCCCGCGGGGTGAACCTGTCCACGGTCTACCGGACCCTCGAACTGCTTGAGGAACTCGGGCTGGTCACCCACACGCACCTGGGCCACGGCGCGCAGATCTACCACACCGCCGACCAGCCCGCGCACGTCCACCTGGTCTGCCGCGGCTGCGGCCGGATCGTCGAGGCCGCGGACTCGGCGGCCGGGCCGCTGGTCGACCGGCTCCGGGCCGACTACGGCTTCGAGACCGACGTCCGGCATCTCGCGGTGTTCGGCAACTGCGCCGATTGCGCTGCCGCCGCGGCGGCCGCCGCCGAGAGCGACGACGAGACCGCCTGACGGCTACTGACGTCCCCTGGAAATCCCTGACGGCCGCTGACGGCCTCTGCCGGCCGCCCCTCAGCCCAACCGCACGTCGATGACCGCCGCCCGGCCGTTGGGATGCGGATCCAGCAGGAACAGGTCCTTGGCGTCGCCGTACACGGAGTACGAGCCCGGGTTCCCGCTCTTGCCGAGGTAGTCGGAGACCGCCTGGGAGAGATCCGCCTCGACCACCACGCCGCCGTCGCCGGCCACCCGGCACAGCGACGCCCGCGGGTGCCCCGGCACGCCGGTCGTCACCACCCGCGCCACGTCCGCGTTCCCGACCACCGCGTACACGTCGTGGTGCTCGGCGGCGGCGTTCGGCAGTCCGCGGGGAGCGACGGCCTTCCCGTCGGCGCCCCAGCACGCCGCCTGGTGCCCGCCCGCGCACAGCACACCCGCGCCGACGCCGACCTGGGCCCGCGTCGCGGCGTTCGCAGTCAGCGCCGCCATCAGCCCGTCGAGCCCGGAGACGGCGACCGGGGTCGCGACGCCGCCGAAGCTCAGCGCTTTCGGGGTGGTGCCGTCGTCGACGGCGACCACCGGATCCGCGCTCACGATCTCCGGATGCGACACCCCTGCCATCGCCGCGCCGGCGGGGACCGCCGCGTTGGGCACCTCCGCCCCGGTCGCGGCGTCGAGCACCTTCACCGTGGCCTGCGGCTGCCCCGAACAGACCTCCGCTATCGCCACCTTCGTGCCGGACACGGCGAACGCGTGCGGCCGATGCTCACAGTCCCCGGGGTGCTTCCACTTCTGCTCGCCGGTCTTCAAGTCCAGCGCGACGATCCCGGTCCCGGCGGTGGCGCGGTCCGAGTCGATGATCGCCATTCCGCCGGCCGCCGCGTAGTCCGCGGCTCCGGCGTCCGGATCGCCGAACGACATCGAGGCCGGCGTCGTCCACAGGACTTTGCCGCTGGCGATGTCGATCGCGGAGATCACCGCGCACTCGGAGGCGGCGTTGACCCGGGTCTGCGCCGTCCCCTGCGTCGCGACGATGCCGACGCCCGCGTCCACGCCCGCCGACATTCCGCAGACGTCGCCGCCGCCCGGTGCCGGGAGGTCCCAGGCGGGGGAGCCGTCGGCGCGCTTCATGGCGTGCAGTCCGTCGACGCCGCCGCGGACGACGACGTCCGGACCGATCCAGAAGCCGGTCAGCGCGCTGAGCGACGGTGCGTCGTGGGCGCCGTTGACGACCCATGCGGCGTTCCGCACTGGCGGTGGCGCGGTTCGCGTCGGCGAGGACGCGGACGCGGTGCTGTCCTTCCCCGTCAGCGCGATGGTCCCGGCAACGGAGGCGGCGAGCACGCCGATCGCTATAAGGCTCGGCAGTACAGGCCCGCGTAGTACGTTCCCACTCATAGCGAACTCCGGTACCAGGACGCGTATCCCTGCGTGAACTGGTCTGTCGTAGTACTGAGGACGTTCTTCATGGCGTCGTCCACACAGGTCGCCGAGGTGGCGTTCTTGTAGACGTACAACACGAACTGGTCCACCTTCTCGGGGCTCCACTTGCCGGCCATGTAGCGCATCGCCATGTGCGAGTAGAAGTAGCCCAGAGAGGAAGCGTCCGAGTCCGAGCTGTAGACCTGCGCGTCTGTGGGGAGGGCCTTAGGCGCTCCGTGCTTGGTCGCGTAGGCGTGGAGGGTGTCGCCGTCGTACAGCAGCTCCGTGGGGGAGTACATCCGCTGCGACTCCCACTCGGCGAACCCTTCCACGACCCAGAGGTGATCCTGTTCGGACCGCCCGCTCAAGTTCTCGAACGGATCGATCATCGCGTGGGTCATCTCGTGCTTGAAGATGATGTCGGCGTCGGCCGGATCGAGGTTCTTGTAGTGCGTCGTGTCGATCGCTATCCGGGAGCTGGGATAGGTGCCGCCGGCGCTCGACGGGTCCGAGACGGCGGGCATGGGGACGGTGACGCCGACCGACTCGTCGCGGCCCTGGTCGTAGATGCCCTCGTAGGTGTCGCGGTTCGAGGTCAGGAAGACCGCGAATCCCGGTGCGGTCCCGGTACCGCCGGTCCAGTGCGCGAAGTCGTACTGCGCGTCGCTCTCAAGGGCGTCGGCGCGGCTCTTGGCGAAGCTGGACGAGGTGTCGTCCGCCATGATCACGACGTGCTTGCGGGTCAGCACGGTCAGGTTCGCTATGGAGTCCCACGGGGCGGGGTACCCGCGGCGGTTCGTGGGGGCGTCCACGGCTGTGACCTGGAGGCCGGTGGCGCCTCGGACGACCGTCCAGCGGTACTGCTCCTCGACCGGGGCGGTGTCCACGCCCGTGATCTGGTGGTCGAAGTTCACGGCGACGGTTGCCTGTGCGCCCTGCGCGAAGGTGCTCTCACCGCCGTCCATGCTGCCGAACCGGTAGGCGGCCGACGCGAACGGGATCTTTTGGAGGTTGTCGTACAGCTGTCCCTGCTGCTTGAGCAGGTCCGCGTTTTTGGGGTCGACGGCGGCCAGGAAGGCTGCGCGGTCCTTTCCCTTAAGGGCTGTGCTGTGCGCGGCGAGGAAGGCGTCCAGTTCGCTCTGGGTTATAGAGCCGCCGGCCTTAGCGGATCCGGCCGCGGAGCCCGCGGTGGTCACCTCACCAGCTGCGTTCACCGCCGCCGGCAGGACTGTCTGTTCGCCGGGAGCCGCTGCCGGTGCCGCCGCCTGCGCCGGTGCCGTGAGCGCGGGAGCGGGCGACGCGGGCGCCAGTCGCGGCTCCTCCCGGACCTTCGCCGCCGCGATCCCGCCCACCGTCAGCGAACCGGCCAAGGTCAGTACCGCGCACGCCGCCCACGCGACGACCGTCGGCCTTGCCATGGATTTCCCCGCCCTGTGCGTTGCACTGGTGAAACCTGTGAACCCCGTGGGCCGCACCGCTGCTGAACAGCGGTCGCGCCGCACCGGGAGAACGGCAGCGTAGCAGGCGCTTTGCGATAGGAGAGACTGGAACCATGACGAGCCCGTTGCTGACCCTGCCCACCGCCGTCGCGGCCGATCCGCCGGACGCCGGAGTCGCCGCGCACTACGGCGATCCGCACGGCGAGCAACGGCGCTTGGCGGAGGAACGGACCGGGTTCGTCGACCTGTCGCACCGGGGTGTGCTGCGCGTCTCCGGGCCGGACCGGCTGACCTGGCTGCACTCCTTCACCAGCCAGCATCTGGAGCGGCTGCGGCCGGGGGAGGCCGTGGAGGCGCTCATCCTGTCTCCGCAGGGCCGGGTCGAGCACGCGCTCTACCTCGTCGACGATGGCGAGGCGACGTGGTTCCACGTGGAACCGGGGACCGCGCCGGAGCTCCTGGCGTTCCTGGAGAAGATGCGCTTCATGATGCGGGTCGAGCCGCAGGACGTCACGGACCAGTACGCCGTGGTTCTCACCACCGGTCCGGTTCCGGACGGGGTCCTGGCGCGCGAGGTCGACCTCGGGCACGAGCTGTTCCTGCCGCGCGAGCGCCTGGCCGCGTTCGCCGAGGACGGCGGCGCCGGGGCTCCCGCCGGGATGTGGGCCTACGAGGCCCTGCGGATCGCCGCGCACCGGCCCCGGGTCGGCCTGGAGACCGACGACCGGACCATCCCGCACGAGGTCGACTGGATCGCCACCGAGGACCACCCGGGCGCGGTGCACCTCAACAAGGGCTGCTACCGGGGCCAGGAGACGGTGGCGCGCGTGGACAACCTCGGCCACCCGCCGCGGCGCCTGGTGTTCCTGCACCTCGACGGCACACCGGAGCACCTGCCCGCGCACGGCGCGGAGGTGACGACCGGGGACGGCCGGGTGGTCGGCCACGTCACGTCGGCGGCTCGGCACTACGAGCTCGGCCCGGTGGCGATGGCGCTGGTCAAGCGGACGACGCCGGTCGAGGAGCAGCTGACGGCCGACGGAGTACCGGCCGCGCAGGAGGTCGTCGTGGCACCGGAGACCGGGGCCAACCGGCGGCCGGCGTTCCGGGCCGGGAGGTAGGGGGCCGGGGCCGGGCCGGGCCTGGCCGCCGGATCGCGGGGACGGGCCGGGTCCGGGAGCGCGCCGGATCGCCCGGGTATGCCGGCTCCGGTGCGCGTCGAGCCCAGAAGTGCGTCGGTCCCAGGAATGCTCCGGGCCCAGTAGCGCGTCGGCCCGAAGGCCGCCGAAGGCTCCCGCTCCGAGCCCCGGCGTCCGCGGCCGGCGATTTCATGTCAGAGCCCGTGTTTCCCGCCGTTCGAAGCGTGAGACGGCGCCGCGCTCCGAGCCGTTGATATCCGCATCATCCGGTGTCCTGAACAGCCCATCCTCAGGTCGGTGGTTGAGTCCGGAGTCCGCCGGTCGCACGTACCGGCCGTCGCGATCGGGTGGCGATCGGGCCAACCTCGATCCGCACTATTCCCGCCCATGGAACGATGCTGTTATGGGCACCCAAGCCACCAGACTCGACCGCGTCCTGGCCGCCGCACGCCGGTCGGCCGGCGAGGTCGAGGCCCTCGACGTCGCCACGATCCGGCGGGAGCGCGGCGACGCGCTGCGGGAGGAGTCCGAGCTCTCCTACCTGCGGCGCGTGCTGCACGGGCGGATCGACATAATCGATGCCGAGCTGCGGCGCCGGGCCGCCGGGTCCGAGGCGCGCCTGGTGGAGTCCCTGGCGGCGATCCTGGCCGACGACCCGCCGGCCAACGCGCGCTCGCCCAGGCACATGGACATCGTCCCGGACCCGGATCCCGGCGAGTACCGCTCGCGGATGGAGGAGCGGATCGACGCCGCCGGGCCGGCGATGGTGCTCGACCTGTCCGACGCGCGGCTGGGCGAGGCCCGGCTGGCGCTGAAGGACTTCGAGCAGGAGGTCTCGGAGTACCGGCACATCGCGCAGGGGGTCGTCGACCGGTTCGCGGCCGAGCTGGCCCGCCGCTACCGTGAGGGGCAGGCAACCGTCGACGATCTGCTCAATGAGGAGCAGAAGATGGAGTAGCACCACACATGACCGCGCAAGGTGTCGTCCCGCTGGCCGAGATAGTCCGTTCCGGCTTCACCGAGGGGTGGCACGACGGCCGCCTGGTGGCCCTGGCCGCCGACGGCTCGGTGGCCTTCGAGTACGGGGACGCGGCCGAGGTGATGCTGCCGCGTTCCAGCAACAAGCCGATGCAGGCGGTGGCGATGCTGGAGCAGGGCCTGGACCTGAACGGCGAGCTGCTGGCACTGGCCGCGGCCTCGCACGCCGGCGAGCCGTTCCATCTGGAGGGCGTCCGCAAGATCCTGGCCGGCGCCGGGCTGGCCGAGGACGACCTGGCCTGTCCGCCGGACTGGCCGTTGGCCGAGGCCGCGAAGCTGGCGATGGTCCGGGCCGGGGGCGGCAAGCAGCGGATCACCATGAACTGCTCCGGCAAGCACGCCGCGATGCTGGCCACCTGCGTGCACAACGGCTGGCCGACCGCGGGCTACCTGGATCCGGCGCATCCGCTCCAGCGCGCGACGCGGGACACGGTGGCGCGGCTGGCCGGCGAGCCGGTCCGCTACGACGCCGTCGATGGTTGCGGCGCCCCGCTGCACGGCATCTCGCTGATCGGCCTGGCCCGCGCCTTCCGGGCCGCGGTGCTGGCCGTGCCGTCCTCGCCCGAGCGCCGGGTGGCCGACGCGATGCGGGCGCACCCCGACTACGTCTCGGGCACCGACCGCCTCGACACCGATCTGATGGCCGGGGTCCCCGGGCTGCTGGCCAAGGGCGGCGCCGAGGGCGTGCAGGCGGTCGCGCTGCCGGACGGCCGCGCGGTGGCGCTGAAGGTCGGTGACGGCGACCACGAGCGGCGGGCGGTGGGCCCGGTGCTGGTCGCGGCACTTCGGCGGCTCGGCGTCGAGGCGCCGGTGCTGGCCCGGTTCGCGGAGTCGCCGCTGCTCGGCGGAGGCCTGCCGGTCGGGGCGGTCCGCTCAGCGATCTGAGCCGACAAGCGCCGAAGCGGATCCGCGCTTAGGCTCGCTGGCATGACCGAGTCGACCGCGATCCCGACGGAAGTCCTCCCGGCGCTCCCCTATGAGGAGTGGCAGCCCACTCGCGAGACGTTGCACCGCTACTTGCAGATCGTCGGGAAGGTGGCGCTGGCCCGCGGGGTCCGCCGCAACCACTGGTGGCACATCACCCTGCGCAACCGGCCGCGCGGGTGGTCCACGGTCGAGCTCGGCAGCGCGCGGCAGGGGCCGCTGTTCACGTGCGAGTTCGACTTCTTCGACCACGTGCTGCGGATCGACACCGACCACGGCGGGCAGGCGGTGGTCCCGTTGACCGACCAGACCGTGGCGTCCTTCTACGCGCAGACCCAGGACGCGCTGCGCTCCCTGGACATCGACCCGCACATCGCGAAGCCGTATCCGTACGACCAGCCCGACAAGGACCGGCCGTTCGCGCAGGACACCGAGCACAAGACCTATGTGCCGGAGCACGCGCACCAGGCGTTCCGGGTCTTCAGCCAGGTGGGGCGGATCCTGGAGGAGTTCGGCGCGGCGTTCTCCGGGAAGGTCAGCCCGGTCCAGATCTTCTGGCACTCCTTCGACATCGCCACCCAGCGCTACTCGCCCCGGCAGATCCCCGCCCCCGAAGGCATGGACGACGCCACCCGCGAGTCCTACTCCCGGGAGCAGATCAGCTCCGGGTTCTGGTACGGCGACCCCAACACGCCGGAGCCCACCTTCTACTCCTATACGTATCCCGAGCCGAAGGGGATCGAGGCGGAGACTCTGCGTCCGGACACGGCGCTATGGGTTCCCGCGCGCGGCAGCCACACAGCGAACTACTCCTATGACGACGCGCGCAAGCACGACGACCCGGTGGGCTGCGCACTGGAGTTCTTCCAGTCGGCCTACGAGGCGGGATCCCAGCTCGCAGGGTGGGACTCCGCGTCGTTGGCCTGCTGGGACGGCATCACCGACCCGCTTCTGCGCAGCAAAGAGCCGCTCGGCCGGCACTGGCCCGAGCGGCCCTGAGCGTTCGGAGACTGAGTGTTCGGAGACTGGTCAGCGGGCGATCAGCCGCCCCACACCCACCACAGCCGGGTCTTGGTCATGTTCGCCGACCGGAAGTCCTCGTCGATGACCGCCGGGTTGTTGTCCACGACGTAGATGCTGACCTGGTTCCACCCGGGCTTCAACGGCGCGGTGTTCAGGTCCAGGCTCGTCGACCCCAGCGTGCCCGGCACCGCCACGCCGCCGATGCCCCACCAGACGGTGTAGTCCTGGCCGACCAGCGGGATCAGGCTCGCCTTGAGCGTGACGTTGGAGCGGTCCACGATCCCGTCGGGCGTCGGCGCCGGGGTCACCGAGTCGATCGGGTCGATCGAGCCGCTGGTGTAGCGGCTCACGTAGAAGGACTCGATCAGCGCCTCGATCGACGGCGGGTTGAACGGCTTGCCCAGGGTCCGCATCTCGGAGTCCAGGGAGGGGCGGTAGAAGCCCGCGGCGTAGTAGTTCGCCCCCGCGTAGTCGCCGACGGTGCTGCCGTCGGCGCTCGGCTTGCCGAGCCAGCGCCACCACTTGTGGTGGTTGGTCTTCAGGTAGTCCTCGGTCCGGGAGGTGACGTTGGCCAGCGGCCCGGCCTCGGCGCCGGTCGAGGTGTCGAACGGCACCTGGTACTCGTCGCCGAGCCCGGCGATGGTGTGGGCCATCTCGTGCACGATGACGTTGGTCGAGAACTGGTTCTCGCCGGCCAGCGTGGTGATCGAGCCGCCGGCGCCGCCGTAGGTGGTGGTGTGCGCGATCGACACCACGTGGTTGATGCCCGGCAGCAGGTTCGCGTAGGTCTGCGCCGCGTTGGTGTCCACGCACAGCAGGCGGTCGATGTCGTGGCAGAAGAAGTGCATGCCCAGCGGCGTCTGCCGGACGATGCCGTTGGTCGGGTCGTTGGAGATGCCCGACACCGGCGAGGGCACTTCGACCCGGGAGCCGTCGAAGAAGTTCTGGTAGGTCTTGAACGGCTCGTACGCCATCAGCGACTGCCAGGCGTTCTCCGCCGACTGCGCGAAGATCGGCATCTCCGAGGCCAGGTAGCCGTCGCCCACGAAGACCAGGTCGATCCGGTTGTCGTGGCGCCCGTTGTCGTGCATCGGGATGACGGTCGGGGTGGCCGCGGTCGCCACCGCGCCGGGAGCCGGGCGCAGGTTCTTGGGAACCGGCAGGGCCTTCGGTGCGTGGTCCGGACCGCCGTGCGCGAGGGTGATCTTCCCGTCCGGCGAGAAGGTCTCGAACATCAGGCCGTGGTTCTCGGTGGTGCCGGTGGTCATCCACGGCGCGGCGGCCGCGTTGCCGGAGGCGGTGGCCGGACCGGTCGCGGCCGCGGCGAGCAGGCAGGCGCCGGCGGAGACGGACAGCATGGCGGCGACGGCGGCGCGGTGGCGCGCGCGACGGCGGGTGGTGACTCTGTCATGGCGGAGCATGCGGCCATTCAAACGCCGCATTTCGTTCGGAAACCCACTGGTCGGCCGTGACGCGGCCGACTACAGCGGACATTCATCCTTTCGGCCCCACCGAATGCGGCCCCCGGGGACCCGGCCCCCGAAGCTGTGACCCATGACTCTGCGAACCCTGATCCGGACCGCCGCCCTGGCCCTGTCCGCGGGCACGGTCGTCGCCGGCGCGGCGCCGGCCTACGCCGGCTCCCCCTGCAACGGCCTGATCCGGCTCACCATCACGCACAACGGTCCGATCCTGGTCGACGACAACGGCCTGGAGTACGACATGATCGTCACCAACCACGGGCCCAACACCGCCACCAACGTCGTGGTGCGCACCACCGGCTGGGAGTGCCAGGGCCACACCTGGTCGGCGGCCTCCTGCAAGCGGATCCCGGACCGCTACGACCCCACCAAGCCGATGTCGTTCGACATGACCCTGGACCCGATCCCGCCCGGCGGCCACGCCGAGTTCCCGATCGTCACCACCATCCCCGACGAGAACGGCGGCACCATCCGCACCACCTCCGAGGTGGTCTCCAGCGACCAGTTCGACACCGGGTCCGTCCCCGGGTCCTGCAACGACGGCTGGCACCCGCAGCCGGACTGCATGTCGGACGTCGTGACGCTGAACAGCTGACTCAGCGTTCTGCCTTCCCGCACGCGGTGGCGCGCGCCAGCAACAGCGCGCGCTCCCGGGTGTTGGCGGTGAGCTCGGCGGCGCGTTCGAACTCGGCCCGGGCCTCGGAGTAGCGCCCCAGCCGGTGGAGCAGGTCGCCGCGCACGCTCGGGAGCAGGTGGTAGCCCTGCATGGCGCGCAGGCCGACCAGCGCCTCGGTGATCTCCAGCCCGGCCGCCGGACCGTCGGCCATGCCGACCGCGACCGCGCGGTTGAGCTCGACCACGGGGGAGCGGGTGCGGTGGACCAGGCGGTCGTAGAGGTCGGCGATCAGGCGCCAGTCGGTGGCCTCGGCGGTGCGGGCCCGGGCATGGCAGGCGGCCAGGGCGGCCTGCAGGTGGTAGGGGCCCGGCTCCCCGACCGCCGCGTACACGGCGTCGGCCCGCGCCAGCGCCGTCAGCCCGCGCTCGATCTGCGACCAGTCCCACTTGGCCCGGTCCTGGTCCAGCAGCAGCACCGGTGCGCCGTCCGGGCCGGTGCGGGCGTGGCGGCGCGAGTCCTGGATCTCCATGAGCGCCACCAGGGCGTGGACCTCCGGTTCGGCCGGCATCAGCCCGGCCAGGACGCGGCCCAGGCGCAGCGCCTCGGCGCAGAGGTCGGCCCGGAGCCAGTCGTCGCCGGCGGTGGCGGCGTAGCCCTCGTTGAAGATCAGGTAGACCACCTCCAGCACCGATTCCAGGCGCCGCCGGCGCTCCGGGCCGTCGGGGGCCTCGAACGGGACGGCGGCGTCGGCGAGGGTGCGCTTGGCGCGGACGATCCGCTGCGCGGCCGTGGCCTCGGAGACCAGGAACGCGCGGGCGATCTCCGGGGTGGACAGCCCGCCGAGCACGCGCAGCGTCAGGGCCACGCGCGCCTCGGCGGACAGCACCGGGTGGCAGGCGGTGAAGACCAGGCGGAGCAGGTCGTCGTCGATGGCCTCGTCGGACCCGGCGTCGAGCGCGTCGAGGTCGGGTTCGTAGGCCTCGCCGTCGATCTCCAGCTCCCGGCCCAGCTCGCCGACCTTGCGGCGGAGGGTCTCGGCGCGCCGGAACTGGTCCACGGCGCGCCGCTTGGCGACCGCGGTCAGCCAGGCGCCGGGCCTGGTCGGCACCCCATCGGCCGGCCATTGCTCCAGCGCCGCGACCAGCGCGTCCTGCGCCAGCTCCTCGGCCAGGCCGAGGTCGCCGGTGTAGCGGGCCAGGGTGGCCACGACCCGCGCGGACTCCATCCGCCAGACCGCCTCGACGGTGCCGGCGGTATCGGCGGTATCGGTGGCCCCGGCGGCCGTTGTGCCCGCCGCCGCTCCCGCCGTTCCCGCCGCCGCCCTCGTCCCTGTCGCCTTCGCCACCCGGCCAGTCTGGCAGGCGGGGACCGCGCCCGGCCGGAGCCCGGCCTCGCCGTCCGGTCCACTACTCGCCGAGCTGCTGCTCGGCCTCGGTCAGCGCCGCGGTGAACTCCGGCCCGAGCTCGGCCGGGTCGAAGATCGGCCGCACCTCCAGCGTCACGCATCCGCCGAGCGGCGCCCGCTTCACCCATTCCAGCGCCTCCGCCATCGACGAGGTCTCCAACAGCCAGTAGCCCGCCACCAGTTCCTTGGCCTCGGTGAACGGGCCGTCGATGACCGTGCGGCGCTCGGTGTCGTCGAACCGCACCTTGGCCGCGGCCGACGTCGGCTTCAGACCCTCGGCCGCGAGCAGGACTCCGGCCTTCGCCAGCTGCTCGTTGTAGGCGGTCATGGCCGCGACGATCTCCGGCGGCGGCATGGCCCCGGCCTCGGACTCGGGGCCGCCGGGCATGAGGACCATGAACTTCGGCATGGCAGTGCTCCTCGGTCGTGACGTCGGGACGCGGATCGGGCTGGTGGCTCCAGCCTTCCCGAGGACGTCGGACGGCGCCCACCGGAATCGACAACCGTTCCGGCGAATCGGGGAACCGGGCGTGGATCCGGCGAGCCCGGCGGCGGTCGGCCGGGCGCCGGGGTTGATGCCGAGGAATCCTAAGCCTAGGATTTCTAGGTATGAGCCAGGACCTGATCCGCGGACATCTCGACGGCCTGGTGCTGGCCGTCCTCAGGGGCGGCCCGACCCACGGCTACGGCCTCATCGAGGCCCTCCGGGACCGCAGCGGCGGTTTCTTCGACCTGCCCGAGGGCTCGGTCTACCCGGCTCTGCACCGCCTGGAGCGGGCCGGACAGGTGGCCAGCGGCTGGTCGGAGGTCGGCGGCCGGCGGCGCCGGGTGTACGCGCTGACGACCGCCGGACGCCGTGCGGCCGAGCAGCGGCAGAACGACTGGCGGTCGTTCTCGGCCGCCGTGGAGCGGGTGTTCGGAGCGGGCGGCCCGACGGAGCGGACGGTGGCGTCATGACCTATCGATCGATCGAGTCCTACGTGGACGACCTGGCCTGGCGGCTGCGGGTCGGCCGGCGCGGCCGGCGGCGGATCGCCGACGAGGTGACCGCGCACCTGGCCGACCTGGTCGCCGAGGAGGAGGCCGCCGGGCTGACGCCGCAGGCCGCCACCCGCGCCGCGACCGCGCGGTTCGGCTCGCCAGAGCGGATCGCCGCCGAGTTCAACCGGGACAGTGCCCTGCACAGCGCGCGGACCGCGGCCTGGACGCTGACTGCCTGCGTTGCCATGGCCTTCGTCGCCGCCGGGTTCGCGCTGCGCGGCGGCGCTCCGGCGCATCCGTGGCCTGACGGCCGCCTCTACTACGCCGTCCCGGCGCTGCTGGTGCAGGTCGCCATCTTCTGCGCGGGGACGGCGCTGCTGCTGTCGGTCGTGGCGCCGTGGCTGCTCGGCGGGCCGCCCCAGGGGCTGGCGACCGCCGCGCGGGCGTTGGCGGCGGCCACGGTGGTGCTGATCCCGGTCGCGGTCGTGTCGGCGGGCAACATCGTCGGGGCGGGCCGGCTCGTGGGGACGCTGTCCGCGTTCGTGGCGCTCGGCGTGCCGGTCGCGACCGTGTTCAGTGTCAGGGCGCTGTTGCGCGCCGAGCCGTCGGAGGGCGTGGCGACGCTGGACGTCGTCGCCGACTGCTGCGAGGCCCTCGCGCGGCGCTGGACCTGGTCGGCGCGGCTCTACTCGCTGGTGGTCGAGCGCTGGACGGAGGCCGTCGAGCGGACGCCGCGGCTGATCTCCTGGCTGGAGCTGCGCCGCCATCCGTGGCGGGCCGCGGCCGTCATCTCGTTCGCGGCCGGGTTCACGCTCAAGCTCCCGGACCAGCTGACCGGCGACTTCGACTTCCCGGCGGTCGCGATCGAGGCGGTCGCGGCGTTCACCGGATTCGCGGTGTTCGGCGGGCTGCTCGGCCTGCGGTCGCGGATCCGGGCGCCGGGACCCCTCGACGCGCTCGGCGCCGAGGGGTGAGGGCTGGGGCTTGGGGCAGGGGCTGAGGCTGAGGCAGGGAGCCGGGGTCAGGATGTGGTCGGTACGAGATCCTGGTCGGTGCTGTCGGTGCTGTCGGTGCTGTCGGTGCTGTCGGTGCTGCCGGCCGGCTCGGTCCGGTCGGCCGGGTCGGGTGCGACCGCTGATTCGGCCGCTTCCGGCGCGTTCCGGTCCGACCGCAGCAGCCCGACCGTCACCACGAGCGCGGCGGCCAGCAGCGCGACCCCGATCGTGAACGCCACCCGGTAGCCGCCGGCCAGCGCGTCGGCCGTGCCGCGGCCCTCGGCCAGCAGATCCCTGGTCCGCCCGGCGGCCAGCGTCGACAGCACCGCCGCGCCGGTGGCGGCCCCGATCTGCTGCGTGGTGTTGAACAGCCCGGAGGCCAGCCCGGCGTCCTGCGGGCGGACGCCGGTCATGCCCAGCCCGGCGGCCGCCGGCATGGCCAGGCCGCCGCCGCCGATCAGCAGCATCGTCGGCAGCAGGTCGGTGGCGTAGGCGGCGTGCACCGGCAGCCGCAGCAGCAGCGCCAGCGCGGCGGTCAGCAGCACCAGGCCGGCGATCATCACGGCCCGGGCCCCGAACCGGGCGATCAGCCGCGCCGACACGCCCAGCGCGACGGTGCCGATCGCCAGCGCCGCCGGCAGCATCGCCAGGCCGGTCTTGGTGGCGCCGTAGCCCAGCACCTTCTGCATGTCCAGGGCCACCACGATCTGGAAGGCGAACATCGCCGAGATCATCAG
Organism: Catenulispora yoronensis; assembly: GCF_039531695.1. Lineage (NCBI taxonomy): Bacteria > Bacillati > Actinomycetota > Actinomycetes > Catenulisporales > Catenulisporaceae > Catenulispora > Catenulispora yoronensis. Next base: position 102,759 of record NZ_BAAAQN010000002.1, read on the forward strand.
CATCTGCACCAGGTTCGCGCCCGCCACGGCCCGCGAGCGCAGGATCCGCAGCGGCATCAGCGGGTCGGCCGCCGTGGCCTGGCGGACGAAGAACCCGGCCAGCAGCAAGGCGGCCAGCGCGCCGAGGCCGAGCGTGCGGCCCGAGCCCCACCCGTGGTCCGCGGTGCCGACGACGGTGTAGATCGCGAGCATCAGCCCGGAGGTGACCAGCAGCGCGCCGAGCACGTCGACGCCGGCGCGCAGCCCCCGGCCGCGGTCGTCCGGGATCGCCTTCCACGCGCCGATCAGCGTCAGCACCCCGATCGGGACGTTGATCGTGAAGTTCCAGTGCCAGTTCAGCGACTCGGTCAGCACCCCGCCGAGCACCTGCCCGATCGAGGCCCCGGCGGCGCCGGTGAAGGCGAACACCCCGAGCGCCCGGGCCCGCTCCTTCGGCTCGGTGTAGAGCGTCACCAGGATGCCCAAGCTCACCCCGGAGGCCGCGGCACCGCCGATGCCTTGCAGGATCCGGGCCACGACCAGGGCCGAGGGGGAGTCCGCGACGCCGGCCAGCGCCGAGGCGGCGACGAACACCGCGGTCCCGGCCAGGAACATCCGCTTGCGGCCGACCAGGTCGCCGAGCCGCCCGGCGAGCAGCAGCAGGCCGCCGAAGGCCAGCAGGTAGCCGTTCATCACCCAGCTCAGCCCGGCCGGGGAGAAGCCGAGGTCGGCCTGGATGGTCGGCATCGCGACCGTCACGATGCTGCCGTCGAGCACCGCCATCAGCGCGCTGGCCGCGATGACGGCCAGCGCCAGGCGCTGGGCGCCGGCCGGGGAACCTGACGTGCCTGACGTGTGGGACATGGGATCACTCCTGGGGACCGGGAAGACCGGGGACGCGAACAGGAACGACGTTAGCGGATAGTTTTGAAGTAGACAATCTTTCTCGGGAAGATCTATCGGAAGAGTTCTGCCGGAGTAGACTGGCGGCCATGACCTCTCTGGCCCCCGCGTTCTCCGGCGACATCGCGGACTGCCCCTCGCCGGACCTGTCGTTCCTGCTGGACCACACCTCCCACGTGCTGCGCACCCGGATGGCGGCGGCGCTCGCCGAGGTCGGCATGACCGCGCGCATGCACTGCGTGCTGGTGAAGGCGCTGGAGGAGGAGCGCACGCAGATCCAGATCGCCGAGATCGGCGACATGGACAAGACCACGATGGTGGTCACGGTCGACGCGCTGGAGCAGGCCGGACTGGCCGAGCGGCGGCCGTCGGCGACCGACCGGCGGGCCCGGATCATCGCGGTGACGGACGCCGGCGCGGAGATGGCGAAGCGGAGCCAGGCGGTCGTGGACCGGGTGCACGCCGAGGCGCTCGGCTCGCTGCCGGAGGAGCTGCGGCCGGTGCTGCTGGAGGCGCTGACCCTGCTGGCGCGGGGCCATCTGGCCGAGCCGGTGGAGAGCCCGGCGGGCGCGCGGCGGGCGCGGCAGGTGTGAGGAGCCCGATGGGTGCGCGCCGCGGCTGGGCGTCCCAGGCTTGCCCGTGCCGCAGCGCGTCACGACATCAGAGCACGCGTTGGTTAAGGCGTCTTTAAAGAAGGGCCGGGAAGCGGGAAAACACCGAACCGGATGACCGGTCCGGGGCGCCGGAACGGCCCTGCACACCAAACCGCCCGTCCGGCGTCACCGCTGCTCAGGGAGGAGGGCTGAGCGGTCTCGCCGGACGGACGGTCCGGGTCTTGCGTCCCACACACATACACACACACGCCAGACGCCGCGAACGGCGCCCCCACCGGTCCACCCACCGCCAGGTCTTCAAGCCTTGACCCGACGCCCCGGTCCGTCAGGACCGGGGCCCAGCGTGGCCGTCTCGTCAGCAGCCACACCGTCCGGGAGTCGGGCTCTCCCGGGTTTTTCGGGGGTGAGACCACTATGGCCCGGCCGCCCCTGGGATTCGCTGAGACGGCTGTGAGAAAACCCTGAGAAATGAAATCGCAGGTCGACGCCGGGAAATGACGGTGCCTGCGGAGGGCGCGCGGTGCCGCCGATCAGCTCCGGACCGGGTCCGCGCCGAGCGGATCGCGGAGGAAACCGGCCATCAGATCCCTGAGTTCGGTGCGATGGCCCCACAACGCGCCCTGCTCGTCGAAGACCACCAGGCGCGCGGTCGGCAGCGCGGCGGCGACCTGGCGGGCGATCGCGGACGGATGCGCGGTGTCGCCTTCCTGGCCGATCACCAGGACCGGGGCGCGGACCTCGTGCAGCCGGGGCAGGTCCGCCGGTTCCAGCGGCACGGCGGCGGCCAGCGGGAGCCAGCGGCGGGGATCGTCGCCGCTGGCGGCGAGCTCGGCGAGCAGCTCCTTGGCGCGGCGCGCGGCCCAGGTGCGGGCCACGAGGCCGGTCCGGACGGCGGTCGGTTGAGTGCGCAGCAGCGCGGCGGCCACGCCGTCGGCGTCGCCGGCCGCGAGGCGGTCGGCCAGCGCGCGGTGCGGGGCCACGGACTCGGGGGCGCGGGGGACGTCGGCGACGGCCGGGAGGTACAGCACGACGCGCTCGAAGCGGCCGGGGTCGCGGGCCAGGATCCGCAGCAGGGTCGCGGCGCCGAGCGAGACGCCGACGGCGGCGGTGGCGTGTTCGTGGTCGGCGACGGCGAGCGCGGCGGCGGCCAGGGCGTCGTAGGAGAGCGGGTCCGGGCCGGTGGAGCGGCCGTGGCCGGGGAGGTGCACGAACACCTTGCGGCCGGGCAGGCCGGAGGCCAGGGGCCGGGTGTCCTGGATGGAGCCGGCCAGGCCGTGGAGGAAGAGGGTGGTCGGAGGGTGGGGGCCGTCGGGGGCCGGGCTGCTCGGGACCGGGCTGCTCGGGACCGGACGGCTGGAGACCGGGCTGCTGGAGACCGGACGGCTGGAGGCCGGGCCGCCCAGGACCGCGTATTCGGCGATGTATTCGGGCGCGGCGCCGGCACCCTCCGGGCCGGCGTACGAAAGCGTCAGTGTGCGGAGCGCGGTCACCACGGCCCGTAGGGGCCCTGGCGCTGGTTGTCCCGGCGGTTGCTGCCGGAGACCTCCTTCAGCGCCGGGCGGACGTCGACCCAGTACACCATCGCGACGACCACGCCGATGATGGTGAACAGCAGGCCCAGCAGCAGGTTCGCGGCGACCGCCACGGTGAGGATGATCAGCCAGCCCTGCTTGGTGAGCTTGCCGGCCGCGCGGTAGGCGTCCTCGCGCTTGCTGGCGGCGTCGATCAGGACGACGATCTGCCCGACCAGCACCGCGAGGGAGATCAGGGAGACGAAGCTGTGGAGACCGTCGCGCAATGCGGAGCCGATCATGCCGTCGTCCTCCTCCTTGTCACGTCGATGAGGGTTTCGGGCCCGGGGGCCCGCCGTTCGTCATGGTTCAACGTACGCGACCGGCGGGCGCGTTCCCACTTCTGGGCCTCGGGCTTCCGGGGCTCAGGCCTGGTCGGCCTTCTTGGCCCGGGAGGCCGTGGACTTGCGGGCGGTGGCCTTCGGCGCGGCCTTGGGCGCCGCCTTCGGGGCCTCGGCCTGGGGCTCGTCGGCCAGGAACCCGGCCTTGGCCTCGGCCTTGTCCCCGGCCTTGTTCTCGGCCTGGGCGGCGTCCTCGGTCTCGGCGAGGTCCTCCACCACGACGGTGACCGACTCGACGGTGACGCCGCCGGCCCGCTCCTGCTCGACGGTCACGACCTCGACCTCGCTCGTGCGCCCGGCCAGCACCCGGTCCACGATCGACTTGCCGCGCTCGGAGTAGCCGTCGTAGGTCTCCACGGCCTTGCCGGCCACTTCGAGGGCCCGGCCGACCTGCATCAGCAGCAGCGTCTGGGCCTTCTCCCGCGCGGCCCGCAGATCCGGCTCGGCGATCCTGCCGCGCAGCGCCTTCGCGTCGTCCTGCCACTGCCCCAGCGCGATCTTCGACTGCACGGTCTCCGCCACCCCGGCGACCCGCCCGGCCACCGACGTCGCGACCTCCCCGGCCTTGGCCGAGGCACCCGACAACCGCGCCGGCGCGTCCTTGATGGCCTCCACAGCCGCGTCCCCCACCCCGGCCGCGAAGTAGAACGGCTTGGGGTTGCTGACGGTGGTCGTGACGGACTTCCGCGCACTGTCCACAAGATTCATGTCATGCCTCGATTCACTGCTGGTCGGGCCCGGAGGGCCCGGCGTCGGATGATTCGTGGGCGCCCTCGACCCGGAACGCCTCATAAATGTCGAGCAACACACTCTTCTGCCGCGCGGAGAGCCACCGATCGGCGGCCACGGCCTCCCGCACGCCACCCGACTCCCCACCGGTCGCGGTCCTACCGGTCGCCGCTCCACCGGTCGCCGCCTCGCCGACGCCGTCACCGGCATCCACGCTGTCCAGCAACCCCGCCTGCACATAGAGCGTCTCCGCCGAGATCTGCAAAGCCCGCGCAAGCTGCTGCAAGATCTCCGCACTGGGCTTGCGCAACCCCCGCTCGATCTGACTGAGATACGGGTTCGACACCCCGGCCGCCTGCGCCAACTGCCGCACCGAGTACTGCGCATTGCGCCGCTGCTCGCGGATGTACTCGCCGAGCGGTTTGATCGGGAGGGCTCCCAGGGGGTTGTGGGGCATGAGACCAGCGTGACACGGGGGTGCTTGCAATTGCAAGCGGGTGCTAGCTGGTGTGATGCAGGGCACTGGGCGGCCCGTCACGGTAGCCGGACAGTCGGCGGGAGACCGTGGATCCCATGGTCGGCGGCCGGGAGCCGGCGGCGGTGCGTCAGGTCTTCCGGTAGCGCTTGGCCAGATTCGGGTCGCTGAGCCACCAGGGTTCGCCGGGCGCGGTGTCGGCGGCCTTGTCCTCGGCGCGGTCCAGGGCTTCGGCGGCCGGCGAGAGGGCGGATGTGCGGAGGTAGAACCATGATCCCGGGATGGCGAAGAAGGCGAGGATGACGGGTAGGGCGGCCAGTGGTCCGCCCACGTAGGCGAGGGTTGCTCCGGCCATGACGGCCAGCAGGCCCAGTCCGGGGTGGATGCCGGCGTGGAGGTGTTGCCGGCTGCCTTCGGTGACGGTCAGCGCGACCTGCTTGGAGCGACCCGCGCCTCCGGAAATGCGGAAGTGGTGTTCGCCGGGCTCCAGGGTCAGGTCCAGTGACGTTCCTTGGCGGACCTTGCCCGCCGTCGTTCCGTCGACGCCGACCCGCATGCGGCCGGAGCGGCCGAAGTCCGCGCGTGCGGCGATGACGGTCACAGTGCCCGGCATGGTGTGAGGTTCCCTCCCTGGTGTGGTCCCCGGCGCCGGGGTTCGACGCGTGACAGTATCGATGATCCGGTCGCGTCGATAGGGCATGCTCGGCGTCATGGATGGCGTCGAGGTGGTGGACCGTGTTGCGGGACGGGTGTTCTTGGCTCGACGCGATGGAGCAGCGCACTCATATCGGCTACCGATGGTGGAGCCGGGAGGAGCTCCGGGCGACCGGCGAGACGTTCTATCCCGTCGAGTTGCCCGGGCTCATGCCCGACCGTGAGACATCCGGTACCGATCAGCGAGACGCCTGACGCAGCCCGCTGATAAACGCGTCGCCGTTCGGCGTGCCCAGTCCGGTCATCGTGTCGTAGCCCTTCGCCAGGACCTGCTGAGTCTGGTGCGGGTCCTGCGCGCCGAACACGTCGAGCCCGGGGCCGGAGCCGTCGGCCGGTGGCAGGTAGGCGGCCCGGTTCTGCTGCGGTGCGGAGGTGTTGAGCGGGAGCATGTCGTGCAGCGATGCGGTGCCGGCGAGGCGGTATAGCAGTGGGTTGATGAATCCGTACGGAGATGCTTGGCCCTGCTCCGCGTCCGCGATCAGGCCTGCGATCAGCGGGCAGGCCAGGCTGGTGCCGGCGTTCGGCTGGGACTGGTACGGCCCGGGATGCGTGTCGTCGCCGGTCTGGATGTAGCCGACGAGGAAGCCGGTGTCCGGGTCCGCGGCGGCGGCGAGGTCGGGTACTGCGCGGTTGGCCACGGTCCGTCCGCCGACGCGGACCTGGGCCATGGGCGTCGGCACCACGCCTCGCTGATACGCGGGCTGCCCGTACTCCAGGCTGACGCCGCCCCCGCCGCCGCTGATGCCCTGGCTGGTCCATGTGTTGTCGGCCAACGACGCGTAGTCGGTCGACCAGCCGGTCTCGAAGACCCGGTCGTTCCGCGCGCCGATGCCCAGCGTGGTGCCGCCGACCACGGTCGCGTACGGGTCGGACCCGGTCATGGTCAGGCCCGGCGTGTCGCCGGAGACGAAGTACATGCCGACGCCCTCAGCCGCGGCGCGCAGGTCGATCGCGTGGATGATCGACGCGGGCTCGAAGCCGAGGGGGATCTGCCACGAGTTGGACACGATGCTGGCGCCGGGACGGTCGCCGTCGCCGATCAGCACCGACAGCGCGGCGTTCAGCAGAGCCTGGTCCTCGTCGCAGCCTCCGCCGACGACCATCAACTGGTCGGCGTCGGGCGCCATCGCGTAGAGCGCTTCGGAGTCCATCTGGGCCTCGTCGTCGACGGCGACTCCCTGCGCGGCGTGCGCGGTATGCGCGGTATGCACGACGTGCGCGCCGTCAGCATCAGCCCCAGCGCCGCAGTCAGCACCTGCCTGTACCTGACGGAACTGCTCCCGACGCGGCGCGGGCAAGTGATTGTTCTTCGCATACTCGGTCAGCGTCGTGAACATGGCCGCCGGAGCAGCGCCCTCGGTCAACGCGACGGTGACGCCCTTCCCGGTGTTCGCCGACGACGCGCCGTACGCGGCGCGGATCTGGTCGGCCGAGTACCCGCAGACCGGCAACGATCCCTTGCCCAGGCCCTGATACGCCAGCTGGAAGCTCTGTACGTGTTCTGCCCAGAACTTCGAGCAGCCGGGCGAGGAAACAGGAGCCGTTGTTGCGGCGCTGCCGCCACCCAGCCCGGTAACGCCCAACACATCCGCCGCAAGCGAAGCAGGCACCGTCAGTTTCGACACCGCCCCGGAGGCCGATACGTAGTCCCGACCGCTGCTGACCCGCACCTGACCCAGGCCCGACTGCGTCAGCCAGTCGGCGACCGCCTTGGCCCGCGCGACCGAAGCGCCGAACCGCTCCGTGTAGGCCTTCGGGCTGAGATACCGGTGAAATCCGACCCCGCCAGGTGTGGCCGCCGCATCGGCGAACGCCGTCGCGCCTGCCAGATCCGGCGTCAACCACACCTGCACCTGCGTGTCGGCCGCCTGGGCGTCGCCGGACGCTCCCACGGCCGCACCGCCCGCCGCCAGCACCACAGCGGCTGCGCACCGTGCAGCCTTGGCCACCTTGCTCGTGTTGTCCGTGTCCACTCTTCACCAACGCTGTCGGCCCCACCGAGGTTGATCACAACCACCCGGACGGCTCAACGCGGAGATCTGATCGGCGGTCGAGCGCACGACCTCCGCCGACGTGTCAGAACCGCACGTCATGATGACGGGTGGCCGATGCCCCATGGCTCCCAGACACCCCCCGACAACGGAGTTCTGATCATGCGGACGCTCATCGCGACAGTCTTCAACTACTCCCTCGACGGCCTCCTCGCCGACGAGGGCACGGAGTTCTTCAGGTTCTGCTTCGACCAGCCCGAGAACAGCAATCCCGACGACCCCGGGCACCTGGAGTTCCTCCGGAGCTCCTACGCCCACGTCATGGGCCGCAAGACCTATCTGGACATCTTCGAGGCCATGACCAAGAACTATCCCGACCACCCCTTCGCCGAGTTCCTGACCGCCGGCCGCAAGGTCGTCTTCTCCCGCACCCTGAAGACGGCCGAATGGGCCAACACCACCATCGCCGACGGCCCCGTGACGGAGGAGATCGACAAGCTCCGGCAGGGCGGCGACGGCCACATCATCGTGTGGGGCGGCGTCTCCCTCTTCCGGTCGCTCATGCAGCTCGACCTGATCGACGAGCTCACTGTGAGCATGTTCCCTTACATCGCCGGCGAGGGCACCAGGCTGTTCGACGGGATCCCGCACTCCTACGCGCTCGAACTCGTCTCCAGCACTCCCTCGCCCAGCGGGATCGTCGAGCTGCACTACCGCAGGCGCCGCTGACTGGCTGATGCAACGTTGCGTTCCTCGTCATCGTTGTTGCAACGATTATAGGCGTCTGGCCTGGGATTTCATCGATACTGTGCAACGAAGCTGTTGCCAGATCAATGAATGCAACGTAGCGTTTCCACTGTCAGAAAGCAGCAAGCGCCGACAGAGGAGCAGAACGATGCAGACCTTCCAGACCCCCGCCGCCATCACCGCGATCCTCGACATCCCCGCCGGCCGCATCCAGCTCATCGCCGCCGACCGCACCGACACCGCCGTCGAGGTCCGCCCCGCCGACGCCGCCAAGAGCCGCGACGTGAAGCTGGCCGAACAGGTCACCGTCGAGTTCACGGACGGAGTGCTGCGCGTCGCGGCCGCGCCGCCCAAGCACAAGCTCCTGGGCCACAACGGATCGGTCGAGGTCACGGTGAAGCTGCCGGCCGGGTCGGCGGTGCGGGCCAGGACCTCCGCCGGCGACATCCGCGGCGTCGGCCGACTCGGCGACGTCACCGCCGAGACCGCGCAGGGGCCGATCAAGCTCGACGAGACCGCTGCGGCCACGCTGACGGTCCTGGACGGCGCGGTCACTGTCGGCCGCCTGGGCGGCGCCGCCGAGATCTCGACCCAGCGGGGCGACATCACCGTGGCCGAGGCCGTCACCGGCACGGTCACGTTGACCAGCCAGCTGGGCAACCTGAGCATCGGCGCCGCGCCCGAATCCTCGGCCACGCTGGACGCCGGCACCACGATGGGCCGCGTCACCAACGCCCTGAAGAACTCCGAGGGTGCCGCCGCCGAGCTCACCATCCGCGCCACCACCGCCAAGGGCGACATCACCGCCCGCAGCATCTGACGAGCGCCGCACGCGCGCAGCGCATGCAAACGCCATCGACACAGGGCCGCCGGAGCACCCCTCCGGCGGCCCTGTGTCACGTCCGCGCCGCCTGTCTCGTCCCGGATCCGGTAACCGGGATCACGATGAGGAAGGCGCCGGAGAACTCATGAACGTCGCACTGTGGATAGCCGCTGGACTGTTGGCCGCGGTCGCCCTTGTCGGCGGTGCCGTCAAGGTGGCGATACCGAAGGCGAAGCTGGCCGCGCAGCGGGGCGGGGAGTGGACGCAGGGGATCAGCGCCGGGTCGATCAAGGCGATCGGGGCGCTGGAGGTGCTGGCGGCCTTCGGGCTGGTGCTGCCGCGGCTGCTCGACATCGCGCCGGTGATGGTGCCGGTCACCGCGGTGTGCTGGATGGCGCTGATGGTGGGGGCCACGACGCTCCACGGCCGGCTGGGGCAGGGCAAGCTGGCGATGGTGACGGCGGCGTACTTCGGCCTGGCCGTGTTCGTGGCGGTGGGGCGGTTCTGAGCACGGTGTTCGGCGGGGCAGTTCTGAGCACGGTGCCCGGCGGGGCCGTTCCGATTCCGACCCGCCGACCGGCGGCGTTCGTTGACCGATCGGGTCGGTCACTTTAAGTTCGTGCCATGCGCGGACGACTCCCGGCCCGGCCGTTGGGCGAGGTGGCGGACGCCGCGGTCCGCGTCTTCGCGGCCAAGGGCTTCCGGCCCGCCGGGATCTCCGATGTGGCCAAGGCGCTGGGGCTCAGCCATGGCGCCGTCTACACCTATGCCGACAGCAAGCAGGCGCTGCTGTATCTGGCGTTGCTGCGGGTGCTGGACCCAGCGGCCGTCGACGCGCTGACGCCGCCGGTCACCGCCCCGTCGCCGGACAAGGTGGTGGCGCTTCTCCGGGACTGGGCCGCGGCTCGCAGCGGATTCGAGCCGGTGGCCGAACTGCTCGCGCGGCCCCCGGCCGGCTCGCGGGCCGCCGCCGAGGTCGAGCTCGGCCAGGTCGTCGACGGCGTCTATGGCTTCGTCGAGGGCAACCGCGTGGTGCTCCAGCTGTTCGCCCGCTGCTCCGAGGATCTGCCGGAGCTGGCGCAGTGGTACTACGTCGACACCCGCCGTGGCCTGCTCGAACTGCTCGGCGGCTACCTGCGGACCCGGATCGAGGCCGGTCTGCTGCGGCCGGTGCCGGACGTCGCGGTCGCCGCGCGCTTCGTCATCGAGACTGTGGCATGGTTCGCGATGCACCGGCACGGCGATCCCGACTCGGCGGCGATGCTCGGCGACGAGGAGTGCCGTCGTTCGGTGCGCGACCTCGTGACCGCCTCGTTCCTGCCGCGTGGAGCTGTGACGACGTAGGCGGCGTTCGGTGCTGTCACCCAATTTGCGCGCGGTTTCCGCAGCTCACGCCGCCCAACACGGCGTGTAGTCGAGATGTAGGCATTCTCCTTACGTGGCTTTGACATCGGACATGCGACGCTTAGAGCCCTCCGAGGGAGCCCGACCCTCGGCGGTGTGCGAGTGCAGACCCGCGCGCCTGCCCGGCCCCGTTCCGTTCACGTCCCCGCGTGCACGGTATGCGGGGTCGGGCTTCTCTTTTCTCCCCTCGCTCTCCTCATTTTTCCCGGACGTCTTTTTTCTCCCGCCGCCGAGCCACGTAAAGTCGTCCGACGATCGGACCATCGGCGGGGTGGTTCCGGGCCGCCGCCGGCGGCTCCGGGAATGCGCCGCCGACGGTCCGCTGTTGTGACGTTGGCGGCCCTTTGCCGTCGGTCTTCCCGTAGAACCCCGATGGAGGAGGTAGCGCGCCGTGGAAACGCTGCCCAGGCGTGTAGCGCTCCTGTCCGTGCACACCTCCCCGCTGCACCAGCCGGGGACCGGTGACGCCGGTGGGATGAACGTCTACATCGTGGAGCTGTCCCGGCGGCTGGCCGACCTGGGGATCAAGGTGGAGATCTTCACCCGGGCCACCACCGGCGCGCTGCCGCCGGCCGTGGACCTGGCCCCGGGCGTGCTGGTGAGACATGTCACAGCCGGCCCCTACGAGGGCCTGTCCAAGGAGGACCTCCCCGGACAGCTGTGCGCCTTCACCTCGGGCGTGCTGCGCACCGAGGCCATGCACGAGCCCGGCTACTACGACCTGATCCACTCCCACTACTGGCTCTCCGGCCAGGTGGGCTGGCTGGCCAAGGAGCGCTGGGGCGTCCCGCTCATCCACTCCATGCACACCCTGGGCAAGGTGAAGAACGCCGCGCTGGCGCTCGGCGACGACCCCGAGCCCACGGCCCGGCTGGTCGGCGAGGACCAGGTGGTGGACGCCGCCGACCGGCTGATCGCGAACACCGACCAGGAGGCCTCGGAGCTGGTCCGGCTCTACGGCGCCGACCCGCTGCGGGTGTCGACCGTGAATCCCGGCGTCGACCTGGAGCGGTTCCGCCCCGGCGGGAAGCTCGCCGCGCGCAAGATGGTCGGCCTGCCGCAGGACGCGGCGGTCCTGCTGTTCGTCGGGCGGATCCAGCCGCTGAAGGCGCCGGACGTGCTGCTGCGCGCCGCCGCCGAGCTGATCGGCCGGGATCCGGCGCGGCGGGAGAAGCTGGTGGTCGCGGTGGTCGGCGGGCCCAGCGGGTCGGGGCTGGCCGAGCCCACCCATCTGCACCGGCTGGCCCGGCGGCTCGGGATCGCCGACGTCGTGCGGTTCGTCAAGCCGGTGGACCAGACCCGGCTGGCCGACTGGTACCGGGCGGCCGACATCGCCGTGGTGCCCTCCTACAGCGAGTCCTTCGGCCTGGTCGCGATCGAGGCCCAGGCCTGCGGCACGCCCGTGGTGGCGGCCCGGGTCGGCGGCCTGGCCACGGCGGTGGCCGGGGGTCAGTCCGGGACCCTGGTGGCCGGGCACGACCCGGCGGACTACGCGACCGCCGTCGCCGAACTGCTGGACTCGCCGCGGATGCTGGGGGAGTACGGCGCCTTCGCGGTGCGGCACGCCGCCCGGTTCGGGTGGGCGGCCACCGCCGCCGCCACCGCGCAGGTCTACAGCGACTCGATGGAGGATCTGCGGCTGGCCCGGGTTAGCGAGCTCTACGCCGGGCAATAGGCTCGGCATCATGGGTGGTGATCGAGAAGGCCTCAAGGCCGCCGCGCGCGCGGCGGTGCTGGACGCGCTGGCCGACGCCGGCCTGGAGCCCGAGCGGCCCGACGAGGGCTCGTTCGTGGTCCGGCTGCCCGGCGAGCACAAGCTGTGGACCACCTGCTCGCTGGTGGTCGGCGACCACACGCTGTCGCTGAACGCGTTCGTGGCCCGCCGCCCGGACGAGAACCACGAGGGCGTCTACCGCTGGCTGCTGGAGCGCAACACCCGCCTGGGGTCGCTGGCCTTCGCGCTCGACCGGTTGGGCGACGTCTACCTGGTGGGCCGGCTGCCGCTGGCGCAGATCACCCCGGCGGTGGTGGACCAGCTGCTCGGGGAGGCGGTCGCGGCCTCCGACTCGTCCTTCGACCAGCTGCTGGAGCTGGGCTTCGCCTCGGCGATCCGGCGCGAGTGGGAGTGGCGGACCGCGCGCGGGGAGTCGCTGGCGAACCTGGCGGCTTTCCGGCATCTCATCGAGCGGACACCCGGGGCCCACGACGAGAGTTCGGACGAAGCGCCCAAGTAGGCTGGCCGCATGACCGCCGAATACCGTCTCATCCTGCTCCGCCACGGCGAGAGCGAGTGGAACGCGAAGAACCTGTTCACCGGCTGGGTGGACGTCAACCTCACCCCGAAGGGCGAGGCCGAGGCCGTGCGCGGCGGCGAGCTGCTGCGCGAGCGCGACCTGCTGCCGGACGTGGTCCACACCTCGGTGCAGAAGCGCGCCATCCGCACCGCGCAGCTGTCCCTGGAGGCGGCCGACCGGCACTGGATCCCGGTGCGGCGGAGCTGGCGGCTCAACGAGCGGCACTACGGCGCGCTCCAGGGCAAGGACAAGGCCGCGACGCTGGCCGAGTTCGGCGAGGAGCAGTTCATGCTCTGGCGCCGCTCCTACGACGTGCCGCCGCCCCCGCTGGCCGACGACGACGAGTACTCGCAGTTCCACGACGCCCGCTACGCGGCCCTGCCGACCGAGGCGCGCCCCCGGACCGAGTGCCTGAAGGACGTCGTCGGGCGCATGCTGCCGTACTGGTACGACGCGATCGTGCCGGACCTGCGGGTCGGCAACACCGTACTGATCGCCGCCCACGGCAACTCGCTGCGGGCGCTGGTGAAGCACCTCGACGGGATCTCCGACGCGGACATCGCCGGCCTGAACATCCCCACCGGCATCCCGCTGCTCTACACCCTGGACGCGGACCTGCGGCCGACGGCGGCCGGCGGGGAGTACCTGGACCCGGAGGCGGCGGCGGAGTCCATCGAGGCTGTGAAGAATCAGGGGAAGAAGTAGCCCCGCGCCAAAACCAGTTGCTGTACCGGTGCCGCCGTGCGAGTCTGCGCGGCGGCACTGTCGTTTCACGAGGAAGGGCACGGGCATGCGCCGACGCTTCGAATTCTCCGTTTCCCCCATGGATCGAGTCTTCGAGGTCGCAACCCATCGTGCCTACCGTGAACATCGGGATCCTCGCGCATGTCGACGCGGGTAAGACCAGCCTGACCGAGCGTCTGCTTTTCGAGACCGGCGTGATCGCCCGGCTCGGCAGCGTGGACGCCGGGACCACACAGACGGACCGCGGCGAGATCGAGCGCCGCCGCGGGATCACCATCAAGTCCGCCGTCGCCGCCTTCGAGGTCGGCGACCTACGGGTGAATCTCATCGACACCCCCGGGCACTCCGACTTCGTCGCCGAGGTGGAGCGGGCGCTGGGGGTGCTGGACGGCGCCGTCCTGGTGCTGTCCGCGGTCGAGGGCGTGCAGGCGCATACGCGGCGTTTGATGAAGACGCTGCGGCGGCTGCGGGTGCCGACACTGCTGTTCGTGAACAAGGTCGACCGGGTCGGGGCCCGGGAGGCGGAGCTGCTGGCGGACGTGCGCCGGCTGCTGACTCCCGCGGCCGTGGCGGTGAGCGCGGTCGAGGGGGTGGGGACCAGGACCGCGGTGGTGCGGCCGGCGGCGCTGGCCGACGGCGACGCGGCCGAGCGGCTGGCCGAGCGCGACGACGGGATCCTCGCGGCGCTGGTCGAGGACCGGGTGCCGGGGGAGCGGGAGCTGGGAAAACGGGAGCTGTGGGAGCGGGAGCTGTGGGCCGCGCTGGCGGCGCAGACCGCGCGGGGCGAGGCGTATCCGGTGTACTTCGGGTCGGCGATGACCGGGGTCGGGGTCGGGGAGCTGATCGCCGGGGTGCGGGAGCTGCTGCCCCGGGCCGGCGGGGACGCCGAGGCGGCGTTGCGGGGCACGGTGTTCGCCATCGAGCGCGGGCGGGCGGGGGAGAAGACGGCCTACGTGCGGGTGCACGACGGGGTGCTGCGGGCGAGGGACCGAACGGAGTACGGGACGGTTACGGGTTTGGAGGTGGTGGGTGTCGGGGGGTCCGGGGGTGGGAGGGGCGGGGGAGCTGGTGCTGGTGCTGGTGGCGGTGGGGACGCTGGCGGTGGCGGTGCTAGTGGTGGCGGCGCCGGCGTGGCCGGGCCGGGGGACATCGCCAGGATCCGAGGACTGGGCGGCCTCCAGGTCGGCGACCGGTTCGGGGACGACCCCGAGGGCCGGTCGACGGCCGCGGTCCGCTCCGATTTCGCGACCCCGAGCCTGGAGACCGTCGTCCGCGCGGCCGACGGCGACGCGACCCGCCTGCACGCCGCGCTGGTCGAGATGGCCGATCAGGACCCGCTGATCAACACGCGCGCACGACCCGGCGGCGAGAGCTCGGTACTGCTGTACGGCGAGGTCCAGAAAGAGGTGATCGCGGCCACGCTGGCCGAGGAGTACGGCGTCGAGGCCGTGTTCGAGGCGAGCCGAACGGTCTACACCGAGCGCCCGATCGGCGTCGGCGAGCACCGGGAGGACATGAACCACTACCCGAGCACCCGCTTCCGGGCGACGCTCGGATTCCGGGTCGAACCGGGACCGACGGGGAGCGGCCGGGTCTTCCGCTACGAGACCGAGCTCGGAGCGCTCCCGCCGGTGTTCCACCGCACCACCGAGGAGACCGTACTCCACGCACTGGAGCAGGGCCTGGACGGCTGGGCCGTGACCGACGTGGCGGTGACCATGGTCCACAGCGGCTTCTGCTCGGTCACGAGCGTCGCGGGCGACTACCGGAAGCTGGCACCGTTCGTACTGATGCGGGCACTGGCGGCGGCCAGGACCACGGTCCACGAACCGTGCCACGCCTTCGAGCTCGACATCCCGGCCGACACGGTGTCCCCGGTGCTGTCCGCGCTGATCGCCCACGAGGCCGAGATCGAGGCCTCGGAAGGCGGCACAGCGACCTGGACGCTACGCGGAAGCCTCCCGGCGCGAACGGTGCAGGAGATCGAGAAGGTCCTGCCGGGCCTCACCCGCGGCGAGGCGGTCTGGCTGTCGCATGCCGCCGGCGACCGACCGGTACGGACCCGGCCCGAAGCCCGGGCACGGACCGACGGGAACCCCGGCGACCTGGACGCCTACCTGCGCTATTTGGCGCTGGAGAAGGGCTGAGCCGGAGCACCGCCGAAGCAAAAGCAAAACAGCACTCAGCCGGAGCAGCGCTGAGCCGAGGCAAAACTGGGCAGAGAGCAGGCCGCGCCGATGACCTGACGAACCGGAAACCAAGACCGAACCGGAAACCAAGACCGAGCCGAGCCAGCGCCGAGCCGGAGCACCAAGCCCCGACCGAAGCGCCGACCAGCCCGACGAACAGCGGCGACACGCCGCCGACCCCCCGGCCGGCGGCGTGTCGCCGCTGTTCGTCGGTCCACCGCTGTTCGTCGGTGCGCCCCGGTCGTGGGTGGGCGCCCCAGTCACGGGCGCGCACCCCCAGTCGCGCCCGGGCGCCGTCCGTCAGGTGGTCGGGTCCGGGTGCTCGCCGGTCACCAGGAAGACCATGCGCTTGGCCACCGACACGGCGTGGTCGGCGAAGCGCTCGTAGTAGCGGCCGCAGAGGGTCACGTCGACGGCGGTCTCGGTGCCGTGCTTCCACTTGTCGTCCATCAGCGACTTGAACAGGCTGCGGTGCAGGCGGTCCATCTCGTCGTCCTCGGCCTCCAGGGCCAGGGCCGCCTCGACGTCGCGGGCCGCGATGATGCTGCCGACCTTGGCGACCAGCTCCTCGGCGATCGAGCCCATCTCGACGATGGTGCCGCGCAGCTCCGGGGGGATCGCGGACTGCGGGTAGCGGCGGCGGGCCACCTTGGCCACGTGGCGGGCCAGGTCGCCCATGCGCTCCAGGTCCGCGCTCATCCGCAGGCTGGTGATGATCGTGCGCAGGTCGCCGGCCACCGGCTGCTGCCGGGCCAGCAGGTCGAAGCTGGTGTCGTCCAGGGCGTGCTGGAGCTGGTCGACCTGGTCGTCGGCGGCGATCACGGACTCGGCGAGGGTCAGGTCGGCGTCCAGCAGCGCGGTGGTGGCGCGTGCCATCGCCGAGCCGACCAGCCGCGTCATCTCGACCAGGCTCCCGCTGATCGAGTCGAGTTCCTCGTGGAAGGCGTCGCGCATGGGGTTACCGCTCCTGTCGTCGCTGCTTGGGTCGTCGGCTGTGCGAACGGACCCTACTCTGGTCCGTCCAGGCAACCCGCGCCAATGCCTCCGGTGAATCGACGGGGTCTGGAAAGTGAACTCTTGGCCACCTGGGTGCGGCGGAATGATCCGTGGGAGTGTTGGCGGTGTTCCACGCCTTTACTGTTGGGGATGTGAACGTCAATGCTGCGACCGCCGGGCTGGCCGCGCTGATCGGTCTGGGTACCGGGGTCAGCGGGGCACTGGCCTTCCGGTTCAGTGAGAGGGAGCGCGTGGGTCCACCCGAACCGCCGAACGACGACCCGGTGCCGCCCGGCGTGGCCGCCGTGCTGCAGGTGCTGCGCAGCTCGGCCGTCGTGCTCGACGCCAGCGACGCCGTGGTCAAGGCCTCGCCGGCGGCCTACGCCATGGGCCTGGTCAAGGCCCGCAGCCTGACCTCGGCCGAGCTGCTGGACCTGGCCCGGCAGGTGCGCCGGGACGGGGAGATACGCCAGGTCGAGATGGACCTGCCGCACGGCGCCAGCTCCACCCTGCACTCCACGGTCCGGATCGCGCCGCTGGGCGCCACCCTGGTGCTGGTGCTGGTCGAGGACCGCACCGAGGCCCGGCGGGTGGACGAGGTGCGGCGGGACTTCGTGGCCAACGTCTCGCACGAGCTGAAGACCCCGGTCGGCGCGCTGTCGCTGCTGGCCGAGGCCGTGCAGTCGGCCTCCGACGACCCGGAGGCGGTGCGCCGGTTCGCCGCCCGGATGCAGCAGGAGGCGCACCGCCTGACCTCGCTGATCCAGGACCTGATCGACCTGTCCCGGGTGCAGATCGACGCCCCGCTGGCCGCCTCGGCGGACAAGGTGTACGTCGCCGCGGTGGTGGCCGAGGCGCTGGACCGCAGCTACGAGGCCGCCGGGGCGCGCCGGATCGAGCTGGTCGCCGACGCCGAGGAGGACGTCGCGGTGCGCGGCGACCGGACGCAGCTGGCGGCGGCGCTGGGCAATCTGGTGGAGAACGCGGTCAACTACTCCCCGGAGGAGACCCGGGTGGCGGTGACCGTCAAGCGCGCCGGCGATCTGGTCGAGATCGCCGTCACCGACCAGGGCATCGGGATACCGGAGCGCGACCTGGAGCGGATCTTCGAGCGGTTCTACCGCGTCGACCCGGCGCGGTCCCGCGCCACCGGCGGCACGGGGCTGGGCCTGTCGATCGTGAAGCACATCGCCGCGACGCACGGGGGCGAGGTGACGGTGTGGTCCTCCGAGGGGAACGGGTCCACCTTCACCCTGAAGCTGCCGGTCTGCGTCGAGGAGCGCGATCTGGCCCGCGCCGGATGAGCACGCAAACCATGTACATACCAAGTGGGAGGACCCCGAAGTGACCCGTGTACTCGTGGTCGAGGACGAGGACTCGATCAGCGACCCCCTGTCCTACATGCTGCGCAACGAGGGCTTCGAGGTGGCGGTCGCCGACACCGGCCCGGCGGCGCTGGAGGAGTTCGACCGGCACGGCGCGGACCTGGTGCTGCTGGACCTGATGCTGCCCGGGCTGCCCGGCACCGAGGTCTGCCGGCAGATCCGGGCCAAGTCCAACGTCCCGGTCATCATGCTCACCGCCAAGGACAGCGAGATCGACAAGGTGGTCGGCCTGGAGCTGGGCGCCGACGACTACGTCACCAAGCCGTTCTCGGCCCGGGAGCTGGTGGCCCGGATCCGCGCCGTGCTGCGCCGCCAGGCGGCCAGCGACGAGCCGGACGGCGGGGCGCTGGAGGCCGGCCCGGTGCGGATGGACGTGGACCGGCACAAGGTCACCGTCGACGGCCGCCCGGTGGAGCTGCCGCTGAAGGAGTTCGAGCTGCTGGAGATGCTGCTGCGCAACTCCGGCCGGGTGCTGACCCGGATGCAGCTGATCGACCGGGTGTGGGGCGCGGACTACGTCGGCGACACCAAGACGCTGGACGTGCACGTCAAGCGGCTGCGCGCGAAGATCGAGCCGGACCCGGGCACGCCGGTGCACCTGGTGACGGTGCGGGGTCTGGGGTACAAGTTCGAAGGCTGATCGCGGACGCGGTCGCGGGCTCCGGTCGATGACCGGGGCCCTTGGTCTTTTCCGGTGCCGATGGCCGGGCGCCGCGGCCCTCAGCGCGCGGACACCGGCCCTCAGCGCATGGAAACCGTCCGTCAGCGCGTGGACATCGACGGCGGTGGCACGGTCGAGGTGCCCCCCGACCGCGAGCCCATGACCGGTCCGGTGGGCGACGGCGAGCTGGTGCTGCTGTGCGGCGTGCTCGGCGGCGTGGCCGTCGGCTTGGGCGCCGTGCTGGGCTGCGCCTTGCCGGTGCTGCCCGTCGGCGGCTTCGCCGAGCTTTTCGACGCCGGAGCCGGCGAGTCGTTGATCGACCCGGCCTCCCGGCCCGAACCCTGCGACGAGGATCCGGCCGGGTTCGCCGACGAGGGCTGCGACAGCGGCGCGCCGCCCGGGGACAGGTCGTCGGCACTGCGGGAGCCCGAGCCCGAGCCGGCGCCGGCGGTCGACCCGGCGGCGCTGTTCGTCAGCTGGCCCGGCGGCGAGCCGGCGCTGCTTCCACAGGCTGCGCAGCAGGCGCAGACAGCGCAGACCAGGGCCGCCGCGACTGCGGTGGCGGCGGCCCTGGCCGGTGCGACGGTCCCCCGGTTCGGCATGGATGCCACTGTAGCCAAGACGGGCAGGCATGCGGGAGGGACTCGTCGGCGTGCACGCTGTGTGCGGCGCGACTGCTCCACCGTATCCGCCCGGGACGGCTTTTCGCTTGATAACAGGTGAAAATCAGGGGTTCTTCACTCGAAAGTGGATTCCGGTGGATCTGTTCCCTGCGTCCCGGCGAGCGCACGTGATCAGTGATCGTACCGGACCACCGCTGGAGGATCGCTCAAGGCTCCCGGCGGAAGAAGTCGTACAGGGCCAGGCCGACAAAGAGCACGATGATCAGGACCCCGACGATGACGACGGGCAACCCGGCCGAGGACGACAGCGAGAACTGCCGGGGCAGCGTCGCGACGAACGCGCCGAACACCGAGCCGAACATCGCCAGTGCGAGGTTGAACGGCGTCCGGCCGTTGATCGGGCGCTTGCCGGTTCCGTTTCCGGTTCCGTTCGCGGGGCCGCCTCCGCCTCCGCTCCCGCTCCCCGCGCCCGCACTCGCACCCGCACCCGGGTCCGTCCGCCGCCGCAGCCGCGGATCCGTCCCCGGGCCCGACGCGGGCCAGACGGCGTACGGGTCCGGATCCGGCGCGGGCGACTCGACCAGCCGCTGCCCGCTCAGCGTCCGGAACATCTGGCCCCGGCTCAGCGTGCCGGCGTCGATGACCCGCACCGCCTCCGGCGGCGCCAAGTCCTGCACGGCGCGGTAGACGGCGTCCAGCGCCGCGGGCCCGTCGGCGTTCCGGGCCGGCTTCACGATCAGCAGCAGCGCGGGCACGCTGTCCGGGAACAGCGTCCAGGTGGCGGTGATCCGGCCGGCCCCGGCCGGCTTCCCGACCCGCCGGATCCCGGCCAGGTAGTCCACCACGTGCGGCGGCGGCAGATGGAACACGACGTCCGCCTCGGTCCCGAACGGGATCGGCCGCGGCCGCAGCTGGTCCACCTCCCCGGCCTGGATCGCCACCGGATCGGCGGACGCCTTGTCGATCACCAGCCCGTGGTGCGGCGGTACCAGCGCCAGCACCGCGTCCGCCGCCTTCGGCGCGGCCGGTCGCGCCCCGCTGGGCGCGTCGGCGGCGTCGCTGCTCCTGGTGGTGGAGGCGATGACGTAGATCCCGGGCCCGAGCGCGGGATCGCGCACCGTGGCCGGCCGCCCCGCGGCCGTCAGCCACACCGTCAGCCGCTCCAGCGGCAACGGCGGCCTGGGGCGCCACAGGCGTTCGTCGGCAGCGGTCACGGCGACTCCTTCCGCGTCCGGTCCGGTGTACGCCGGCTGCTTCAGTGATATCAGGGGACGCCGTGACTGCGCGCGCGTCGGGCGCTCATCCGTTGGTGGTCTGCCCCTCCTGGATGGTGATGGTCGCGGTGTTCGCGGTGCTCGTGATCGGCTG
The DNA here is from genome assembly GCF_039531695.1 of Catenulispora yoronensis. Lineage (NCBI taxonomy): Bacteria > Bacillati > Actinomycetota > Actinomycetes > Catenulisporales > Catenulisporaceae > Catenulispora > Catenulispora yoronensis. The sequence goes on from NZ_BAAAQN010000002.1 coordinate 123,310, forward strand.
CGGCGCGCCCGGGACGCCGTTCTGCGTGATGACCAGCGTCCACGAGGTGGTGACCTCGATCGTGTAGTCCCCCGGGGTGGTGAAGGTGAAGCCGCAGTCCGGGTCCGGGGAGGCGGCGGCGCCCTTGTCCGGCGTGTACTCGTAGTCCGAGGTGCAGTGCAGGGGGGTTCTGACCTCGGCGCCGCCCTTGAGGATCTTCCAGTCGGCGGAGACGAAGGTGCGGACGCCGCTGACGTTGCCGGCGTAGCGGCTCTGGGTCGAGGTGTCGAGGTTCTTCGTCCACAGCCAGATGTTGGTGTTGATGTAGCCGATGGCGGTCGGCCCGGTGCCGCCCTTGGGCTTGCCGGGCGGGGCCATGCCGAGGTCGGGCATCGTGATCTGGAGCTCGTTGGTGATGCGCTCCACCGGGTTCGGCCCCGCGCAGTAGCCGACGCAGGGGCCCGCGATCTCGACCGCGCCGGCGTACTGCGGCGGGAAGTGGTCGCAGTCCTCCCACTGCATGCGGTAGGTGGCCGGGTCGTAGCTGCCCCAGTGCGGGTCGTCGAGCGGCGGCTGCGGCACCATCGGGGTGATGTAGCAGCCGCCGCTGAAGGTCCACTCGTGGTAGGAGCAGGCGTAGGTCTTGCCCTTGTAGACGATGGTGCCGCCGGAGTTGCAGTCGATGCTGACCCCGGTGCCCTTGCCGCCCCCTCCGCCGCCGCCCTGGTCGCCGCCGAAGACGCAGGTCTGCTGGCCGTTGGAGCCCAGCACCCATTGGCAGTCGTCCGCGCGGGCGCCGGGCGCGTTGGCGAAGGTCACCGTCAGCATCGCGGCCACCAGGGCCACGACCGCGGTCAGGGCGTGCAGCCGTCGTACCGATGCGTTCAGCATGTCTTCTTCGATTCCGGTGTCACGGCGTTGACGCGCCATTTGCCGTCAGCGCCCAGGTGGACCTTGTAGACATTGGGATACGCGGTCTTGTTCGGCGTCTGGGCGGGCTGCCCCTTCTTGGCGCCGGTGGCGAAGACCAGGAAGAACTTCGTGTCGTCGGTGCAGGTGGTGATCGTCACGACCGGCGGCTTGGCGGCGCTGTCCAGCTTCGCGTCGGTGACCTTCACGGTCTCGGTGCCCTGCTGGTTGACGCTGAGCCGCCGCTCCTGCGCCACGAAGTCGTTCATCAGCGACAGCACCGTGCCGTCCGCGTACTTGGCCAGGTCGTTGCTGTCGTGGGCCTTCACGCCCATGTCGTGGATGACGGCCGTGTAGTTCTGGAAGGCCGTCATCGCCGCGGCGATGCTCGGGTCGCCCGGCACGCTGGCCTGGTACGACCATCCGGCGGAGCTGGTGGCGACCGCCTTCGGCGCGGCCGCCGCGCCGGGGGCGCTGGACGAGCCGGCGGCGCTGGTGGAGCTGGACGCGGTCGTCGTCGGACTGCCCGACGTGCCGGTCGCCGAACCGCTCGCCGGGCCGCTGGTGGCGGTGTTCGCCGCGCCGGCGGGCGCGCCCAGATCGGCCGGCTTCTGGCTGCTGGAGCAACCCGCCGCCGCCAGCAGCAGACCCGCGCCGAGAACGGCTATGAGCCCCTTGTTCACCCGGTTCCGCTTCATGAGCACCACCTTCGATTCCCCCGTTGTCGTCTATGGCTTCGCGTCGTCGCGTTTCGTCGTGTCGCGTTGCGTTTCGTCGTGTCGTGTCGTGTCGTAGCGCGGCGTGGCGCGGGCCGGTCCGGGCTCAGGCCCCGACCGCCACCGCCTCCCGCCAGGTCGGGAACAGCTCGTCCACGAGCGCCTCGGTCTTCGGATGCAGGCCCCGGCCGCCGTGGACAGCCTTCGTCTGCTTCTGGAGCGTCTCCACCACCTCGCGCAGCCGCCCCAGGTCCCCGGTGGCGTGCGTGGCGCGCAGCAGGGCCCGCCACAGCTCCTCGTCGGCCGGCGAACCGCGCATGCCGCTGCGCACCGCGTCGACGGCGCCCTCCGGGTTGGCCAGCGTCAGCCGCAGGTCGCAGAGCTCGACGGCGGTGTCCGCGACCAGCGCCGGGACCTCGGTCTCCAGCGACTCGTAGGCCAGCCAGCCGTAGCGCCCGGCCTCGCGGTGCGCCAGCAGCGGGCCGCGCACCAGGCCCAGGGCCTGGCCCAGCAGCTGGTCGCGGTTCCTCGGGTCCTGATAGCGCGGGTCCTGGTCGGCCAGGGCCCGCAGGTTCTGGAACATCTCCCAGTCGCTGCGCACGCTCGGGGACACGGTGAGCCGGCCGTCCGGCAGGCTCACCAGGTTCGCCGAGCCGTCCGGCGCCACGCCGAGCCAGGTGCCCAGCCGGTGCAGCACCTGGTCCGCGACGTCGCCGGCCGCGCCGCGCGGGAACAGCGCCGAGGTCAGGACCCGGGGATGCACGCCGTCGCGGTGCAGCATCAGGAAGGTCAGCGCCTCGGCCACCGGGCCGACGCGGTCGGCGTCGAGCTCGCCGTAGGCGCCGGTGACCTCCAGGTCGCCGAGCACCCGCACCGACACCGTCGGGGTCAGGCGCAGCCGCGCCTCCAGCTCCGCGGCCTCGGCGGTCAGCGGCTCGATCGGCTCGCCCAGCAGGTCCTGCGTGGCGGTGAACAGGTTCAGCACCGCCTGGTACTGGTCGTCGGGCAGCCGCTGCGCCTCGACCTCCAGCTCCAGCGCCGGGATCCGGAGCCGGCCGGCGGCCTCGACCGCGGCCTGCCAGGCCGCGCCGGGCACCTCCCCGGCGATCAGGTAGCCGATGCCGAGCCGGGCCGGCTGCCCGATCACCTCGGCCAGCCGGGCCAGGGTCTCCGGGGCGGTCGGCGCCGCGCTGATGATGAAGTGCGGGGGCCAGCCGGCGCCGCCGACCATGCCCAGCCGGCCGCTCAGCACCGAGTCCAGTCCGGCCTCCCGCAGGCCGCGCCGCCGCTCGGCCAGCTCGGTGGCCAGCCCGGGCAGCACCTCCTCCAGGGTCGCGGTCTGGTGCACGCGGCCCGGGGCCAGCGCGGACAGGTCGCCGGCGAAGCCGACCAGGGTCACCGTCATCCGGTCCGACCAGGTGTTGGTGAGCAGTTCCACGGCCATCGCCGCCAGCACCGCGCGCCGGGCCGCCGGGTCGCCGCCGACCGCGATCACGCCGCCGGCCGCCTCCAGGTCCACCAGTGCCCGGACCGGGCCGTTCGGGCCGACCGGTCCGGTGTGCAGGCCGGCCGTCACCAGGCCCGGGAACGGCGCCACCGCGGCCTCGGCCGCGGCGTCGTCCAGCTTGCCCACCGCGGAGCGCCCGACGAACCAGGCCAGCCCGTCGGGGCGGGTGTGCCAGGGCGCCGGCGCCTCGAAGGCCGGGGCGGCCATCCGGAGTTCGAGCCCGGAGGCGGTCAGGTTCGCGGCCTGCACCGGCGGCAGCGGACGGTCGGCGGCCTGCAACGTCGCCGACAGTTCGCGCAGTGCGCGGTTCAGGAACCGCACCTCGCCCGTCCCCGCGCCGAGCCGGATGGCCTCCTCGGCGCCGGCCGCCGCCGCGTCCGGACCGCTGAGCCGGCGGCCCAGGGCCCGGTTCCACAGCTGCCGGCGCCGGCCGCGGCCCAGCGCGCCGAGCAGGCCGGCGGCCAGCAGCGGTGCGGTGACCAGCTCGTAGGGCAGTCGGAACGGCGACTGGTCGCCGGTGGGCGCCTGGGCGTCCGGGGCGGCCGCGACCTGGCTCCCCAGCGGGATGCTGACGGTGTTCGGTGTGCTGGGTGCGTTCGGCGCGCCCGGTGCCTGCTGGAACGTGTGCGGGCTCTGACCGATCGAGCCGACCATGATGGTCGCCGCGTCCGCGCGCCCGCCCGGGCCCCCGGCCAGGTTCGCCAGGTCGTCGGCGATGTGGCTGAGCGAGGCGCCGGCCGCGCTGAGCGGCGCCGCCAGGTTCGTGGTCTGCGATACGTCGGATCCGTCGCCCGAGCCGCCGGACTGGCCGTCGGCGGCGTCCAGTGCGCCGGCCGGGGCGCCGTGAGCGCCGTGAGCGCCGTGGGCTCCGTGCGCGCCGGTGAAGGCGGCTGCCACGGCCGTCCCGCCGCCGGTCGTGCTGCCGATCCCCCCGCCGGTCGTGCCGCCGGTCGTGCTGCCGAGCGGGCCGGAACCGCCGGAGCCCCCGGATCCGCCCGGCCCCGCGTCCAACGCGCCCGCCGGCGCGCCGTGCGGTCCGGTCGGTGCCGAGGCCAGCAGCGGGGTCTGGGTGTTCTGCGTCGTCTGCTGCACCGCCGCGCCGCCGTGCGACGGCGCGCCGGAGTCCGCCGGAGTCTGCGCGGGGTCGCCGACCAGTTCGCCGCCGACCGCGTCGCCCGGCATCTCAAGGATCCAGCCGGGCCGGATCAGCGAGGCCTTGGTCAGCGTCGAGCCGTCCGGCTGCACCCGGTCCTTGTTGAGGTCGTAGATCTCCTGGTAGCGGCGGCCGTCGCCGAGGTGCCGCTGCGCGATCTCCCACAACGAGTCGTGGTGCCGGCCGGCCGGCGGCTGCACGCGGTAGAACTTCGTCGCGCCCTTGCTCGCGGTCGAGGCGGTGTTCGCCGCCGCCCGCGTGTCGATGGACGCCGCCGAGCGGTGGGCGCCGGCGTGGGCGCCCCCGGGCGGGGCCGGGCGGTCGGCGCGGGTGCCGTGCTGGATCACCTGGGTCGCGACGGTCGTGGCCTTCGCGGGAGCGTCGTCGTGGGTGCGTCCCAGCGCGGACAGGCCGGGGGCGAAGGACGCCGCGGAGGCGGTGATCAGCAGCACTGCCGCCACCAGCTGGCGGGCCAGCAGCTGGCTGCCGCCGCTCAGCGGGACGTGGCCGGGCATGCCGATGCCGCGCGCGGCGGCCACCGCCTCGACGACGACGCACGCGGTGAACTGCGCCCACGCCAGCCAGACCAGCACCGCCAGCACGTTGGTGAAGGTCTTGGTGTCGATCTTCGCGTTCAGCAGGTTGCCCTTGGGCATCGAGTGCGGCAGCGGCCAGCCGATGAAGTAGGCCAGGGCCAGCGGGACCCCGATCACCAGGACCAGCAGTGCCAACAGTGCGGCCAGGCCGGTTAAGACGTCGCCGAGGCTGCGGCGGCGTTTCAGGACGAGCGGTGCCTGCTGCGGGCCGCCCTGCGGCTGACCCTGCGGCGCGAGGTACTGTCGGTCCGAATCGTTGCGTGCCATATGTGATCGCGCCCCCTTCCCTACTTCGGTATCACAGGTGTGGCCGTGCCCGTCGCGGTGACAGTACTGTCCCCTTTGAGGGCGAACCCGACGAACAGCGGCTTGTACTGCATTCGTAGTGTGACTGTTATCCGTGGATTGACGTAAAGGTCTTGCTCGGTCGGGTTCCCGTCGACCCGGCAGGCCGTTATCGTCGCGTCCTGAATCCCGTTGTCGACCAGATACTGCCGGGCGATCGGTACGCAGTCCCCGGTCGTCGGATCGACGTCCACCATGATCCCGGGGTTCTCGCCTTTCAGGCTCCGGACGTTGTGCGTCTTCAGCCAGCCCTGGTCGACGTTCTGCGCGACCTTGCGGGCCGCCTGGTCGGCCAGGTCCGAGGCGTCGGTGCGGTCCGAGATCAGCAGTCCGACGTCCACCAGGAACGCCATCAGCACCACGACCACCGGGGCCCAGATCACCACGGCCATGCTCAGCGAGCCCTGATCGTCGCGCAGGGCCGCGCGCAGTCGCTCCCGCCGGGTACTCATCACTGCCCCGCAGGGGTGGTCGGAGTGGGGACACCGGCCGTGGAGGCGGGCGTCGTCGGAGCCGACGACGTCGTGGAAGTCGTGGGAGTCGACGGCGGCGGGGTCGGCGAGTCCCAGGTCGCGGTGGTGAACTGGGTGTTCGTCGGAGCCGGCTGGTCGGTCGGCGGGGCGTACGTGGTGGTCGGCACCGGACCCGGCTCGAAGTGCTGCAACGGGTCGATCGGCGAGGAGAAGGTCTTGGTATAGGTCTGATGCGCGCCGAAGACACCGAACCCTGACATGTCGACGGTGCACGACACGGTCACCTGGTAGTAGCCCCCGCCGGTGCCGTTCGGCGGCACATAGGCGCTGGTCACGGTCGGCTGGCCCGCACAGCGGGATCCGAGGTCGGCCAGCACCGCGCTGCGCGCCTGCTGCTCCGCGTCCGTGCCGTTGCCCTGCAACGATCCGGCACGGGCGGCGTCCCGGGCGGCGCCCGCGACCTCGCTGCGGACGTTCACCATCACGCCGAGCGAGACGATGAGCAGGATCATCATGACGATCAGCGGGGTCAGCAGCACGACCTCGACGGAGGAGACGCCCGCGTCCGTGGCCCGCCGCGCCGTCACGGGTGCCTCACCGGCTGCTCCAGCGGACCTCCGGAGTGCACGTCGATCGTCAGCCCGAAACCCGGGAACACCGACGGCACGTTCGAGTGCAGCGACACTGTCACGAGCGAGATCTTGCAGTCCGCGTTCAGCTGCGGATCCAGGGTGAACGCGGTCTTCACCACCGGATCGACCACCAGTTGGCCGCCGAGGTCCTTGGCCCGGCCGGTGACCGCTTCGATCGCGTGCTGCGGCCAGGCGGCCGTGGCCTGTTCGCAGCCGTTCGCCGCGGCCTCCTCGCGCGCGGTGCGCGCGCCGTTCTGGACCGCCGCGGTCGCGGCCTGCTTCGCGAACAGATACAGCGCGAACTGCACGGTCAGCATCAGCAGCAGGAACAGCAGCGGGGTGAGCAGGACGAACTCGATCGCGGTCATGCCGCGGTCGTCGCGCAGCCGGCCCTCGCCGCGCGACCCCGTCTCCGTCTCCGTCTCCACCGCGTCGTCGGCCATCCGACTGCCGCCGCTCCTCGCCGCTCGTCCGCTCCCCGCCGCCGGCTACTTCGCGCAGCCGTCGCCGTCGGTCGAGACAGTGCCGCCTGAGGCGTTCAGGCTCCCGGCATTGTTGATCTTGTTGCAGGCTTGGTCGGCCTTCTTGCTGATGGCCTGGCTGATGCCCCAGCCGACGCCGGCGACGATCGCGACCACGATGCCGGTGATGACGACCCACTCGACCGCGGACGCGCCGCGGTCGGAGGCCTTGCGCGGCGCGGCGTCGGCCGCGGCCGACCCCGAACCGCCGTCGACGGAGACAGAGACCGGGACGGTGCCGGCGGCCGGGGCCTGCGCGGCGCTCCGGACGACGTGCTGCCACGGCTGGAGCGGGAACAGGTCCGCGTACTCGGTGGTGACGACCTGAGCTTTCATCTTTCGCGTCTCTCCTAGATAGAACCCATGACCCGCGCCATGGCCGGGTACAGGAGGAAAACCATGAAGCCCGCGCACAGCAGCATCTGCGCCACGAGCATGGACTGCGACTTCGCGCCGGCCGCGCCCTCGATCTCGGACAGCTCGCGGTGCCGCATCGTCTCGGCGCGCGCGGCCAGCGACTCGCGCACCTTCGCGCCGTCCTCGGCCACCAGGGCCAGGGCCGCGCCCAGGTCCTTGAGCTCGTCGACGTCCAGCTCGTCGCCGAGCTGGGACAGCGCGTTCCACTGCGTGATCCCGGTGACCCGGGCGTCGGTGAGGGCGTCGCGGATCCGGCGCAGCGCCCAGCCGTCGGACACCTCGGCCGCCGACATCAGCGCCTCCGGCAGCCCGCGGCCGCCGGCCAGGTTCATCGCCACCAGGTCCAGGTACGCGCCCAGCACCCGGCGGAAGTCCCGGCGCTTGTCCGCGGCCTGGCCCTTCACCTCCATGTCCGGCAGCAGGAAGAACACCGCGCCGAACAGCAGCGCCAGCCAGACCGGGATGGTCGGCGTCAGGTGCAGGCCGATGAGGTAGAAGGCGGCGAAGACGAAGGGGCCGAAGACCACACCCAGCGCCGCCAGCAGCAGCTTGGTGGCCAGGAACTGCTCCACCGAGCGGTCCAGGATCGCCAGGTCGGCGCGGATCGAGCGGATCTGCCAGCCCTGGCGGAGGTAGAACTCGTTGACCGAGACGCCCAGGTCCTGGCGCATCTTGGCCAGGCCCCGGGGCGGCTCGGCCGCGGTGTGCGGGGCGAACGTGGTCTGCTGCCGCAGCGCGTCGATGCGGGCCACGGCCTGCATCGGGTCCGGCTTGCTCGGGATCAGTGCCCTGATGAACAGGAACAGCCCCAGCCCGACCAGCGCCCCGGCCAGTACCTGATAGGTCATCGCGGCTCACCGCCCCGCTGCTCGGGCACCACCGGGCCGCGGGCCCGTTGCAGGAACCGGGCCGGGGTCTCGATCGAGGACAGCCGGCGCAGCCAGAAGAAGCCGGCCGCGAACAGCGCGATCACCAGCACCAGCACCAGCTGGCCGGTGACCGTGCCGTAGGGCTCGACGAAGGACTTGTTGAAGATCGCCAGGCCCAGCACCACCGCCACCGAGACCGCGACCACGATCTGCACGCTGCGCCGGGTGGAGCTGCGCTGGGCCATCACCCGCTGCCGCATGTCCACCTCCTCGCGCGAGGACTGCGCCAGCGCGCCGAGGACCTCGCGCAGGCCGGGGCCGCGCAGCCGGGCGTTCAGGATCAGCGCGGCGATCACCAGGTCGGCCGAGGCGTCGTCCATGTCGTCGGCGAAATACTCCAGGGCCTGCGGCAGCGGCATGCGGGCGCGCAGCCGGTCCACCATGGTGTGCAGGTGCTCGCGGATCGCCGGGGCGGCGGCCCGCGCGGTGGCCGGGATCGCCTGCTCCAGGCCGACCGCGCCGGCGATGGTGTCGCGCAGGCTCTCGGTCCAGCTCGCCAGCGCCTCCACCCGGGCCAGCGCGGCGCGCTCGGCGCCCAGGCCGCCGAACAGCTGGTTCCAGAAGAAGATCAGCACGCCGGCCGCCACGGCCGCGGTCGGCCAGCGGGTGGCGGCCAGCACCAGCGCGCCGGCCACGGTGGCGGCCGCGGCCCGGGTCGACAGGAACCTGATGAGGTCGCCGGCGTCGCGGCGCGCGGCCGGCTCGGCCTTGGCCGGGAAGCCCCGGATCGCCGCGATCAGCAGCGCGGCGCCGCCGCCGATGCCCGCCCCGACGCCGAGGGCTTCCAGCGTCGAGAGGTTGTAGAGCGCGGATTCCACGGCCTCACCTCCATCCCGGGGCGTGGTGCAGCTGGGTCGGTCCTTGATAGCCGTACTGGGCGAGCTCGTCGAGGCAGGCGATCGGGGCGTGCGCGACGGCCCGGCCGTCGGGGCCCTCGGCGAAGACCTCCGAGGACAGCACCCGGCCGTCGATGCCGTTCACCTCGCGCACCGAGGTCACCATCCGCTGGAGCGTGCCGCCGTGGTGCCAGGCGTTGCGGCGGGTGATGAAGACCACGAAGTTGACCGCGCCGGCGATCAGCATCTGGCTGGCCTCCACCGGCAGCCGCTCCCGGGATTGCAGCGCATAGGTGGAGATGCGGTTGAACACCTCCAGCGAGGAGTTCGCGTGGATGGTGCTCAGCGAACCGTCGTTGCCCTGCGACATGGCGTTCAGCATGGTGACGATCTCGTCGCCCAGCACCTCGCCGACGATCACCCGCGAGGGGTTCATGCGCAGCGACCGGCGCACCAGCTCGGCCATCGAGACCGCGCCGTGGCCCTCGGAGTTCGGCAGCCGCTCCTCGAACGCGACGGCGTTCGGGTGCAGGTCGGGGAACTGGTCCAGCCCCAGCTCCAGCGCGCGCTCCACGGTGATCAGCCGCTCGTGCGGCGCGATCTCGTTGGCCAGCGCCCGCAGCAGCGTGGTCTTCCCGGCGTTGGTGGACCCGGCGATCATGATGTTCTTGCGCGCCCCCACCGCCGCGCGCAGGAACGCCGCCAGATCCGGCAGCACCGTGCCGTTGTGCTCCAGGTCGCGCAGGAACACCTTGCCCAGCCGCGCCCGGCGGATGGACAGCGCCGGGCGCCGGGTGACGTCCATGACCGCGGAGAGCCGGGAGCCGTCCGGCAGCCGCAGGTCCAGCTGCGGGTTCGCGGTGTCGAAGGGCCGCGAGGACAGGCCGGAGTAGGCGCCCAGCACCTGGATCAGCTCGATGAGCTCCTCGTCGTTGTCCGCGACCGGCTCCCCGGCGACCTCGCGGCCGTCGGCGAAGCCGAGGAAGACGCGGTCGCACCCGTTGATGTCGATGTTCTCGATGTCCGGGTCGTCCAGCAGCGGCTGCAACCGGCCCACGCCGTAGAGGGCGGCGTGCACCGCCGCGGCGAGCGCCTCCTCCTCCATAGCGTTGGGCGGCGTGCGCCCGTAGGTGATCTCGGCGCGCGCGTGGTCCTCCAGCGCCTGAGCCACCAGCGCCCGCGCGAACTGCCGCTCGTCCTCGCCGGTCATCGCGGGCAGGCCGGAAGCCTGGTCCAGGCGCCGCTGCTCGGCGAGGCGGTCGCCGACGTCCTGCCGCAGGCGCTTGACGAGGCCGTGGTCGACGGCGGTCACGGGCGCCCCCCGTCGTTCGGCGGACCGGCCCGACGGCTGCCGGTGCCGGGCGGTATCTCGCCGTGGGAACGCGGGTCGCGGTTCTCCCGCGCATTGCGGGGATCGCGCGGATCACGCGGATCGCGCTCGGCGCCGGGCGGCGCGCTCGGGGCGGGCCGCGGGTCGGGGCCGCCGCCGAGGGTGACGGAGGTGAAGGTCTCGTGGGCCGACGGCTGGTGGTGCGGCGCCGGGTAACTGTTCTGGTTGTGAGCAGAAGCGGGCGGTGGCAAAGCCTCGCCCGGATGCGGCTCGCTCGGCACCGGATAGCCGTTCTGGCTGTAGGCGGGAGCTGGCTGTGCGGGCGGCGAGAGGGCCTCGCCCGGATGCGGCTCGCCCGGCACCGGATAGCCGTTCTGGCTGTAGGCGGGAGCCGACTGCGCGGGCGGCGGCAAAGCCTCGCCCGGATGCGGCTGTTCGCTCGGCCACACGGTGGGCTCAGCCGGGCGGCTCGGGCGCGGCGGCCGGGGTGCGGCGGTCGGCTGGTTCGGTCGGCTCGGCGGCGGCGTGTATCCGGTGCCGGGAGCGGTCTGTGGCGGCGGCGGTCCCTGCCAGGCTCCTGGCGGCGGGCCTTGCGGCGGCACTTGAGTCGGCGCTTGGCTCGGCGCTTGGACCTGCTGCGGCGGTATCTGCCCGCCCGGCGCCGCAGGACCCTGCGAACCGCGCGAGTGGTTCCGGAACAGTTCCAGCGCGACTTCGCGGGTGGAGCGGATCAGCAGTGTGCGGTCCAGGCGGCCCCGGCCGCGGCCGTTGATCAGGTCGGCGCCGTCCGGGTCGTCGGCGATGGTGCCGATCACCTTCACCGGCAGGCCGCTGTTCCGCAGCAGTTCGTCGACCTGCGCGGTGGCCCGGGTGCGCTGCTTGGGGTCGACGATCAGCACCACGCCGATCGGCACCCCGAGGCCGCCGCCCGCGGTGGCGGTGCCGCCGCCGACGCGCTGCACCAGGGACAGCGCGCGGTCGCGGACGTGCGCCATCTGCTCGGCGGAGGTCCGGGCCACCAGCACCACCAGCGCCGCGCCGGCCATCAGGTCCAGCGCCGGACCGGCGGCGTCGACCCGGCCGCAGTCGGCGATCACGTCGGCCTCCGGCAGGCTGTCGAAGGCCCGGCCCAGTGCGGTCCACAGGCCGGCCAGGCCCGCCGACTGGTCGCCGGTGGCCAGGCCGGCGACCACTTCCAGGCCGCCGTGCATGCGCTGCAGATGGGCTTCGAGCTGGTGCGCGGACAGGCCGTGGCGGGCCGTGGTGGCCAGCGACAGCATGCCGATGTTCGGGTTCAGCGGCGCGCCGCTCTCGGACGGCGTGCGGTAGACCAGGTCGCCGCCGGACGGGTCGCACTCGGCCAGGATGGCGCGGCGCGGCCAGACGCCGGCCAGCGCCACCGCGGTGGTGGTCACGCCGGGGGAGCCCTTGTCGGAGGCCAGAACGATCAGGGACATGCGGTCGGCTGCCTCACCCGTAGGTCTTGGTGAGCATCAGCTCGGTGGCGTTCGCGATGGTCAGCACCTTGTCGGTGGGCACGGCCACGGTCAGCGTCGCGGTCCCGGAGTTGTCCCCGCTGACCAGCGTGACCGTGCCCTGCGGCTGCCAGCCGGTGGAGGTGCTGCTCTGGCCGCTGCCGGCGGCCGTCACGGTGTCCGTGTACAGGGTGTACTTGTCGCCGACGGCCATCTGGCCGTTGGGATACCGGCCCTGCTTCACCTGGATCCCCATCAGCGAGGTCCCGGGCGGGAAGTCGGTCTTGCCGCCGGCCTGGTCGCCGAGCATGTCGCGGGTGATCGGCGCGTCGTGGACCAGCGTGTTGTACGTGATCCGCCCTTCCAGGTCGCCGACCTGGCTCCAGAGCACGTAGTTGATGCCGGCGTCGGCCGCCACGCTCGCCTCGACGAACTGGCCGGCGCTCAGCTTGGAGCCGGCCGCGATCGAGCTGTGGCCGACCTTCACCACCGAGATCCGGTTCCCGGACTTGTTCACCAGCAGCATCGTGGCCAGCGCGCCGGCCAGGATCAGCAGCACCGCCAGCGCGGCCAGCGCCGGTTTGCGCTCGCGCGGGGCCGAGGGCAGGCGGCTGGCACCGGCCCCGCGCGCACCGGCGAACGTGCCCGGGCCCGCCGTCGCGGTCGCACCCGGCGTCGTACGGTCCTTGCTCACTGCTGTCTGCCCCGCTTACGCGTCAGGCCGCCTCGTCAGAACCCTGATACCGGGTGTTCGGAACCCGGCCGGCGAGGCGGCGGTGAACGGTTCGCTTCCCCCTGCGAGCGGCTATCGTAACCGTCTTTGCAAGGACCGGGGGAGGGGCGCTTCGTGATCTTTACCTGATCAGTGCTGTGCTGTTCATCCCTGGTTCACACCTCCTCAGGCGGCGGCGGCCTCCCGCTCCCGGTCCAGGGCGTCTTCGCGCAACTGCCGCACGGTCTCGGCGTCCAACCGCGGATACGGCTCCGGGGCCACCAGCCGGTACCCGACGCCGCGCACCGTGGCGATCGTCCCGGGCAGCGCCAGCTTCGAGCGCAGCGAGGCGACGTGCACCTCCAGCGAGCGCTCCGCGCCGTCCCAGCCGGCCGGCCACAGCCGGGCGATCAGCTGGTCCCGGGCCAGCACCGTGCCGGCCTGCCGGGCCAGTACCACCAGCAGCTGGTACTCCTTCGGGCGCAGCGCCACCCGCTGCCCGTGCACGGTGACGGTCCGGGAGTCCTCGGAGATCACCAGCGGCCCGGCGGTGATCCGGCGCGGCGGCCCCGGGGTCAGCGGCGGTCGCGGTGGGGCCACGGCCAGGCGCAGACGGGCGGCCAGCTCCTGCAGGCCGAAGGGCTGGACCACGTAGTCGTCGATCCCGTGGTCGTGGCCGCGCAGCCACGCGCCGAGGTCCACGCGGTGGGTGACGGCGATGATCGGGGTCTGGAGCTCCGAGCGCAGCCGGCGGCAGAACGCCAGCACCTCCCGGTCGACGATGCCGCATTCCAGCAGCACCACGTCCGGCAGCCTGCGCAGCGGTCCGGCCCCGGTGACGTCGGCGGCGTCCAGCACGTCGAAGCCCAGCGCGGCCAGGCCGCCGTTGAGCGTCCGGCTGCGCCGCCGACCCAGTCCGGTGATGAGAACTCGCATGGACCCACTGTCCGCCGCCCGGCTCACCATTTGCTCAACGTCGGATGGACGAGCTTGTCAGCGCGGGTGTCCGGGCCCTTGGATGGCCTGTGACCCCTGTCTCGGCCCGGCTCCGATGAACGCCGTGTGGATTCCCCGGGCGGGGCGCGGGCGGCACCGGGGTACCGGGCAGCGGCGGGTGCAGAGCACTGACAAATCCGCGCGGACCGGCGGCCGGAGCCGCCAAGATCGCGCCCCGGGCGGCGCTTTGGCCCGGAATCGCCCTTCCGGGCAGCTCAGCACGGCTGGGGACCGCTCCCCGGAACCGGTTCCGGAGGCTCGCAGGATCCGGACATAAGGGGGCGAACATTCCGGGCCTGGCCCGGTGGATATCCACGTGTTGGTTGCAAACCTCAGGTACTTGCTGGCAGTCTGCGAGTGACACACGGGGCTGGGAGCAAAAGCTGTCCGGCCGAGACCGCGCTCCGGGACGGGGCGTTCGGCTACTTAGGGGAGAGTGCCAGCATGGCAGGCAACCTTTCGGTCACATATCAGGACATGCGGGACGCTGGCCGCCAGCTGACCACCGTCGAGGGCCAGATCCAGGACCAGCTGAAGCAGGCCCAGAACCTGATCTCGAACCTGGTGCACAGCGGCTTCGTCACCGACGCCGCGTCGAAGGCCTTCGACCAGGCCTACTCCGACTTCACCCAGGGCGCGACCAAGACGATCAGCGCCCTGACCCAGATGAACCAGTACCTGAACACCGCTGCGGACCGCATGCAGGAGACGGACTCCAACCTGGCGCAGTCCATCGGCGGCGGCCACTAAGGATTTCCCGCCCGCCACGGCGGGCAGCGAGTCCACGCGGGCTCCCTCCGGGTACCCGGAGGGAGCCCTTTTCTTTTCCGGGGCATGTCCAGGGCAGGACAAGAGCTGGAGCGCTTCGGAAGACCGCGAAGCACCACCCGCCCTCCACCGGAGGAAAACCCACCGTGAACACTCCGCCCCACATCGGAGTCGAGGACTCCGCCGGACCCGGCGAACCCGGAGCGTCCGGCGCACCAGGCGCACCAGGCGCACCGGGCGCGCGGCCCGGAACGGCGTCCGCACCGGCGCCGCGCGACTACCGGCTGCTGGTCCCGGCCGAGGGCTGGGACCGCATCGCCCTGGACCCCGAGGTCTGGCCGCGCCGGATCGCGGCGCTCGTGGAGCGGCAGTTCCGCGGTGTCGACAACGCCCCGCACCTCAAGGCCGAGATGCGCGCCGATCTGGACCGCCGCTGCCGGAGCGCCTGGGAGGGCGGTGGCGTCGAGCTGTATCTGGTGTCCATGGACATCCGCGGGATACCGGTGGCCGCCTCGCTCCTGGTGACGTTGATCCCGCGCCCGGAGGGGCAGGTCAAGCCGAGCCTGGAGGCGATGGCCCAGGGGCTGGCCGTCGAGGGCCGGGACGCCCGGGTCGAGAAGATGCCGGCCGGCAAGGCGCTGGTGCAGCGCTACAAGACGCCGCCGCAGCCCGGGGACGGCAGCACGTATCCGGACACGCACTACGACGCGCTGTTCGACGTCCCGAACACGAACTCGCAGCTGCTGCTGTCGTTCAGCACTCCCGTGGCGCCGCTCGCCGACGTGCTCACCGAGCTGTTCGAATCGGTGGCGCTGTCCCTGGTCTGGAGGCCGTGATGGCCTTGCGCGGGGACTACCGCATCACCATGGCGCGGCCGGAGATCGCGATCCGGCTGCCGATCGGCGAGGACGGGGACCTGTCGACGTGGGCGGAGATGACCGCCCGCGCGCATCAGGGCTATGACGCGCCGGAGGCCGACGTGGTCCGGTTCGCCGAGGCGATCCTGGCCGCCGCCGCCGACTCCTCCAAGCGCGAGGTGGCGATGGCCTACCTGCTCCCGGACGAGGTCTCGCCGGTGGAGATGGCCCGGATCGAGGTCGTCGACGTCAACCCGGACCAGACCGTTCCGGCGGTGACGCTGGACTGGCTGGAGCAGGTCTACAGCGTCCCGGGCGCGGAACTGGTCGCGCCGGTGGACGTCTGGCGCGGCGAGCTGCCGGCCGGACCGGCGATCCGGGTGGTGCGCCAGGTGCTCACCGACGTCGACGAGTTCGGCGACGGGCTGCTGGTGCACAGCGTCGTCTACGCCGTGCGCCCGCCCGGTACCGACTTCGCGGTCGTGCTCTCCGTGACCTGGTCGGCGGTCCTGCTGGCCGAGGAGCTGCTGGAGATGGCAGACGCCCTGGCGCAGACGGTGCAGGTGCTCCCGGCGCACTAGCGGCGCCGGGGTGCGAACAACTCTACAGCGCGAACAGCTTCACAGCGCTAACAGCTCTACAGCGCGAACAGCTTCACCCACAGGGGAAATTGGGGAGGGCCCATGGCCGACCACATCGCCATCAAGACCAGTGATCTGGAGAACATCGCCACCACGCTGACCCGGCTGATCGGGGAGTTCCAGGACGCGGGCAAGACCGTC
Organism: Catenulispora yoronensis; assembly: GCF_039531695.1. Taxonomy (NCBI): domain Bacteria; kingdom Bacillati; phylum Actinomycetota; class Actinomycetes; order Catenulisporales; family Catenulisporaceae; genus Catenulispora; species Catenulispora yoronensis. The sequence goes on from NZ_BAAAQN010000002.1 coordinate 139,243, forward strand.
GACCACTACTCCGGGGCCATGGGCTCCGGCCGGATGGCGGACACGCTGCACGAGTTCGCGACCAACTGGGACGTGCACAAGAAGAAGCTGCTGGAGCAGTTGCAGACCTTGCAGAGCGCCGCCGACCAGAGCGCGAAGACCTGGGACGGCCTGGACCAGGACCTGGCCAAGGCGCTCACCGACGCGAGCAAGAAGGAGGGGTAGGGGCCGTGGCCATCGACTGGGACCACGAGGTCTACAACTCCGGCGACAACATCCCCGGCGACCCCGAGCAGGTGGCGGCGCTGGGCCGGGACTACCGGGACACCGCCGACGCCATCCGCAAGCAGGCGGCGGCGATCCGCAACCTGGTCAACGGCCAGGGCTGGGACTCCGACTCCGGCCGGGAGTTCCAGAAGACCTCCGGCGAGACCGCCGACAAGCTGGAGAAGGCCCACAGCCGCTACGACGCCGCGGCCAACGCACTGGGCACCGGCGTGGCCTACCCGCCGTCCACCGCGACCTGGGCCATGTCGCTGGCGTACGCGCAGCAGCTGGCCAAGGACGCGATCCGGCGCGGCCAGGAGGCACAGGCCAACAGCCGCACCGCGCAGCACCAGATCGACCAGCACAACCAGCAGCAGGCCGACCTGCCGCCCCCGCCGCCGGGCGCTCCGCCGGCCGGCCCGGACCACGTGCTGGGCAAGCTGAACGACACCAAGTCCGGCTACGACGCGGACCTGGCGCAGGCCGAGAAGGACCTCCAGCACGCCCGCGACGTCCGGGACCAGCAGGCGAACAAGTTCGCCGACGCGATCGTCGGCGCCTACAACAACGACGGCCTCAAGGACGGCTTCTGGACCAAGGTCGGCGCCGCCGTCGAGGACATCGCCCAGGTCGTCGGCCACTGGGCCGGCCTGGCCGCCTCCATCCTCGGCGTCCTGGCGCTGGCCCTGAGCTGGGTGCCGGTGGTCGGCGAGGTCCTCGGGGCGCTGGCCGCGATCGCCTCGGTGGTGGCCCTGGTCTGCGACGTGATCAACGCCCTGGACGGCCGCGGGACCTGGCTCGACGTCGGCATCGACGTCCTGGGCGTGGTCTCCTGCGGCTCCGGCCGGCTGCTGGGCAACGCCGCCAAGGGCGCGAAGTTCATCGAGGTGCTCAACGGCATGAAGGGCATGCGCGGCGTCACCCGCGCCATGCGCTTCGCCAAGGCCGGCGAGGCCGCGGGCATCACCGGCGGCAAGGCCGCCAAACTGGCCACCGCCAACAAGTTCATCGCCGACCTGCCCAAGAGCGGCATGGGCCGCTACTGGGCGATGGGCAAGACCGCGGTGAATCCGAGTGCTTACTGGAACGGCATGAAGGACGGCGCCGAGGCCTTCGGCAAGCTCGGTTTCAAGGGCGCGCTGAAGGACGGCATCGCCGGCTATCCGACCTCGTTGATGACCCGGGGCGGCAAGGCGGGCTACTTCGCATGGGCTACAGTGCCAGTGGCCCTGGGGTGGTCCAACCTGGGCGCGATCGACAGCGACCACAATCCGCTGTCCACCGCCAGCACCTGGAACGGCCTGGACTGGGCCAAGCACCACATCCCGGTGGTCGGCGCCAACGGCATCGGCGGCGGCTTCCAGTGGAAGGTCCCGGAAGGGTGAGTTCATGAGCCAGGCGCCGAACCCGACACGGTCCACGGCCGGCACGGCCGAGGTCCAACGCCGCCTGAAGAACCTCGCCGGCGCGAAACGCCAACGCCTGGAGGACTGGGGCTACCCGGTCGCCCGCCTCACCGAACTGGCCGGCGCCGGCGACCCCCAGGCCGACCACGTCGACGCCCTGCTCGCCATCATCCTCGATCGTGGCGGGTACACCCACGACGACGCCGACGTGGCCGCGGCCGAGAAGGTCGCCAAGACGGTCGGCGCGCGCATGACGCCGCACGCCTATCTGGTGTCGCAGCACAAGGCGCCGGAGAAACCCGCGTACAACATCCGCGGGTACGCCAAGCCGGGGAAGAAGGACGGGTCCGGGCTCGGGGTCCTGGCCGTTCTCGGCGGGGTGTTCCTGGTGCTGGTGGTGGCCGCGGTGATCGTGGTCGCAGTCCGCTGACAGTCCGCTCAGGGGCTCAGCTGTCGGTCCGCAGTCCTCGCGTGTACTCCACGCAAGTCCCGTAGACCGGCAGCAGCCCGCTGTCCTTCGCCTCCGCGAACGAGGGCGACTTGGCATCCCGGTCCGACAGCTGCGGGACCTCGGCCGGCCACTCGATCGCCAGCTCCGCGTCCAGCGGATGCACGCCGTGCTCGTGTCCTGGGTTGTACGTCGCCGAGCACAGATACGTCAGCGTGGCGTCGTCCGAGAGCGCGCAGAACCCGTGCCCCAGCCCTTCGGCGATGTAGACGGCCTTGCGCGTGTCCTCGTCCAGCTGCACACCCTGCCACTGGCCGAAGGTCGGCGAGCCGACGCGGATGTCGACGATCACGTCCAGCACCGCCCCGCGCGTGCACGTGACGTACTTCGCCTGCCCGGGCGGCACATCGGCGAAGTGGATGCCGCGCACCACGCCGGCCGCGGAGACCGAGAGGTTTCCCTGCCGGAGATCCAACGGATGCCCGACGGCGTCAGCCAGGAGATCGAAGCGGTACCACTCGGTGAACAAACCGCGCGGATCGCCGTGCAGCTTCGGGGTGATCTCCCAGGCGCCGTCGATAGACAGGGGCGTGATGTCCATGTTCGGGTGGCTCTCGTTTCGTGTGGATCGGGCGGACGGAAGTGCGGGCGGGAGTACGGGCGGGAGTACGGGCGGAAGTACGGACTGGCCCAGGCTCAGATCGCGGGATCGAGCAGGTGGAGCAGGTAGTCCCCGTATCCGCTCTTGCGCAACGGCTCGGCGAGCTCGGCCAGCCGCACGTCGTCGATGAACCCGGAACGCCAGGCCACCTCCTCCACGCAGCCCACCTTGTAGCCCTGCCGCTGCTCGATGACGCGCACGTACTCGGCGGCCTGCACCAGCGAGTCGAAGGTCCCGGTGTCCAGCCACGCCGTGCCGCGCTCCAGCACCTGAACGGTCAGCTCGCCGCGGGACAGGTACTCGGCGTTGACGCCGGTGATCTCCAGCTCGCCGCGCGCGCTCGGCTTGAGGTTCTTGGCGATGTCCACGACCTGGTTGTCGTAGAAGTACAGCCCGGGCACGGCGAACCGGGACTTGGGCTTGTCCGGCTTCTCCTCGATCGACACCGCCCGCCCGGCGTCGTCGAACTCGACGACCCCGTAGTCGCGCGGGTTGGCCACCTCGTAGGCGAACACCACCCCGCCGCGCGGCTCGGTCAGCGTGCGTAGCTGCCGGCCCAGGCCCACGCCGTGGAAGATGTTGTCACCCAGCACCAGCGCCACCGAGTCGCCGGCGATGAACTCCTCGCCGATGATGAACGCCTGGGCCAGCCCGTCGGGCCGCTCCTGGGCCACGTAGGCCAGGTCCAGGCCCCATTGGGAGCCGTCGCCGAGCAGCCGTTTGAACTGCTCCTGGTCCTCGGGCGTGGTGATCACGAGAATCTCGTAGATACCGGCCATGACCAGCGTGGAAAGCGGATAGTAGATCATCGGCTTGTCGAACACCGGCATGAGCTGCTTGGAGACGCCCTTGGTGATCGGCCACAGTCGGGAGCCGGTGCCGCCGGCCAAGATGATGCCTCGCATGGCCACCACTCTAATAGTCGGCAGAATGGCCAGACATAAGGAGAGACGTCCATTCGCTGCCGGTAAGCTCGCGGCCGTGAGGATTCTCGTGACCGGCGGTGCCGGGTTCATCGGCTCGGAGTACGTACGCCAGCTGCTGACGCGGCCGAACGCCGCCGATTCGGTGACGGTGCTGGACGCGCTGACCTATTCAGGCGTCGAAGCCAACCTGGAGCCGGTCAGGGATAACCCCGGCTTCGTGTTCCGCCGCGGCGACATCCGCGACGCGGAAGTCGTGGACTCGGTGATGGCCGGCCAGGACGCGGTGGTGCACTTCGCCGCCGAGTCCCATGTGGACCGCTCCATCCTGGGCGCCGGGCCGTTCGTGACCACCAACGTGGTCGGGACCCAGGTGCTGCTGGACGCGGCCCGCAAGCACGGCGTGGGGCGCTTCGTCCACGTGTCCACCGACGAGGTCTACGGCTCGATCGACGAGGGCTCCTGGACCGAGGAGTGGCCGCTGGCGCCGAACTCGGCGTACTCGGCGTCCAAGGCCGGCTCGGACCTGCTGGTGCTGGCCTACCACCGCACCCACGGCATGGACGTCGTGGTGACGCGCTGCTCCAACAACTACGGGCACTACCAGTTCCCGGAGAAGATGATCCCGCTGTCGGTGACCAACCTGCTGGACGGCGGCACGGTCGCGCTGTACGGGGACGGGTCGAACGTGCGGGACTGGCTGCACGTCTCCGACCACTGCCGGGGCATCGACCTGGCGCTGCGCTCCGGCCGGGCCGGCGAGGTCTACAACATCGGCGGCGGCACCGAGATGACCAACCGCGACCTGGTCCAGCTGATGCTGGAGGGCACCGGCACGGACTGGTCGTCGGTGCGCATGGTCGAGGACCGCAAGGGCCACGACCGCCGCTACAGCCTGTCGATCGACAAGATCCGGCAGGAGCTCGGCTACGAGCCGCAGGTCGGGTTCCAGGAGGGCATGGCCCGCACGATCGACTGGTACAAGAACAACCGGGACTGGTGGGAGCCGCTGAAGGGCCGCGCCGCTCTGGAAGCGGCGGGCGTCGCCGCCGCCGTCGCCGAGGCGGCCGCTGCCGGCACCGCGTCTGCCGCGCCCGCCGCCGACGTCGCGACCGCCGCGACCGACGGCGCGGACCCGGGCCGGGGCGCCGACCGATGAGCCGCCCCGTGGTGATCGTCCCCGGCCGGCAGGCCCCCCGGCGCTGGCTGGTGACCGGCGCCGCCGGGATGCTCGGCTCGGACCTGGTGGCGCTGCTGCGCGCGACGCCCGGCGCCGAGGTCACGGCGCTGACCCGGGCCGACCTCGACGTCACCGACAGCATCGCGGTCAACGCCGCGGTGGCCGGGCACGACGTGGTGATCAACACCGCGGCGTGGACCGACGTCGACGGCGCCGAGACCCACGAGGCCGAGGCCACGGCGGTGAACGGCGGCGGCGTCACCAACATGGCCACGGCCTGCGCCGCGACCGGCGCCCGCCTGATCCAGCTGTCGACCGACTACGTCTTCGACGGCAAGGGCGCCGAGCCCTACCCCGAGCACGCCGCCACCGACCCGATCAACGCCTACGGCCGCACCAAGCTGGTCGGCGAGCAGGCAGTGCTGGCGGTGCTCCCGGAGTCCGGGTACGTGGTCCGCACCGCCTGGCTCTACGGCGCCTCCGGCAAGAACTTCGTGCGGACCATGCTGCGGCTGTCCGCCGACCGCGAGACGGTCGAGGTGGTCGACGACCAGAACGGCCAGCCGACCTGGACCGGCGCCCTGGCCGCGCAGCTCATCGCCCTGGGGCAGGCCCCCGAGGCGCCGTCCGGCATCTACCACGGCACCGCCGCCGGGCAGACGACCTGGTACGGCCTGGCCCGCGCGGTGTTCGAGGAGGCCGGCCTGGACCCCGAGCGGGTGCGGCCGACGACGTCGGACAAGTTCGTGCGGCCGGCCGAGCGCCCGAAGTACAGCGTGCTCGGGCACGAGCGGTGGGCCGAGGCCGGGATCCCGGAGCAGGAGGACTGGCGGGCGATGCTGGCGGCGAGCGGGGTGGCGGCGGCCTCGGCGGTGTAGCTCCCTCCTTCAGCCGAATCCCCGCGTCGGTCACCGCATCCTTTGTCCCAAAAAGGGACATACTGGTCATATGACCGACATGTACAACGCGGACGACCCCGACCGGGGAGATGTCGACAATCCGCTGCGGATGCTCGGCCAGGCCGCGTGGCAGGCGCTGCTGCTGCTCGGGCTGGCCGCCATCGCGGTGGGCGTGATCGCGCTGGTGTGGCCCGGGCAGACGCTGCTGGTGCTGGGCGTGCTGTTCGGCGTCTACCTGCTGATCAGCGGCGTGATGGAGATCGTGGCGGCGTTCGGCGACCACATCAGCGCCGGGATGCGTGTGCTGAACGTGATCGTCGGCGCGCTGTCCATCCTGCTGGGCGTGTTCTGCTTCCGGAACTCGCTGGCCAACTCGGTGCTGCTGCTCAGCCTGTGGATCGGCATCGGGTTCCTGATGTGGGGCATCGCCACCATCGTGACCAGCGCCTCGGCCCCGCGCGGGGTCTCCGGCAAGGGCTGGGGCGTGTTCCTCGGCGTGCTGACCACGGTCGGCGGGATCATCGTCATCTCCTGGCCGATCGGGTCCATCGTGACGCTGGCGGTGTTCACCGGCATCTGGCTGATCGCGATCGGCCTGGTCGAGGTGATCCACGCCTTCAGCCTGCGCAACAAGGTGAAGCACGTCGGCTCCGGCCGGCACGCGACGGTCTGACGCTTCACCCGCCGCCCGGCGGTGCCCCGTCCGCGATGCGCGGCGGGGCGCCGCCGGGCGGTGTGTTTCCGGCCAGTAGGTTTCCGGCCGGGGCGTTTCAGACCTTCGGGTGCTCGGCGCCCGGCGGCAGATACCGCGGACTGACGCGGCCGGAGAAGCCGTCGCGGAACCCGCGCAGCAAGGCCGGCACGTGCGTCCGGCGCTTCGGCTCGAACAGCAGTGTGTTGGTCAGGCGCTCGGCCAGGAACACCAGGCTGGAGGCCAGGGCCCGCGGGCGCCCGGCGAAGTGGCCGCGGTGCAGGATCGAGACGTTGCGCCCGATCCAATACAGGCGCCAGGCCGGGTAGTGGCTGTAGTGGACGGTGCGGCCGAACCGGGTGTGCACCTCGCAGGCGCCGATCTCGTGCGGCAGGCGCAGGCGCCAGTCGATCACGATGCGCCAGCCGGCGCGCTTCACCGCCAGGCAGAACGCGACGTCGACCCAGTCGATGAACATGTCCTCGTCGAACGGGACCTTCTCCAGGACCTCGCGGCGGACCAGCATGCCCGAGGTGATGACCGCCTCCTCGTCGGAGACGGAGTCGTTCCGGCGCGCGTCCGAGCAGTAGTAGCGCTGGTGCCTCGGGTCCCAGGGGCTCGGCGCCGCGATCCCGACGGCCGGATCGGCGAGGTCGGCGACCAGGCCGGGGACGATCTCCGGCGGGAGCTCGGAGTCCTGGTCCAGAAAGAGCACGGCCTCGGCGTCGGACGGGAGTTCCCGGACCGCGAGGTTCAGCGCGGCGCCGAGGCCGACGTTGCGGCCGTGCGCGAGCACCGTCACACGCGGCCCGGCCAGCTCCGGCGCGGTCGACCCGCCGCCGGGTGTGTTGTCCACCACGATCACCGACGAGCAGCTCAGCAGTGCGGACTCCACCGCCGCGGCCAGGCGGTGGTCCGGGTGGTACGCCGTGAACACGGCCACGACGCGCGGGGCGCCGGGTTCGCCGGACTCGTCCATTGCGGGAAGCCCACCTTTCAGTGACGGAATCTACAAGCGTATATTGTGCCGATTGGCATCGACTACCATCGAATCTCGTGTCCCCTCACAGTGCCGCGCGCCCGAGCGCCGTCCGCTCTGTCCTGAGCCGACTGACCGCGCCCGGCCCGCTGCTGGCGGTGGGGCTCGGCGTGACCACGGTCGCCGCCTCGGTCTGGATCGCCACGGCCAACCGCGGCCTGAGCGTCGAGGCGACCAACGCCCTCTATGCCTTCTACTTCCTGGTCGGGACCATCGGCACCGGTGTGCTGGCGGGCCTGGAGCAGGAGATGACCCGCACCGTCGCACGCACCCACGCGGCCGGCCGGCCGGTCGGGGCCGCGGTGCGCGGACAGCTGCGGCAGGCCGCCGGGCTGGCCGCGGTGACCGTCGTGATCCTGGTGGCGGCCTCGCCGCTGCTGGTCTCGCACTGGCTCGGCGGCAGCTGGCCGCTGCTGCTGGCGCTGTTCGCCGGCCTGGCCGCGACCTGGGCCTCGTTCCTGGTCCGGGGGGTGCTGGCGGGCTGCCAGGACTTCCGGTTCTACAGCGGCACGCTGGTGGTGCAGGGCGTGGCCACGATCGTGCCGAGCCTGGTGCTGACGCTGGCCGGGTCCGGGCACCTGCTCGGGTACGCCTTCGTCTTCGCGCTCGCGCCGGTGGTCGCCGCCGCGAGCGGGCTGGTCTCGCCGGCGCTGCGGCACTCGTGGCGGGCGACGGCGGCGGTCGCTGGTTCCTCTGCTTCTCCCGGTTCTTCCAGTGCTTCTGGCTTTTCCAGCGAGTCCGGCGCCGACGGCCAGGCCGCGGACGACGAGGCCGCGAAGGCCGCCGCGGCGCTGGCTGGGACTCAGCCCGACCTGGCCGCACTGGAGCTTTCGCCGAGCGCTGCTTCTGTCGCCGCACCTTCCGCCGACACGGCCTCGGCCCCAACCGCTACCACGACCGCGACCGAGGCCACGACCGAGGCCACGACCGAGGCCACGACCACGACGGAGCCCGAGGCCGAGCCGGAGCCCGGCGGCAGCCCGCGCCAGAAACTCGTCCTGCTCACCCTCGCCACCCTGGTCAGCCAGCTCCTGATCAACGCGGTGCCGCTGATCATCGGTCCGCGCCTGGCCGGGGGCGACGAGCTCAGCCACCAGCTGAACAAGTCCCTCAGCTCGTCGATGGGCCTGTCCCGGCTCGCCCTGCTCTGCCTCTTCCCGCTCCAGGCGCCGCTGCTCCCGCTGCTGGCCGCCGCCGCCGTCCGGGGCGACTTCCGGGAGGTGCGCCGCAAGACCGGCTTCCTGGTCGGGGCCTGCCTCGCCGCCGGCGCGGCCGGGATCGCCGCGGTCGTCGCCGCCGGGCCGTGGCTGCTGAAGACCTACTTCGCCACCGAGGCGCCGCTGTCCCGCACCTTCCTGTCGGCCCTGGCGCTGAGCACCGCGTTCCTGATGACCGCGTTCGTCCTGCAGTCCGCGCAGGTCGCGCTGGACCGGCACCGGGTCGTCTTCGGCTCGTGGCTGGTCGGCCTGGTCGCGATGGGCGTCGTCTTCGCCCTGCCGCTCGCGCCGCTGGACGCCGCCGGCTGGGCCGGGATCGCCGGGCCGCTCGTGGTGACCGTGGTCGCGGCCGTCGATGTGACGTTGGTGACCCGGTCCGGGGCCGCCGGGGCGGCCGGACCCGCGGGCCGTGTCGGGTCGGCCGGACCCGCCGGACCGGTCGTCGAACCGGGTGACGGCGCGGCGACGCGCCCTGCAGCCGTCGCGGAGGGGGTGCGCTCATGAGCGCTATGCCCTGGCGGGATGGACCGTGGCGCGCCGATCCCGGAATACGACCCGATAGACTTCCCTGGTTCACCCATCGGGATCAGCCGACTACCGACGCGCCGGGGCCCGCCCGAACCAGCCGCCGGCTCGGGACAAGCCACAGTGGCGGGAGTGGATCCGCATGAAGCTGGCCATAATGACCGGTGTCGTCGCGCTCCTGCTCCTGGCACTCATCTTCGAGCTGCTGCGCCGCCGCCAACTGCGTGAGAAGTACGCCGTGCTGTGGCTCGTCGTCGGACTGGTGACGCTGCCGCTCGGCTTCATCCCCTGGTCCCTGGACAACGTCTCCAGCTGGCTGGGCGTCGCCAGCGGGGCCAGCCTGGTGCTGTTCCTGGCCGTGGTGTTCCTGCTGCTCGTGTGCATCCATCTGAGCTGGGAGGCGTCCCGGCTGGAGGACGAGACCCGGGCCCTGGCCGAGGAGGTGGCGCTCATCCGCGCCGAGCTGCGGGACGTCAAGGCGGAACAGGCCGGCCTGCGGGCCGAGCTCGCGGCCGGGACCGCGAACGGGCACGCCGTCCCGATCGTCGCCCAGCGCGACGGGAAGGCGGTCGTCGGTGAACGCTGAGAAGCGGGTCCTGATCATCATCCCGGCCTGGAACGAGGCCGCGTCGATAGCGGCCGTCATCGCCGAGGTGCGCGACGAGCTGCCCGCCTACGACGTCCTGGTCGTCAACGACGGCTCGACCGACGACACCGAGCGGGTGGCGCTGGCCGCCGGCGCCCGGGTGGTGTCGCTCCCCTACAACCTGGGCGTCGGCGGGGCCATGCGCCTGGGCTACCGCTACGCCGACGAGAACGACTACGACGTCGCCATCCAGATCGACGCCGACGGCCAGCACGACCCGCGCTACGTCCCCAAGCTGATCGACGCCCTCGACGAGTACCGCCTGGTGATCGGCGCGCGCTTCGCCGGCGAGGGCGACTACCAGGTGCGCGGCCCCCGGCGCTGGGCCATGGGCCTGCTGTCGCGGGTGCTCTCCCGGATGGCGAAGACCCCGCTCAACGACACCACGTCGGGCTTCCGCGCCTGCGACCGCGAGATCATCCGGCTGTTCGCGCAGTGGTACCCGGTGGAGTACCTCGGCGACACCGTCGAGACCCTGGTGCGGGTGATCCGCCTGGGGCACCCGGTGGCGCAGATCCCGGTCGCGATGCGTCCGCGCACGGCCGGAATGCCCAGCAATTCGCCGGTCAAGGCGATGATCTACCTCGGTCGCGCCATGATCACCTTGCTCCTGGCGGTGAATCGCCGGTGAGCGGCGTCCTTATATTGATAGCTTGACGTTCCCCTATTCGTGAGGCCAACGACAGACCCATGACGACCATCGACATCATGCTCCCGTACTACGGCGACGTGGCTCTGATGCAGACCGCGGTCCGGAGCGTCATCGCGCAGTCCGACCCGGACTGGCGGCTGACGGTCGTCGACGACGGCAAGGAGCCCGGCGTCCCGGAGTGGTTCGCCGCGCTGGACGACCCGCGGGTGAGCTACCAGCGCAACGAGCGCAACCTCGGCGCCACCGGCAACTACAAGAAGTGCCTGAGCCTGGTCGAGGCCGAGTACATGGTCATGATGGGCACCGACGACATCATGCTGCCCGGCTACATCGCGCTGATCCGCCGCATCGTCAAGGAGCACCCGGGCGTCGGCGTCATCCAGCCCGGCGTGCAGGTCATCGACGGCGCCGGGCAGGTCGTGAACACCGTCGCGGACCAGGCCAAGGCCCGGATCTACCTGCCGCGCTTCACCGGCACCACGCTGATGGCCGGCGAGGAGCTGGCCGCCAGCCTGCTGCGCGGCTGCTGGTTCTACTTCCCGTCGCTGTGCTGGCGCTCCGAGGCCATCAAGAACGCCAGCTTCCGCGACGACCTCGACATCATCCAGGACCTGGCCCTGGTCATCGACCTCATCGAGGCCGGGGAGACCATGGCGCTGTCCGACGAGCTGGTGTTCCAGTACCGCCGGCACGCCGCCAGCTACAGCGCCGCCGAGGCGATGGCCGGCAAGCGGTTCGCCGAGGCCCGCCGCTACTTCGTCGGCGCCGCCGCGCAGATGGAGGCGATGGGCTGGCCGCGCGCGGCCAAGGCGGCCCGCCGCTACACCGCCTCGCGGCTGCACGCGGTGACCCTGCTGCCTTCGGCGCTCAAGGCGCGCTCGATGCCCGGGGTCAGGAACCTGGCACGGCATGCGTTCCTGCCGGCGCCGCGTCCTGAGCGGGCCGGCGCGGAGCGGGCGGGTACGGAGCAGGTGGGTACGGAGCAGGTGGGCGCGGAGCAGCAGCGATGACGGTCCCGAACTCGCCTTCGGCCGCGATTCCGGCGCCGGAATCGGCGGCGGTTCCGGGGTCGGCCCCGAACTCGGCGTCGGCGCCCGCTCCGGACGCGCCCCCGGTCACCGTCGCCGTCCTCGGCGGCACCGGCTTCGTCGGCAAAGCCGTCAGCAAAGCCCTGATCGAGCGCGGCCACCCCGTCGTCGCCGTCGCCCGCACCGCGCGGCCGGTCGCCGACGGCGCCGTCTTCGCCGCCCTGGACCTGGCCGCCGCCCGCCCCGCCGACCTGGCCGCGCTGCTGCGCGAGCACAGCGTCGGCGCCGTGGTGAACGCCGCCGGCGGGATGTGGGGACTGACCGAGGCGCAGATGGTCGACGCCAACGTCACCCTGGTCGCGCACCTGCTGGAAGCCGTCGCCGCGCTGCCCGGCCGGGTCCGCGTGGTGCAGCTCGGCAGCGTCCACGAGTACGGCCTGGCCCCGCTCGGCACCTCGATGACCGAGACCTACGTGCCCGAGCCCGTGATGCCCTACGGCAAGCTCAAGCTGGAGTGCTCCAACCTCGTCCTCGACGCCGCGGCCCGCGGCGAGGCCGACGCCGTGGTGCTGCGCGTCGGCAACGTCGTCGGCGCCGGCCAGCCCGGCCACAGCCTGCTCGGCGTGGTCGCCGACCGGCTGCTGGCGGCGCGCGCCGCCGGGCACGCCGACCTCACCCTCGGCGCCCTGGTCTCGCTGCGCGACTTCCTGCCGCTGAGCGACGCCGCCGAGGCCGTGGCCGCCGCCGTGACCGCCCCGGCGGCCGGCGGCGAGGTCGTCAACATCGGCACCGGGCACGCCCACAACGCCCGCCAGCTCGTCACCATGCTGATCGAGGCCAGCGGCGTGCCGACCACCCTGACCGAGTCCGAGGCGCCCGGCCCGGAGACCGACTGGCAGCAGATGGGCATCGCCAAGGCCGCCGACCTGCTGGGCTGGACCCCGCGCCGCACGCTCGCCGACGCGATCGCCGAGCTGTGGACGGCGGCGGTCGCGGCCGACCCGGGCCGGTAACGATGACGACGGCGGGGGGCTCGGCGGCGTCCGGCCCCGTCCCGGCGGACCCCGCGGACCGGACCCCCGGCACGGCCGCCTCCCGGGCCGTGACGGCCCTGATCGCCCACTTCCCGGCCTGGACCCGCCGCGGCTACCGCGGCACCCTGGACGAGACCTTCTCCGGCCGCGAGAACGGTGTCGGCTTCCTGCGCTTCGCGATGGCGATGTCCGTGGTCGTCTCCCACAGCGGGATACTCGGCTTCGGGCGCACCGACCTGCTCGGCGAGCAGTTCCGCAACCAGCAGGCGCTCGGCGGGCTGGCCGTCGCGGGCTTCTTCATCCTGTCCGGCATGCTCATCACCCGCAGCGCCCGCCGCACCGGCTTCGGCCGCTACTGCTGGCACCGCGTCCTGCGCATCTTCCCCGGCCTCTGGGTGTGCCTGGTCGTGACCGCCTTCGGTGTCGCGCCGCTGATCGCCTACCACGAGTGGGGCACCCTGCGCGGCTTCTGGGGCCCCGGCCCCGACGGCGGCCCCTTCGGCTACGTCCGCAACAACATGTGGACCGGCGTCCGCCAGTCCGGCATCCACGACCTGCTGGCCAGCAGCACCCCCTGGGGGCGGCTGACCAAGGCCAGCGCCTTCGACGGCGCCCTCTGGTCGCTGTGTTACGAGCTGCTCTGCTACATGGTCGTCGGCGCCCTCCTGATCTCCGGCGTCCTGCGCACCGCTCGCCGCCTTGTGCCCCTGCTCGCTGTTCTCCTCTATGCCCGGATCCTGCTGGACTTCCGCCTCACCCACGGCTGGGGCGGGGGCGTGGTCGCCACCTATACCCGGTTCGACACCATCCTGTTCGGCAGCATCGACGTGCGCTGGGTCGTCTACCTCGGCTTCTTGTTCCTCGCCGCCGCCAGCCTTGAGCTCTACCGCGAACGCATCCCGATCCACGACGGCCTTGGCATAGCCGCGCTCCTGATATGCCTGGGCACGCTGATCCTCGGCGGCTGGTTCGCCATCGGCTACCCGGTCCTGACCTACCTGATCGTCTGGGCCGCCTGCCGCCTGCCGCCTCCCGCGCCAAGTGCACTGGATCGGGCGCAAGAACGACTACTCGTACGGCATCTACATATACGGCCTCGTCGGCCAGCAGGTACTGGCCAGCTTCGGATGGAACCGCTGGGGCTACTGGCCCTACCTGGCCCTGTCGGTCGGGCTCGCCTGGACCGCCGCCTTCCTGTCCTGGCACCTGGTCGAGAAACACTTCCTGAAACTCAAGAACTGGACGCCGCACCGCCCGGCGCGCCTCCGGACCACGCCCGTGCCGGCGCTCGCCGTGCCGGCCGGGCGCGTCCCCGAACCCGGCAGCGAACCGGCAGCGGCTCCGGCCGTCTGAGAGGACACGCAGTGAGAATCGCCGCCGTAGTGACGGCCTACCACCCCGACGAGCGCCTGCTCGCCGTGGTCGAGTCGGTGCGGGACGCCTGCGCCCAGACGCTCGTGGTGGACAACACCCCCGAAGGCGTGCCGTCCATCACCGACGGGATCACCTCCGACACCGCCACCGTCCTGCGCCCCGGTGTGAACCGCGGCCTGGCCCACGCCCTCAACCTCGGCATCTCCCGCCTGGCCCGCGACACCGAGGCCGTCGTCTTCCTCGACCAGGACTCCGTCCTGGCCCCCGACGTCGTCCCGCGCCTGGCCGAACACCTCGCCGACCCCGGCATCGGCATCGCCACCCCGGCCCCCTGGGACACGGTCCACGAGCGCTTCTACGAGACCTTCTCCGGCCGCCACGGCGACGTCTCCGACCGGGCCATCTCCATCACCTCCGGCATGCTCATCCGCCGCTCCCTCCTGGAACGCGTGGGTGAGTTCCGCGAGGACTTCTTCGTCGACTACGCCGACCTGGAGTACTCCCTGCGCGTCCGCCGCACCGGAGCCCGCATCATCCAGGACAAGCGCCTGAAGCTGCCCCACTCCATCGGCGAGCGGCGCACCCACACCTTCCTCGGCATGCGCGTGGCCGTGACCCACAAAGCGCCGTGGCGCGACTACTGGCAGGTCCGCAACGGCCTGATCACCATCCGCGAACAGGGCCGCTTCTCACCCGCCTGGGCCGTGACGGCGGTGCTGTACCTGGGCCGCGCCGCCGTACAGGCCGTCGTCTTCGAAGACAACCGCCCGGCCCACGCCCGAGCCGTACTCCGCGGCGTCCGCGACGCGGTGACCCGCCAACACACCCTCCGCTACCTCCCCACCGGCGCCGAACTGACACCCACCCGCCGCGCGGGAAAGACCCGCCGTGGCAACCGCTGACAGCGCCATAGCCGCCCTCACCCGCCCCGACCGCTACCCCCGCTCCTCCCGCTACGACCCCCACTGGCTCCTCACCCTCGACATGGGCCCGCACCCCCTCTGGCTCCTCGAAGACCTCCTCCAGGACCTCGACCTCCGCCCCGGCATGCGCATCCTCGACCTGGGCGCCGGCAAAGGCGCCACCTCAGTCTTCCTCGCCCGCGAATACGACGCCGAGGTCGTGTCCACCGACTGGTGGCTCCCCGAAGGCACCGCCGAAGAGATCTTCACCGCAGCAGGCGTCGCCGACCAGGTAACAGCAGTCCACACCGAGGCCCACACCCTCCCCTTCCCCGACGAAGCCTTCGACGCAATCCTCTGCATCGACGCCTACGAATACTTCGGCACAGCCGACAGCTACCTGCCCTACCTGACCCGCTTCCTCCGCCCCAAAGGCCAACTCGGCATAGCGACCCCAGCCCTCAACCGCGAACCCCGCGACCTCGGCACGATCCCCGCCCACATCAAAGCAGTGGTCGGCTGGGAAGCAGCAGCCTGGCACACCCCGGACTGGTGGCGCTTCCACTGGGAGATCACCGACCTGGTGACAGTAACCACAGCCCGCCCCCACCCCGAAGGCTGGCACGACTGGCTGCTATGGACCCGAGCCCTGGCGGAACACCGCCCGGAGCAGGCCCAGGAGCAGCAGGCAGTGGTCGAGATGCTGGAGGCCGATGGCGGCGAACTGCTGGGATTCGCGATGGTGACGGCGCGGAAGCGGTGAGGGGCTGCCAGGCCCCTATTCAGCCCAACTAACGTGTGCGGCGGCGCGGTCTATCGGCACTCGGACGACCTCCACGACCGTGTTCGGATCCGTCGTGGAGTCGGCCCGCAGCTGCGCGGCTTGCTCAGTGGTCAGGGGCTGCCAGTCGTCGAGGGGAACGACCGCGCCGTCCTCCCAGCCGGCGTCATCGGCGGTGAGGCGGACGCCCGTGGCGACGTCGCAACGCTCGACGAGGGCTTCGGGGTCGATGAACGCGATGCGGGTTGCCATGGCTGCTCTCCTACTGGCCGATGGTGCGGGGTCAGCGCTCGTCGCCGAAGGCGATGCCGAGGTCCTCGGCCCAGGCGGCAGCCAGGTCGGTCAGCTGGTGCCGGTCGATCACGACCTTGCGCAGGTTGACCGCTCCGGAAAGGCCGGACAGGTCGTTGCCGCGCAGGTCGGTGGCCTTGTAGGTGCCCGAGCCGAAGGTGGTGGCCCGCAGATTGCAGTCATCGAAAGCGGCCCCGGACAGGTCGCAGCCCTCGAAGGTGGCCTCGGGCAGAGAGCAGCCAGAGAAGATGACCGCCCCCTTGGCCTGGGCCGCCGCGAACTCGGCGAAGTCCAGGCGGCAGCGCTCGAAGACGACATCGTCCAGGCTCAGCCCGGTCAGAGCGGCGCCGAGCAGCTTGCAGTTGGCGAACCGCACCCGGTGGAGCCTGCTGTTCTCCCAGCGCAGCTGGGACAGGTCGCAGCCGATGAACTCCACCGAGGACAGGTGCAGGTCACGCAGATGGCCGCGCTCGGCGATGACCGCACTGATCCGGCCGTCGAACAGCTGGGCGTCGGCCAACTCCAGCGTCCGCAGGCTTACGTCGGCGAACTCGAACAATGACAGCCGCCCACCGTCGTCGCCCAGTGAGCGGACGGCTGTGAGCTCGTCGGCATCGAGAACCGGCAGCTCGGCGGTGGTGGCACGGATGGTCAGGGTGTCCATGGACTCACTTTATGGTCGAGGGCTGATCGTCTCGGCGGATCGGCGTCTGCTCTGCCTTGCTTGGCGGAGCTGGGGCAGACGCTGCGGTCACGCGGATTCGGTGAGTGCGACCAGCAAGCTCATGGTTACTCCTTGCGTGTGGTGTCAATCAGGGCATTGACCTGCCCTTAGCGAGGGACCCGGCAGCAGTTGGTCTCGGTGGAGTCGAAGGCGCCGTTCTCGGAGTAGCGGTTCCCGGCTGCGGCTCCCCGGCAGAAGTCGAAGAAGCGGCAGGTAGCGCGGCAGGCGGCCAGGCCGTCGATGAACTCGGTGACATAGAGCAGCTGCCAGGCCCGGGCCAGGATCGGTCCGAGACCCTCCTCCAGGACGTTGCCCGCGATGAAGTCGCCGTAGTGCGCATCCGTGATCCCCGCCAGCTCCGGGGAGAGCAGGACGACATCGCCGCCGAAGGCGATGGTGGGCAGCGGGTCGACACGGCGAGCATCCCAGGCCGCACGCTCGCCGGCCCGGATGGTGCGCAGGCTGCCTCGCCACCACCTCAACCGGCGGCGGCCAGCAGGACCGGACACCATCGTGACTGATCGCCCCGCCACCACCTCAACCGGCGGCGGCCAGCAGGACCGGACACCATCGCGACCGATCGCCCCGCCACCACCTCAACCGGCGGCGGCCAGTAGGACCGGTGGTCATCGCAACCGATTGCCTCGCTTTTTGCTTTGCCCCAAAGTTAGGTCTTCGGTTCCGGTCTTTCCGTCGCTTCGGCGGGCGCAGCCAATCGCGCCGCCCAGGCGGTGTCAAGGCTCGCATCAGCCGGGGCACAAGCCTGAAGGGTCGCCTTGATACCGCCTGGGCGGTGTGATTCCTTCAGGCGACGATGCGACGGAAAGACCGGGACCGAAACCGGAACCACAGCGCTAAGGCAAGGTAGCCGCCCGGCCCACTCTTTCCAGAGCGAGGCCCTCCCCGGAGGGGCCGCCGGAGGCGCAGTTGACCTTGATCTGGCCTTTGACCTGGCCTTTCCCCACCCCCGCAACAGCTCTCGGAGATCGACAGCACCACCCACCCAAGGACCGCAGCTGACCAGTCAGCACCGTGGCCGAAGGTCGTCAAAAAAGCCTTTAACCCCGCCCCCAAACCGCACCTAACCCCAAACCGCACCACCACCAAAACCCACACCCCCCAAACCGCACCTAACCCCAAACCGCACCACCACCAAAACCCACACCCCCCAAACCGCACCTCACCCTCAAACCGCACCCACCCTCCAAACCGCACTTACACCCAAACCGCACACACCCTCCCAGCCCTCACCTCCCCACCCGCAAAACATTCCCCTGCGCCCGCGCCACCGCCCCCGCATCCATCAACCCCAACCCCCGAGCGTCGACCTCCGGCAACGGACTCCCCAACTCCCTCCGCGTCTGCAAATACAGCCGCACTGTCAACGTCGGCGCATCCTCCGGATCGATCACCGCATCGAGATCCAAGCGCGGATCATCGCGGTGGAACCACACCGTCTGCAACATCGCCTTCTGCCGCTCGAACTGCCGCGTCCGCTGACTGATCGCGCTGCTGAGCACCAACGCCCCACAAACACAGCTCACCGCCACAGCCCCGGCGAACACCGCCCGCGCTCGTGGCTTCCACGCGATCTCCCGCAGCGCCTCGCCCACTATCGGCAGCGTGAACACCGCCGCGATGTAGACGTAGCGCGACGCCCCCGCCAAGTGGAGGCCGAACTGCGCCCGCACCAACCCGGTAGCGCTGAACTGCGCCACCACCCCAACCCCCATCGCGATCGCCAACGCGGCGCTCCGCCCTCGCCGGCAGACGTAGACGAACATCGCCACGAAGACCACGAACCCGAACCAAGCCTGATGCCAGTCCAGCCCCACCATCCCCACGACCCCGGCCCCGATCCCGACCGGCACGAAGGTCAACAGCCCGCGGACCGCATGCAGCGACATCGGCGACTGCGCGACATCGGCATGCTTCGCACCGTAGAGCGCGTACCAGACCGCATACGCAAGGATCGGCGCCACCAACGTCGCACCCGCGACTCGGAACCGCGCGGGTGACCACCCAGTGCCCGGAGCGCGCACCACCAACAGTGCCGCCGCCGCAGCCACGAAGAAGAGTCCCTCACCAGACGACGCCAGCGACAACACCAGCGCCGCAGACCCACCCACCAATGCGCGCCGCGAAGGCCGCTCGGCTTTGGCGCCGACTCCGATACGGGCATCGGCATCGCTATCAGCATCAGCGTCGGCATCGACATCGGCATCGGCATCGGCATCGACTCCAGCATGGACGCCAGCATCGGCGTCGACTTCAGAATCCGCGACCGGAACTGGACCCGGACCCGGACCCGGACCCGTACCCCCATCCAACAACCACAACGCCATCAACCCAAAAAACACCGAACACGAAAACCCAATCTGAAACGCCCAAATAAAGTCATCCGACCCCCGCCCCAATACCAACAGCACCCCAGCCGCCGCAACCCCCAACGCATCCCCACCCCGCCGCCGCACCAGCAAAAACATCAAAAACGCATTCGCACAGTGCAACACCAACAACGTACCAATGAACGGCAAATAGCTATGCATCCCGTTCAACCCCAACAGCACGCGGTAGATCACCATCGGCACCGTGGACCAATGCTCCTGATGCGGAACGAAGTAGTCGCCGAACCGCCACCGCTCAGCCTTGTCGACGAAGTCCCACTCGTCATAGAAGAAGTCCAGCTTGCGCCCCGCAACCAGCAGCACCGCGAACGTGACCGCGCACATGCCCAGGACAACGTGGACCGCATACTTGAACCGCACACCCGCAAACGTCTTCGCCGGCGCCATCTCAGGCGTCACCTCTGGCGTCGTCGTGGGCGTCATCACGGGCTCAGCTGGAAGAAGTCATCCCGATTCCGCACAAGGTCACAGGGTACCGTCATAGTCCACGAAGCGAACGACGGGGCCATAGCGATCTGCACGTCGGAACGCGCTTTGTCCGCACAGACCGCCGCAGCCTGCGACAGCTGCGCATCGAACGACGGCCCCTTCGACCGCCAGTCAACGTTCGTAGGCTGCGTATAGCCGCCGAAGATGCATCCCACCACAAACCCGAGCGCCACCACCCCCGGCACAGCCCTCAGCACGCTCCAGACCGTGCTCCAGACCCTGCTCCAGACCGCGCTCCAAACCACGCTCGACGAGCCACGCGTCGACTCCCGCTCCACCCCGGCTCGCAAGCCCTCACCCGACGTCAACGCCCCACCCACAGCAGCCAACAACAAACAGATCGCCGGCATCTCGTACCGCGGCGCATCACTACCACCCTGCATCGCAAGCCCATCGAACAACAGCACGCTATGCAGAACCCCCATAACAACCACCGGCCAGTTCGGCCGCGTCACCCGCACAACAGCCAGCACCAACACCACCCCGGCCGCCGCCCACGCCAAGTAGTGCGCATCACCCGCCGGCATGATGAACCCAAGCCGCTCGTTCAGCTGTTCGGTATAGAGCCCCTGTCCGAGCACCGTCTGAAAGTACTGGTCAGTCGCCCACCAGATGTCATAGTGCGGCGATATCCCGCGTCCATGCAAAGCGTTGCGGAACACAATGCCCACAGCCTGGAACGCCAGCCCCACCCCAATACCAACCGCGGGCAACGCCCCACGCCACCCCCGCACCGCATAGAACCGCAACAGCGCCAACGGCAGAAAGATCCCCGCAACGGGATCGCTCCCCACCGTCGCGAACAGCACACACGCCGCGAGGATCCTCAACGACCCGCGCGCCGGATTCCAGATGACCAGCCAGAACGCCACATACAGTAACAAGAAGTGCAAGCACGCGAAGTTATTAGCGAGCTCTAACTGTCCGACGTACGGCAACGCAACCGGCGCCGCTACAGCGATCCGCAGAGCGGGGGAGTGGAGGTGCTTGGCGCTGGCCCTATAGATGAGCAACGCACAGGAGCTCGTCACCAGCGCTCCCATAGTGGCGATCACCGTAGAGGCCCACGCCAGCGGGAAGATACGGACGATCTCTATAAGGACGCGCGGCACGAAGTGCAGGTAGCCGTTATAGGGCGTGAACAGCGCATCGAAGAAGTTGAGCTGCAACGATCCCTGGTAGAACTGACGCCCGTCCTCAGCCCATATGGTGTCCGGCGCCCCATAACCCCCGGTACGCCGCAGCGACAGAAACGCCACAGCACCTGTCGCCACCACTGCGAGCACCACAGCAGCCTGACTCATCACCTGACTATCGACCCGCGCCCGCAGCGCCCTTAACGCCGCGAAAGACGGCATCTGAATGCGGTCGGCGACAACTGCCACGTTCGAAGCCCCCTCAGCGGTCCACAGACCGCTCCCACGTTTTCCACCCCGGTTCCGCCCCCGGGTGAACGGTGCTTGACGGTTGAGGCTACCGCAGCGGCGCCGGGCTCCGAGGGCGCTCGTTTAGGATGACGGAATGCCGACTATTGCCGCGGTAGCCACGGCCTTTCACCCCGACGAGCGTCTGACCGCGGTTGTGGAGGCGGCGCTTAAGAGCTGCTCGCGCGTAGTAGTAGTGGACAACACTCCCGACGGCGCTCCCGACAATGGTTCCGCCGACGCCGAGGCACTGGTGAAGACGCTGTCCGACTTGCCCGGGGTCACCGTGCTCCGCGACGGTCGCAACCGTGGCCTGGCCGGTGCCCTCAACGCCGGTGTCGCCGAACTCTGTAAGCCCGCTGACCGCAACACCAACGGCGAAGCCCACACCGGCACCAACGGCGAAGCCCACACCGGCATCAACGGCGAAGCCGAAGCCGACACCGCGGCTCTCCCCGACCTCCCCACCCTCCCCGACCTGATCCTCTTCCTGGACCAGGACTCAGTCCTCCCCGAGGACCTCGTCCAAGGCCTCGCGGCCCACTTCACCACCCCCACAGTGGGCATCGCAGCCCCGGCCCCCTGGGACGAGCAACAGGGCCGCTTCTACGAACCCGGCACCGAAGCCGGCCCCGACGTGGCCGACCGCGACGCGGTCATCACCTCCGGAATGCTGGTCCGTCGCACAGTCCTGGACCAGGTCGGCCCCTTCCGCACCGACTTCTTCGTCGACCACGTCGACAACGACTTCTGCCTCCGCGTCCGCGCCGCCGGCTTCCGCATCCTCCGCGACAAGCGCCACAAGCTCGCGCACAGCCTCGGCCAGCGCAATCAGCACAAGCTTCCCGGTGTCTCGGTGGCCTCCTCGCGGCACCCCACCTGGCGTCTCTACTGGATCGCCCGCAACGGCACCATCCTCATCCGCGAGCACCGCAAGGATGCCCCGGCGTGGAGTCGCAACACCGGTGCCTATCTGGTCTGGTGGTTCTTGCTGCGGACCTTGATCGAAGCGCCGCGCGGCCCACGCGCGTTGGCGATGTTGCGTGGTTTCCGCGACGGCTTTCGGGGCCGGACCAGTCGGCGCTACCTGCCGCCCGGGGCCGAGATCTAAGCTTCGGCGGACATCGGTGCCACGGCCGGGGGCCCTGCCGACCTCGGAGGCCGGCAGCGGAGGCAGGATGCTCAATTACTCCGCGACCGACCCCGGCCCGTAGACCTCGCTGAACCACAGCAAGTCAGCAGGGACTGTGCTTCCACAGCCCCGATCCCTAAACAGCCCCCAACCCGCCATTCGCCGCCGTCGTCACACTGACCGGCTCCGGCACCCCAACCTCGTCAGGCCCGTCCGGCACCGCCACCGGCTCATCTCCACCAACACCACCCTCATCAACAACCTCCACCAAATACGGCCCCCGCCCCCCAAGCACAACCAGCCCCGCCAACCCCGCCCCCACCAAATACAACACCACCACCAAAACCAGCGACCCCGGCGGCGACCAATCCGGATGCAGCGGAATCCACGCCCCATAAGCGCCGACTGCATATCGCCGCAGCGTCGTATAGAACATCAAGAACCCGAACACCAGCGTCGTCACCGTCACGGCTACCGGCAGTCGCCGGATTGCGCGGCCCAGCCGCTCCGGTCCCGGCTCGCGCTTGGTCAGGATCGCCGCGGCCAGCAGCGGCAGGCCGACTGCCACCGCCAGCATGTAGCGGCCCTGCCAGATATAGCCCAGCGTCTGTGCCTGGCGGCCCTGTGCCAGTACCGGGATCGCGACCACCGAGATCGCCAGCAGCACCATCGCCAGGACCTCCCGTACCTTGCCGACCGCGCAGGCCGCGCCGACCAGGGCCAGGACCGGGACGAACCACAGCTCCTCAAGGTGGTACGGCGGCCGCACGTCCAGCCAGCCGAAGAACCCGGCCATCTGCCGCAGGTACTCGACGCTCGCGCCGAGCGTGTGCTTGGCCGCGACCGAGAACGTCAGGTACGGGAAGGTCGAAGCAGTGCTGCCCAGCACGCTGAACCGTGCCGTCCACGCGAACGCTCCGAGTCCAACAGTTCCAATGGCCGCGCCCCACAGCCACACCGCGGGCCGCTTGAGCACGTCGCGCAGTGCGCGGCGCTGGCCGGCCAGGACCGCGCAAGTGATGATGACCAGCGCCCAGGCGGGACCCAGCTGGCGCACCGACACCAAGGCCAGTGTCGCGAGTCCGGCGCGGGTCAGGAGCCGGGGTGCCAGTTCCGGTCTTGGGTCGGTCAGCAGGCTCAGGACCGCTGTCCACAGCAGGATCGCGGCGCTGGCCTCCAGCGAGTTCGGGTTCACCGACCCGTTCAGGAACATCACCA
This sequence comes from Catenulispora yoronensis, assembly GCF_039531695.1. Lineage (NCBI taxonomy): Bacteria > Bacillati > Actinomycetota > Actinomycetes > Catenulisporales > Catenulisporaceae > Catenulispora > Catenulispora yoronensis. The sequence goes on from NZ_BAAAQN010000002.1 coordinate 162,581, forward strand.
TCGGCGTGGCCGCGGCCAGGACGGCCGCCAGCGGGTAGCGGCGGCGCCGACTCCACTGGAACGCCGTCACCACGGCGCTGGCCAGCATCGCCGCGCACAGGGCGGCGGAGACCAGGCGCATCGCGTACATGCCGACCGTGCCGCCGGACAGCAGGCTGGGCCAGCCGACGGCCAGGTAGTACAGGGGGTTGTTGGCGCCGGCGGTCGTGCCCGCGATCGCGGTGCCGGGCTGGTTGCCCGGACCCTGGGCGCAGGAGGCGGGGATGTGCGCGTTGGCGAAGTAGCACTCGTGGAGGTTGTTCAGCGCGGCGTAGGCGCTGGGCAGGCGGTAGCCGGTCATCGGGACCACGTGCGTCTGGTTCCAGCTGTGCGTGGTGACGGCGATCGGGGTGCCGTGCAGCTGGCCGCGGACGGTCGCGGCGGCCTTGACGATGTGCGCGGGCTCGTCCGGGACCGAGGTCAGCGGCGAGGCCAGGGCCCAGGCGGCGGAGAGGGCGAAGAAGGCCAGGAAGGCGGTGAGCCAGACGCGGAGGGGGCTCCAGGTGCCGGGCGTCAACCCCGCAGCCAGCCGCCGACGCATCCGTACTCCTTCGTCCGTGTTCCGCCCCGCGACGAAACCGGCCGCTCCCCCGCTGGCCCTGGGCGTCCCCCCATGCTACCGACCTGTTCCGGGCCCGGGCGCCGCCGCTCAGGAAATCCTTATGTACCGTTCACGGATTGTGACCGAATCGACGTCTGATATGGGACCTGGGCCGGTCGCGCGCAGTGCGAACGTGAGCAAGGCCACGGTCCCGGCCACTCCCAGGAGCACCGCCGGGACCGCCGCGCCCGGCGGCGTCCAGGGTCCGGAGAAGGGGTTGACCGAGGGCGTCTGGCTGAAGAGGAAGAAAAGATTCGGATGCCGTGAGGTGAACGCGTGCTCGTAGCGCAGCATCGTGATCCACAATGCGACGGCCTGGGTCGGGATCAGGACCCAGACGGCCCAGCGCATGGTGCTGACCTGGCGCGGGACGGTGACCAGGCCCCGGTCGGCGGCCACGTATCCGGCCAGGATCGGGGCCCCGACCAGCAGCGGGAGCGCGTAGCGGCCCTGCGAGAACCACCAGCCGCCGGCCGCGGCCTGCAGATCCGCGCCGACCAGGAACACGTAGCCGCCGCCGACGATCGCCGCCAGCTGGAGCAGCACCCGCCATCCGGCGCGGCGGGCCACCGCGATCAGCAGCGCGCCGACCGCGGCGAACCAGGCCAGGGTGAGCGGGAACGGGATCGCGACGTCGCCGTAGGAGGTCAGCCCGACCAGGCCGGAGGTGTAGAACGGCACCCGGTGCGTCAGCTCCTTGACGAGCAGCGCCGTGCCCTGCGGGATCGCGGTGGTGGTCTTGCCGGCCGTCGGGATGCCGCCCTGCGTGGACAGCAGTATCCAGGCCGCGCCGAACACCGCGGCCGCCGCCACGAGCGCCGCCCAGAGCCGGACCGCCGGCCGCCGGGCCAGCTCCGCGAGCCGCTCCCGCCGTGCACCGAAGGCGACCACCACCAGCGCGGCCACCAGCCAGCCGATGCCGAGTTCGCGCAGCACCACCAGCGCCCCGGCGCCCAGACCGAACAGCGCCAGCGTCCACTTCGAGTCGTCGCCGGCCAGCAGGATCGCGATCAGCGCGGTCCACACCGCCACCCCGGCGGCGATCTCCGGTCCGGCCGGGTTCACGGCGCCGGCCAGGTTCAGCACCACCGGCGTCACCGCCAGCAGCACGCCGCCGAGCACCAGCGGCCCCCGGCCGCGCGCCAGCCGCACCGCCACCGCCGCCGCGCCGGCCAGCAGCGCGCTGGTCAGCAGGCAGGTCAGCAGCCGGGCGGCGATCACGCCGCCGAACGTCGGGGAGAGCTTGAGGGGCCAGCCGATCACCGCGTAGTAGAGCGGGTTGTAGTTGGCCGCGCCGCTGGTGGTGACCACCCGCCGGGACTCGTCGCCGGGGGCGGGAGAGCCGAGGCAGGCCGCTGAGACGTCGAGCTTCCAGCGCGTGCAGGAGTCCTCGTCGGCGTCGCCGGCGCCCGGGGGCACCAGGCTCTTGGGCACGGTCACCTGGGCGTCGGCCCGGGCCGCGATCTGCCCGTCGACCACGCCGTAGGCGCGCACGACGTGCCGGAACTCGTCCGGCGAGCCGTCGTAGGGCAGCGCGACCGACCAGGCCGCGCCGAGCAGGAAGAAGCCGAGGAAGGCCACCAGGAAGGCCCGGGCCCCCGTGGACCGCGGCAGCAGGCGCAGGACGGGGCGGAGCGGGGCGGCGGACGGCATCAGGCCAGTGTAGGGCTGTTCATCGTACGGATCGACCTGCCCGGGGCGGAAACGGCCGGTGGCCGGTGGCGGACGACACTCGCCCGCCACCGGCCACCGCCGCGACTCACTGACCGGAACCCTCCGGGTCGGAACCACTCCGGATCGGAACCACTCCGGAGCGACCCCCGGAGCCGCTCCCGCGCCGCGCTACTTCTTCCCGACCAGGCGTCCCAGCCGGTACTTCGTACCCCAGACCGTGGTCCGCCACAGCGCCTCGGCCACTATGTTGCCGCTCATCTTCGACGCGCCGAGTTCGCGCTCCACGAACGTGATCGGCACCTCGACGATCTTCAGCCCGGCCCGGTTGGTGCGCCAGGCCAGGTCGACCTGGAACGTGTAGCCGGCCGAGGACACGCTGGCGAGGTCGATCTTCTCCAGCGTGGCGCGGCGGAACAGGCGGTAGCCGCCGGTCGCGTCCTTCAGGCGCATCCCGGTCACCATCCGCACCCAGGTGTTGCCGCCGCGGGAGAGCACCTCGCGGCGCTTGGGCCAGCCGACCGTCTTGCCGCCGGGCACGTAGCGCGAGCCCAGGACCAGGTCGGCGTCCTCGGCGACCAGGGCCGCCAGCAGCGCCGGGAAGTCCTCGGGCCGGTGCGAGCCGTCGGCGTCCATCTCGCAGATCACGTCGTAGTCGTGCTCGATGCCCCAGGCGAACCCGGCCAGGTAGGCCTTGCCCAGGCCCTCCTTGCCGGCCCGGTGCAGGACCTTGACGCGCTCGTCCTTCTCGGCCAGCTTGTCGGCCAGCTTGCCGGTGCCGTCCGGGGAGTTGTCGTCCGCGACCAGGATGTGGACCTGCGGGTTCGCGGCGTGCACCCGGCTGACGATCTTCTCCAGGTTCTCCGCCTCGTTGTAGGTCGGAATGATCACCAGGACGCTCAGGTCCTTGGCCGCAGATTCCACGTCGGCTTCGCTCTTTCTGGTGTGGAGGGGGACGGTGCCCGCGCCCGGCTCGGCGACGGTGACCGGCTCGGGACGGAGCCGGGCGGCCGCCACGGCGGTGACCACGGCCACCACCGACGCGAAGATGCTCAGGTTCATGTGCTTGCTGGTGTCGATCCCGTCGAAGTAGGCCGCCGCGCAGAACTGCAGCAGCGCCACCGACGTGAGGAACAGCGTGGTCCAGGCCAGGGCCTTGCGCTCGCCGGCGGCCCGGTCCCGGCGGCGGGCCAGCAGCCGGGCCGCGACCGCGGCCGGCAGCAGCCACAGCAGCACCAGCGGGATCAGGCCGGTGTTCCGGAACAGGCCCAGGGTGCTGGTCACCGGGGTGAAGCGCTTGTCCACCAGGTTGGGCCGGGCGGCGCGCGAGCCGTACCGGTCGTAGTTGGCCAGCGGGATCGCCTGCTGGTCGTGCGGGGTGGCGGTCTTGCCGGTGTAGCAGGAGCCGGTGTAGGTCGGCCGCACGTAGAAGAACGAGTTCGCGGCGTCGTTCGCGACCCGGACCGCCCGGTCCGGGTGGGTCAGCAGGAACTTGGTGGTGTTCCCGAAGTCCATCGCGTTGTCCAGGGCCGGCTCGGCCGCCTTGTCCCGGGCCACGAGCTTGTCGTTGTCGGTCTTGGGGTCGTAGGTGCCGGTGTCGCGCAGGCTGACCAGGTAGGGCGGACACCACGCGGCGTGCCCGACCTGGTCGATGTAGTAGAACGGGACGCCCAGCGCCTTCATGTCCCCGGCCGGGTCCGGGCTGACGTAGAGCAGCTCGTTGAACAGGAAGTCGGCCTTGGTCTGCAGCGTGAAGTGCGGGTCCTGCTGCGGGGTGAGCGCGGAGGAGCCGGCCAGCAGCACGGCGGCCGCGCCGATCGGCAGCACCCGGGAGCCGATCCGGCCCCGCAGCGGTCCCACCGCGACCGGGAAGGCCAGCACCAGCAGCGTCAGCGGCGCGAGCAGCACTATCATCTGCGCCTTGGACGTGGTCAGGAACAGCCCGGCCGTGACCGCCAGGGCCAGCCCGGCCCAGCGCGCCCGGCCGCCCCGGAACAGCAGCAGGACGGCCGGCAGCAGGAACAGCAGGCCGATGACCGCCGAGATCTCGCTCAGCGGCGAGGCGGCGAAGTCGATGAAGCTGGCGTCGGCGACCACCGCGAGCACGGCGCCGCACAGCAGGTAGCGGAACAGCCGGCGGGTGCGCAGCACCGCGAACAGCAGGCCGATCGCCACGCCGATGAACACACAGCCGACCGCGCCCAGGACCCGCAGGTCCAGGGCGGAGGCGCCGTTCCTGTTGGTCAGGCCCAGCGCCATGGTCAGCTGGTGCGCGATGTGGATCAGCACCAGCTGGCTGGAGGAGTACGGCGGCTGCGGCAGGTCGGCCCCGAAGTACGGCGTGGTCCTGCAGGTGTTCCCGGCCTTGGACACGTACTGCCAGGTGACCCACCGCCGCATGATGTCGGAGGAGTCGATCGACTTCAGGCTCAGGTGGCACAGCAGCCGGCTGCCGTCGTAGTTGTCCGCGACGCCGACCGGGGTCGGGAGCATCAACCGGGCGAACAGCAGCACGGCCGCGCCGACCGCCACGGACACCGGCTCCACGACCCGCCGGGACAGCAGGGCTCGTATTCGGCCGGGTCGACCCGGAGGGACTGCCTCCGTGGTCGAGGGACCGGCCGTCTCCTGACTCGCAGTGGACAAAAGAACCTCTTCGGGGCTGCGCAGATCAGTTATATGGGGGCGGATGCGGGGCGCCGTCACCGGCGAGGAGGAAAACGCGACAGTAGACCTTACCCCGTCGTCAAGCGGGAGGATCCCATGACCCGGCCGGACAGCGCGGCAGGCATGAGCATCCTGTCACCGTGGGGCGCGTCCCGGTCACGCATCGACAGCGAGGGTGGGGGAGACGGCGGGGGAATCGGTGGGGTTGGCGGCGGAGTCGGTGGGGACGACCGGGGCGGACACCCCGCGCACCACCCCCACGCCCATCGCCGCGGCCACCACCGCGGGGCCGATCAGCGATCCGGCGACGGCCGCGGCGACCGGGTCGGACGGCCACACCACGGCGGCCGTCATCACCGCCGCCCCGGCGCCCCAGGCGATCGGCACCAGCCGCTGCCGGCCCAGGCCCACCAGGGCCGGCTGCAGCACGCTGACCGCCATCATGCCGCCGGTGCCGATGCCCATCAGGGCCAGCGACCAGGCGGAGATGCCGTGCGCGTTGAAGAAGGTCGACAGCACCCACGGGCCCAGCACCGCGAGCCCGGCCGCGGTCGCCGCGCCCAGGCCCAGCATCGCCGCCACCCCGACCAGGACGGTGGTCCGCACCTGGTGGATAGCGCCCCGGGCGGCGGCCGAGGTCAACCGGGGGAGCAGCAGCGCGGTCACCGGGAGGGTGAGCAGCACCGGGATCCGGGACAGACTCGCGGCCTGGACGAACGCGGCGGCGGTGGTGGTGGCGTGGCTGAGCCGGGCGCTGGCAGCCAGCGCCGGCAGGTTGGCCACCAGCTGGGTCAGCAGCCCGGCGCCGACCAGGAACAGCAGCCCGGCGGAGATCCAGCGGTGGCCGGGGTCCGGGGCGGCCGGTGCGGCTTCCGAGTGGGCAGCTTGGGCACGAACAGTGTCGGCGTGGACCGTGTCCGCACGAACACCATCGGCATCAACCACACCAGCACCGAGGTCGGCCTGCCCGAGCCGACCGTTCAGCCCGCCATCCGCGACCCGGCTCGCTGCTTCGGCGTCGACTCGGTCCCCCGCCTCCCCGAGCGCCGCGCGCAGGAACGGCCGCAGCTGCCAGAAGCCGACCGAGGCGGCGAACAGCAGGCCGACCGCGTAGATGTAGCTGTACGCGAGCATCGACCCCGCGCCGAGCGCCGCCAGCGCCAGGCAGGGCAGCAGTCGGGTCCCGCCCTCGGCCAGCAGGGTCAGGGCGTAGCCGCCGAACCGCTGGGTGCCGCCGAGGAGGCCGCGGGCGCAGTAGGACAGTGTCGCGGTGCAGGTGCCCAGGATCACCGCGCCGATCAGTGGCCAGGCGCCGTGGAGCGGGCCGGCCACCAGCAGGGGGGAGATGGCGCCGATCAGCAGTAGGCAGACCGCCAGCAGCAGGCCGGCCTGTCGGAAGGCACGGCGCACCACCGGTCCGAGCCGGCCGCCGGTGGCCGTCGCGTGGCTGACCGATCGGCTGACCTCCTGCTCCAGGCCGATGAACACGCCTTGTCCCAGGGTGTTCACGACCACGTAGAAGGAGGCCATGGCGGCCTTGTCGCGGCTGTCCGGGAGCTGGCCGGCCAGGGACAGGAACGCGTAGCCGGCCACGGCGACCATGACCAGCGAGCCGCTCATGGCCACCGAGGAGCTCAGCAGCAGCCGGCGCAGTGCGGTGAGGTTCACGCTGGGGGTCCGCCTAGTCCGCCAGGCCGGCCTTCAGCGGAGCGCCCTCGGTGAAGTACGGCGTCAGCCGGTTGTCCACCAGGCTCAGCGCCGAGCCGATCGCCATGTGCATGTCGAGGTACTGATAGGTGCCCAGGCGGCCGCCGAACAGCACGTCGGCCTCGCGGGCCGCCAGCTCGCGGTAGGCCAGCAGCTTGCGCCGGTCCTCGGGGGTGTTGATCGGGTAGTACGGCTCGTCCCCGGGGCCGGCGGCGCGGGAGTACTCGCGGACGATCACCGTCCGGTCGTCCGGGCTCTCGCGCTCCGGGTGGAAGTGCTTGAACTCGTGGATCCGGGTGTAGGGGACGTCCTCGTCGGCGTAGTTCATCACCGGCGTGCCCTGGAAGTTCCCGACCGGCAGCACCTCCTGGACGAAGTCCAGCGTGCGCCAGCCCAGCTCGCCCTCGGAGTGGCCGAAGTAGCGGTCCAGCGGGCCGGTGTAGACGATCGGGGTCCCGGCCGGGATCCGGTCGCGGACCTCGAAGAAGTCGGTGTTCAGCCGCACCTCGATGTTCGGGTGGTCGGCCATCCGGGACAGCCACGCGGTGTAGCCGTCGACCGGCAGCCCCTCATAGGCGTCGTTGAAATACCGGTTGTCGTACGTGTAGCGGACCGGCAGCCGGGTGATCACCTCGGCCGGCAGCTCGGTGGGGTCGGTCTGCCACTGCTTCTTGGTGTAGCCGCGGATGAACGCCTCGTACAGGGAGCGGCCGATCAGCGAGATCGCCTTCTCCTCCAGGTTCGCCGCGTTCGCCGAGTCGATCTCCTTGGCCTCGTCGGCGATCAGCTCGCGCGCCTCGTCCGGGGTCAGCACCCGGCCGAAGTACGCGCTGATGGTGCCCAGGTTCACCGGCATCGGGTAGACCCGCCCGGCGAAGACCGACCACACCGTGTGCCGGTAGCCGGTGAACGCGGTGAACTCGTTCGCGTAGTCCCACACCCGCTTGTTGGAGGTGTGGAACAGGTGCGCGCCGTAGCGGTGCACCTCGATCCCGGTCTCCGGCTCGCGCTCGGAGTAGGCGTTGCCGCCGAGGTGGTCGCGCCGGTCCAGCACCACCACGCGCTTGCCGAGCTGCGAGGCCACCCGTTCGGCGACGGTCAGCCCGAAGAACCCGGAGCCGACGACCACCAGGTCGGCCTTTGCCAGCTCGGTCTCCGCCAGATCAGCCGCCACCAGCTCGGCCCCGATCGCGGCGCTCACGGGCGCTCCTTGCCGGTCGAGGGCTTCGCCGGGCCGAAGGCGTGGCGGGCCAGGTTCTTGATGCCGGCGGTGTGCTTCTTCTTGATCGCGGCCGGCAGGAAGGTGGCGGCGTTCAGCCGCGAGGAGAAGTGCCGGCGTCCGGCCCTGGCCGCCTTGTGCCAGCCGAGGTCCTCCATCTCGCCGGCCATGGTGAGGAAGTAGTCCCGCTCCTCGACGAACCGGGTGCCCTCCAGCGCGCGCCACGAGGAGTCGCTGGCGCTGTGCCGCCGGTATTCGAAGCAGACCTGAGGGTCCACCACCATCGATCCGCCGGACTTCACCAGGTCCAGCAGCAGCGCCAGGTCCTGCACCACGTTCAGCCCCTGCCGGAAGCCGATGGCGGTGACCCGCTCGCGGCTGAAGCACAGCGAGGGGAAGTAGGTCCAGTTGCTGGCCAGCAGGCTGGCCGCCAGCTGCTCGCCGGACAGCCGGGTGGGCTTGCTGACCTTCGGCATGTAGATGCGCTGCTTGGCGGTGTCCACCAGGGGCCGCACCGGGGCGTTGTGCTCGTCGATGACCTGGACGCCGGGCTGCACGACCGCGGCGTCGGGGAACGTCCGGTAGGCGCGCAGCACGACGTCGACGTAGTCGGACCGGTACAGGTCGTCGGCGCCCATGATGGCGACCAGGTCGAACTCGGCCATCTCCAGGCAGCGGCGGAAGTTCCCGTTGGCGCCGAGGTTCTTCTCGTTGCGCTCGTACCGCACCCGGGGGTCCTGCGCGGCCAGGTCGGCGAAGTAGCCGGGGATGGTCTCGTCCGGGTACCCGTCGTCGACGACGGTGAGCCGCCAGTTCGGATTGTCCTGTTTCAGTACGCTCTGCACGGTTTGCTTGAGAAGCCCCGGATCACCGTAGAAGGGCACGAATATGTCGACTTTGTCTGCGGACATGGTGTCACTTTCGGTGGATGGACGGCCGCGCGGCCTGGTCGGGCCGGGGGCGGGCGCCGGGAGCGGCGATCATATTACCTGTCGGATTCATCGGCATCGGGTCATTTGCCGTTCACCAGGGTCGCGCCGAGCCGGAGGTTGTGCGGACTGTCGTGGTGGGCGTTGAAGGCCAGCTGGCCCGGGGAGCCGTCGTTCTTCGGCATGAACTTGTCGGCGTTCGCCGAGCCCGCCATGCCCGCGAACAGGGTCAGCGCGAAGCCCGCGGCGACCAGGCCGGTGCCCACGGTGCCCACGGTGCCCGCAGTGCCCATGGCACGCACAGGACCCGCGGCGGCCGGGACGTTCGGGCCCTTCGGGGCTTCACCGTCGTCCTGTGAGACCGATTCCGACTCCGAGGCCGCCGTCGCGGGCTGTGCCCGCGCGACCAGCGTGGCGTACAACTCCTGGAGCTTCTCCGAAGCGGCGATCACTGCGAAGACCGCCAGGATCAGGAAGCAGTAGATGATCACCGACGTGGTGCGCGGCCAGTAGCGGACCAGCTTGTCCGGGAACATCTCGGCGGCGAGGTGGAAGCGCATGATCCAGCAGCCGGCCAGCACGCTGACCGTGACCAGCACCGGCAGCTTGCGGATCCCCAGCCAGATCGCGACCCCGGCGGCGACCACGGCCAGCGCGGCGTACACGTCGATCCCGCCGGCCTCCCCGATCGGCGGCCACACACCCTTGGCCAGCGGACCGGGCAGGTCGGTGAGGTACAGGAAGGGGTAGCCGGGGTCCTGGTCGGTCTGGAAGAAGAAATACGGGTCCGGCGCCTCGTCCAGCAGTCCGAGCAGCAGGTGCCAGCCGATCAGCAGGAAGCCGGCGCCGGTGGCGGCCAGCAGCACCAGCGCGTCGCGCCAGGCCGCCCACGGGAACACCGCCAAGGCCGCGACGGCGATGCCGATCGCCATCCAGTAGAACGGGCCCGAGAACAGGATGAAGATCTCGCCGAGGCCCAGCCCGACCAGCAGCCCCGTCCCGGCCAGCCGCTTCCAGTCCCGGTCCGCGCAGGACCGCAGGTACCGCACATAGGCGATGACGATCGGCAGCAGGATGCCCAGCACCACCGGCTCGTAGGCCTTGTACGGCTCGGACAGCGCGCCGGTGTACAGGCAGGCGATGGCGCAGGCCCACGCTCGCCCGGCGCACAGCCGCCAAGCCAGATACACCGCCGGACCGAGGACGGCGGCCGTGACGATCTCGGTGAACTTCAGGCCCTGGAAGACGTTGTCGTGGAAGAAGAACTTCGACACGAACCACACGATCCGCGGGTACAGCGGCGGATACCCCGGGTGCGTCATCTGCCCGTGCTGGAGCATCAGGGTCCAACGCTCCATGTCGCCGGCGTCCCCGCCGGTGCCGTTCAACGGCAGCGCGACCCCGCGCAGCGCCAGCAGCACGCCGCCGCCCACGAATCCGGACATCAGCCCCGGCAGCAGCGGGAAGACGGCCCGCGACGCCCACTCCCGGCGCGGCGCGGAGTTCCGGACCAGCACCAGCAGCGCCACCCCGGCCAGGGCCGGCAGCACGAACCGGATCTGGAGCGAGGCCAGGCCGCTGACCTGGCTGTTGCGCTCCAACGGCGCGAAGTTCCGGATGGTCGCGGTGGACAGCAGCATCCAGGCGGCGCCCGCGAAGGCCGCCGCCGCCTCCAGGAGCATCCCGCGGCTCGCGGTCCAGGCCCGGGCGGCGACGGCGGAGGGGACGGCGCGCGTGGCGCCGGCGGCTTCGGCGGGCGGTGCTGAGGCGGTCGCGGTCACGGATTCCTCATCAGGGTTCGGCGGTCGGGGCGGGCGAGCGGGGAGCCGGCCCGTTCGGGTGCCCACGGTGGCGGCGGCTCAGTGCGCCAGCGAGCTGTCCAGCTCGCCGAGGGGCTCGACCCTCGGTTCGACACGGGTCTCGGCCTCGGACGCGGCGTCCTGGCGGGGGAGCGGCGGACGCCGGCGCGACGGGGACCCGGACTCCGCGTCCGCGCGCCGCATGGCGTCCAGGGAGTGCTTCATGCCGTTCTTGAGCAGTCTCTGGGCCGGCTTCTCCACGAAGCGCTGCACCAGATAGCACAGAGTCAGGATGAGCGCGGCCGCGATGCCGACCGTGGGCCAGAACGACAGGTGCTCGTGCAGGTAGGCGATCAGCGTGAAGCCGATGTCCTGGTGCAGCAGGTAGAGCGGGTAGGTCAGGGCGCCGAGGGGCGCCAGCGGGGCCCAGCGGATCCAGTCCAGCTTGTGCGTCGCGACCAGCGCCATCAGCCCGAAGAACAGCAGGATCGCGACGGTCATCGGCCACTGCGGGTAGGACCAGCCGACCTCGGGGAACGCCGCCGGATCCGGTCGCAGCTGCGACTGCGCGGTGAGGAAGGCCACCACCACCAGGCCCCACAGCAGCAGGGTCGGGCCGAACCGCCACATCAGGAAGAACGCGACGCCGGCGATGAAGTACGGGGCGTACTGCGGCTGCACGACGGCGTTCAGGGTGCCGTTGCCGGTCATCTGCCCGAACATCGCGACGAAGACCCACAGCCAGCAGAAGTACATGACCCGGCGGTAGGTGACCCCGAACGCGACGACGATCGCGAAGATCAGGTAGAACCGCAGCTCCGCGGCCAATGTCCAGTACACCGGGTCGATGTCCCGGACGCCGTAGAAGCTCTGCGTCATGGTCAGGTTCATCAGCACGTCGTGCGGCAGGCCCCGCGAGTTGTGGAAGCCCAGCTTGGAGAACGTCAGCAGCACCAGGACGCTGGCCACCACCGCGAACCAGTACGCGGGGAACAGGCGCGAGATCCGCGAGGCGCCGAACTGGCCGACCGAGCGGCCCCAGCTGCTCATGCAGATCACGAATCCGCTGATCAGGAAGAACAGCTGGACGCCGAGGTCGCCGTAGGTCGCGAAGTGGACGACGCCTTCCGGCTCGATCTGCTTCAGCTGGGTCACGCCGTACGGGAAGATGCGCGGTCCGCCCAGGCCCAGCGAACCGACGGCCAGCCAGTGCCGGGACACGACCAGGAGCGCGGCGATGAAGCGCAGCAGGTCCAGCGTGTAGAGGCGGGACGAGCCGCGGGCCGTGGATTCCGACCGGCTGCTCATCGGTGCCACCCCGCCCACGCCGACTCCACCATCTCCGCCAGACCCAGCCGCGCGGTCCAGCCCAGTTCCTCGCGGATCCGCGCGGACGCCGCCACCGACCGCGCCGGGTCGCCGGGCCGGCGGCCCTCGACCGTGCCGGTCAAATCCGGCAGGCCGGCCGCGGCGCCGACCGCTTCGATGATCTCCCGCACCGACACGCCTACGCCGCGCCCCGCGTTCAGGGTGAGTGCCACCGGAGCCGCGGGTCCGGCCCCGGGCTCCGCCGCCAGCCGCCGGACCGCCGCCACATGGGCCTCGGCCAGGTCGGCGACGTGGATGTAGTCGCGGACGCAGGTGCCGTCCGGGGTCGGATAGTCGTCCCCGAAGATCCGCGGCGGCAGGCCGGCGGCGATCCGCTCGAAGACCATCGGGATCAGGTTGGCCACGCTCCGGTCGGCGAGCTCCGGATCGGCGGCGCCGGCGACGTTGAAGTACCGGATGCTGATGTGGTCCAGCGGCTGGGCGAGCGCCGCGGCGGCGATCAGCTGCTCGCCGACCAGTTTCGTCAGGCCGTAGGGGCTCAGCGGCGCACAGGGGGTGTCCTCGCTGACGTGCTCGACGTCGGGCATCCCGTAGACGGCGGCGCTGGAGGAGAACACGAGCGCGCCGACGTTGTGCGCGCGCAGCGCGCTCAGCAGGACCCGCAATCCCTCGACGTTCTCGTGGAAGTAGTACAGCGGCTCGGCGATCGACTGCGCGACCTGCTTCTTGCCCGCCAGGTGGACCACGCCGCGCACCTCGCGGCCGGCCAGCACCGCGTCCAGCGCCGCCGGGTCCAGGACCGAGCCGACCACCAGCTCCACGCCGTCCGGCACCCGCTCCTTGAACCCGGTCGACAGGTCGTCCAGCACCACCACGTCGTGGCCGTCGGCCAGCAGGGCCCGGACGACGTGGGCGCCGATGTATCCGGCGCCGCCGGTCACCAGCCAGGTCATCGGCCCGGACCGGTGGGCACCGGGGACTCCGGCAGCTCGGCCAGCTCGGTCAGTTCGGTCAGTTCCGGCACGACGGCGGGTGCGGCGGCTGCGGCAGGCACGGCCGGCAGCTGGGCGTCGCGCAGCGCGATGGACCGCGCCAGGTCGGTGAAGCGCCGCTCCAAGGTCCGGAACCGCAGGAAGGTGTTCACGGAGAAGAACGCGAACGCCACCACGAGCAGGTACAGCAGCAGGTCCGCGCCGCGGCCGACCCCGACCCGGTGCGCCAGCCAGGTGGTGTCGTCCGGCCGCAGCACCGCGTCCAGATTCAGGATCAGGAAGACCACGAACCCTATGCGCTTGACCGCCTGCGTCCGCACCGAATGCGAGCTGCGTATGAAGAACACGAACAGGACGAAGGACATCGCGATGAGGATGACCTGGATCAGCATGACGTTCACGCCCCTCGCTGCCGGACCGACAGGTCGAACAATATGTTGACGCCGTTGATCAGCGACTGGCCCTTGGACCGCGAGTACTCGGTGTACAGGATGGTCACCGGTACCTCCCTGACCGTCAGCCCGGAGCGGGCCAGGAAGCCGACGATCTCCGAGGCGTGGGCCATGCCGTTCATCGTGATCCGCAGCCGTGAGGCCGCCTCGCGGTTCAGCACCCGCAGGCCGTTGTGCGCGTCGCTGAGCTTCAGCTTGCGCGCGGTCGGGCTCAGCGCGACCACGGTCCGCAGCACGATCCGCTTCAGCAGCGGTATCTGCTCGTTCTGCTCCAGGAAGCGCGAGCCCAGCACCACGTCCGCGCCCTCGGCGCGGGCCACGGCCAGCATCGCCGCGGCGTCCTCCACCCGGTGCTGGCCGTCGGCGTCGAACGTGACCAGGTACCGCATGCAAGGCTGGGCCAGGGCGTAGGCGATCCCGGTCTGCAGCGCGGCGCCCTGCCCCAGGTTCACCGGATGCCGGACCAGGTGCGCGCCGGTGTCCGCGATCCGCGCCGCCGAGTCGTCGCGGCTGCCGTCGTCGACGCACACGATGTTGGGGAACGTCCTGCGGGTGTTCTCCACCACCTCGCCGATGACGGAACCTTCGTTGTAGACCGGGATCACGATCCACACGTCGTCGTAGTCGGCCATGGCCGGGGACTTCCTCACTGAGCTGGGGGTGCGGGCACCGCGGGTCGGGGATCCCGCTCCGTCGTCTGACACGCCGCCGGATCGGAAGTCGGTTCCATCCGGCCCGGGACCGGACGGACGCCGGTGCCGCCGCGGGCCCACGCGGCGCCGACGCGCTCATGGTACTTACTGCGGCCCGGTCCTGGCTCCCGCCCCCGCGATCCGCGTCCGCTCAGATGGTCCCGTTCGCCACCGCGTTCACGATCCACGGGATCACCTCGTCGAGCATCTCCTCCAGCGAGGTGGCGGCCTCGAAGCCCAGCACCCGCTTGGCCTTCTCGGTCGCCGGCACCCGGCGCTGCACATCGTGCTCGAACGGGTCGTCGCTGACCAGCCGCAGCGGGACGTCCGGGCCCTTGATCTTGCGCCAGATCGCCTCGGCCAGCTCGGCCACCGTGTGCCCGGCCGGCGTGGAGAGGTTGAAGTCGTCGTTCAGCGCGTCCGGGTGCTCCATCGCGGTCACGATGCCGCGCGCCAGGTCGCCGCCGTAGGTGTAGTGCCGGATCTGCTCGCCGGTGCCCAGCACGTGCAGCGGGTCCTGGCCCTTGACGATCTTCTGCACCAGGTCCGGCACCACGTGGCTCATCGCCAGCTTCACGTTGCCGGACAGGATCTCCTGGTCGCCCAGGGCCCGGGACTCGCCGATGCCGACGCAGTTGAACGGCCGCACGATGGTGTAGGGCAGCTTGTACTGGTCCCACGCGGCGCGGGCGAAGTACTCCACCGCCAGCTTCTGGAAGCCGTACGACGACAGCGGCGGCGGCACCTTGCGTTCGTCGCCCTCGGCCGAGGGCCAGTGCTCGGTGGACTCGAAGACCATCGACGAGGACAGGTAGGTGACCTTGCGCAGCCGGCCGGTGCCCCCGTTGTGCGCCTTGATCGCCGCGTCGCAGGACGACGCGATGATCCGCTCGTTGGTGGCCAGCAGGTCGTAGGCGTAGGTGTGGAAGTAGGAGATGCCGCCGATCAGCGCCGCGCCGGCGATGAAGTGGTCGCAGTCGGCGAGCAGCTCGGTCAGCAGCGGGGTGTCCCGCACGTCGCCTTCCACCAGGGTGTAGTCCGGGTGGTCGTCGTAGGACTTGGTGATCTTGCCGTACTTGGAGAAGTTGTCGATGCCGACGACGGTGTGGCCCCGCGAGAGCAGCTCCTCGACGACATAGCCGCCGATGAAGCCGGCCGAGCCGGACACGAGGACTTTCTCAGACATGGCGTTCGCTTTCTGGGATCGGTGCTGGGGTGCGCATCCGGTGCGCCGCGCGCCGGGTCCGGCGCGGCGCTCAGTCCTGCCGGGACTTGGCGCGTACTTGGTCGACGGTCAGCGGCGGGCCGAAGGCGAAGCGGTACCAGCGCAGGTACTTCGGCAGCCAGCGGCGCAGCTGGAAGTGCGAGTCGCCCTCGGCCCGGTCCAGCCAGATGGTCGGGATCTCGGCGATCGGCCGGCGCAGCCGGCGGGCCTTGGCGGCCAGCTCGATCCCGATCTCGAAACCGTCCCGGGAGTCGATGCCGACCTCGCGGACGAACTCGGTGGAGTAGGCCTTGAAGGAGTTGGTGGCGTCCCGGGTGCCGACCCGGGCGAACCAGGCCAGCGAGCGCCCGGCGGTCCCGGACATCAGGCTCTTGAGCAGCGGTCCGCCCACCTGCTGGCCGCCGGCCATGTAGCGGGAGGCGGCCGCCACCGCGACGCCGCGCTCCACCAGCCGGGCCAGGTCGTCGATCTGGCGCGGGTCGTCGCAGCCGTCGGCCATGGTGACCACCGCGGCCGGGCTGCGGGCGGCGTCGATGCCGAACCGGATGGCGTTGGCCGGCCCGCGGCCGTAGGTGTTGACCAGTGCCTTGAGCCGCGGCTCGGCGGCGGCGTACTTCTCGATCACCGGCAGTGTGCTGTCCTCGGGCGTGTCGACCACGACCAGCACCTCGCACGGCAGCTGCACCGCGTCGAACAGCCGGTCCAGCACCGGGACGATGTGCTCGCCCTCGTTGTAGGCCGGGATCACCACCGACACTTTCGGCTGCCGCGGCTCCGGGCCCAGGTCCGGCTCGGCGGCGCTCATACCCGCACCCCGTTGCCCAGCACGTTCCAGATGTCCGCGACCGGCACGGTCGGGCGCAGGTCGCGGTACTGCGGGTGCGGCGCGCCGATGATCAGCAGGTCCGCCTTCTCCAGCACCTCCTCCAGGCTCACCAGCGAGGGGTCGGTGCTGACCAGCGGGTCGGTGCACAGCACCGCGCCGGCCTTGAACCGCAGGATCCGCTTGAGCTTGTACGACAGCGAGGAGCGGGTGTCGTCCGAGCCGGCCTTGAAGGCCATGCCCAGGATGCCCACGGTCATCTCCTTCAGGTCGTACTGCGAGTCCAGCCGGTCCACCACGTACAGCGGCAGGCCCTCGTTCGTGGTCATCGCGGCGTAGCCGAGGGTGAAGTTGTTGTTGTGGAAGGCCGCCAGCTGCATCGCGTCCTTGAACAGGCACGGCCCGGCGGCGAAGCCGGCGCCGGGCATGTCCGCGGCGCGCGGGTAGTCCTGGGCCAGCCCGGCCCGGATCCGCTCGAAGTCCAGGCCGCGGTCGTTGGCCATCATGTAGAACTGGTTCACCGCGGCGAACTTGATGTAGCGCCAGGTGTTGGTGAACAGCTTGGCGAGCTCGGCCTCCTCCGGACTCAGGTGCACGATCCGGTCGGTGAGCCGCCGGAACAGCGCCTCGGCCCGGGTCCGGGCCCGCTCGGTGCGGCCGGAGACGATCTGCGGCAGCTCGAACAGCTCGGTCATGGCCCGGCCCTCGGCGATCCGCTCCGGGCAGAACGCCACGTCCATGTCGACGCCGAGCCGGTCGATCATCTGCTCCACCAGCGCGGTGACGCCGGGGTAGACGGTGGACCGCATTATCAGGATCTGGCCGTCCCGGAAGTGCGGTGCGCAGGCCTCCAGGGCCCGGGGGATCGCGGTCTGGTCCGGGTTCAGGTGCTCGTCCACCGGCGTGCCGATGACCACGATCACGTGCTCGCAGCCGGCCACCACCGCCGGGTCGGTGGAGGCGGTGAGCCGCCCGCCCGCCACCGCGGCGGCCAGCAGCGGCTGCGCCCCGGGCTCGTCGAAGGGCAGCCGGGCCTCGTTGACCGCCGCGACGGCCTGCGCGCTGACGTCGTAGACGGCCACCGACGCGCCGCGGTCGGCCAGCGCGATGGCCAGCGGCAGGCCGACGTGCCCGCCGCCGCCGATGACCACGACGTCGTGGGCGAAGCCGTGCTGAGTGGTTTCGGCCATGGATTCCCTCGTGAACGATTGCGGGTTCGGCGATGACGCGTCGGCCCACCCTATTTCATCAGTGCCCGTCGACGAGCGGCGCGGGCGTCAGCCGGTGAACCGCGGGACCACGACGACGGCCAGCCGCAGCTCGGGGTGCTGCGCGGCGAACGCCTTCAGGGCGTCGGCGACCAGCCGGTTCGACACGGCCATCCGCAGCCCCGGCGGCTGCTCCCTGATCCACTGTTCGAGCCGGTCCAGATAGACCCCGGTGCGGTCGGACAGCTGGTCCTCCGGGTCGAGCTTGACCGAGGCCAGGCCGTCGATACCGCGGCCGCCGAGCCCCTCGACGTCCACCAGCCCCAGATCGCCGTTGAGCACGGCCAGGAACATCGTCAGGTGCCGGTTGTCGTGCCCGTTGTCGGAGAAGATCGTCGCCGTCGGCACCCCGTCCCCCAGCGGCAGGGCCTTGGCGTAGGCGATGGTCGGCTTGGCCCACTCCGAGGGGATCAGGCCCTTCTGCCACACCGCTCCGGCGGTCAGCCCGGAGGGCACCGGCTGGCCCCACTGCCAGTCCAGCGGGACCAGCGGCACGGCGCGGGTGAAGATCAGCGCGACGGCCAGGGCCGCGGCCGCCGGCGGCAGGTCGAGCAGCCGCCGGGTGCCGAGCCGGGGCCGCTCGGTGCGGGGCGCCGGCTTCAGGAACAGCCCGATCGCGCCGAAGCCGCACAGCGACACCACCCACGCCGCCTCCACCATCTTGGAGCTGTAGTAGCCGGGCTGGCCGATGCGGGAGTGCCCGTACCACTCGCTGCCGACGGCGATCGCGCAGGCCGCCGCGACGAACGCGGTCAGCACCCACCAGGCCGGCGACCGGCGGCCGGCCCGGGTCGCCAGGCCGGACAAGGCGATCAGCGCGAAGCCGACGGACGCGGCGCGCGAGAAAGCCCAGTAGGCGCCGCCCTGCAGGAACAGTGGACCGGTACTGATTCCCGAGTGCGCCTTCGCCTCGTAGAACGGTATGTAAGAGATCGGAAGCACGACGACCGCGACCACCACGACCAGGATCCAGTGGCGCAGCAGGCGGCGCCAGTAGAACGCGATCGCGGCCAGCACCCCGACCCCCATGAAAATGGCGAAGAGGCTGTAGACGAAGCTGATCCCGGCCATCAGCGCGCCGATCAGCAGAATCTGCTCCCGGACGTCGCGCGGCGGCCGGACGAGGATCGCGGTGGCGACCGCGAGCAGCCCCAGGGCGAGCACCTCGGCGTCGAAGCCCTGCCAGTCGAGCGTGGACAGCTCGCCGTACACCGCCATCGCGCCGACGGTCCCGCAGATCAGGACCCGTCGCCACCCGGCCATCGCGGGCCCGGCGATCCAGCGCGCGGACCACACCACGGCCATGCAGGCCAGGGCCATGGCGAGCATCTCGTACTGGTGGTAGCGGGTGAAGGCCAGGACACTGGCATCCGGGGTCGTGGTCGACCGGCGGAACACATCGAACAGCGCCCACAGGTAGTGCGAGCCGGCCGGATACGTGTACTGGTTGCCCTGCATGACGAACCGCGCGGAGGCGCCGCCGTGCAGGAACGGGTATCCGCCGACGTGCCGGGCGGCGTCGAACAGTGCGAAGTGGTTGAACGAGTCCTCGCGGGAGGACGTGTAAGCCAGGGCCTTGACGAAGCTCTTGCCGGCCGTCGGCCCGCTCTCCACCCGGTAGGACAGCACCGGGGCGGCCAGCACTATCAGGTCGCTGGCGAGCACCCGGCGCGGCAGCCGCGGGCGGCGGCCGGTGGCCGCGCCGACCGCGACCAGCAGCGACAGCAGCGTGCCGCCGACCGGGACCGGGGCCAGGCCCCAGGGCCAGACCGAGAACAGCAGGCCCAGGACGATCAGGACCCCGCTGAGCAGGCCGGCGGTGATCATCAGGCGGTCCAGCAGGGTGCTGCCGACCCGCAGCAGCGAGGCGGTGCCCAGCCCGGCCGCCGCCAGGATCAGCAGATCGGCGTGCAGCAGGTGGGCGAGCAGCGGGAGGATCCAGGCCGCGGCGAGCAGTCCGGCGACCGCCGCGCCCCGGGTGCGCAGCACCGGCGGAAGGCGGGACACCGGGAGCCGGGGTATCCGGTCGGACAAGGACCGGTCGCGCTCCTGCTCCCGGTCGGCGGTGGAGGGGCTGACGGTCGTTTCCATCGGGGGTACCTCAGGTTCGACTATGACGGCGAGCGTTCGCCGGGGACTTCGAGGCTGGCAGGCACGCGGCGCGGGGCGCCGAAGTGCGGAGTGGCTCGGCGGTTCAGGAACGGTCGGCGCGGTTGTCGGTGCGGTCGTCGGTGCGGTCGTCGGCGGAGCGGCCGGCGCTCGCCGAGTACTCCGCACAGCAGAACGGACGCACCGGGCCGACGAGGTCGTCCGATGCGTCCGTGAATGGCGTCATGAGTCCGAACCCCCTGCTCCGGCCGTGGCGTGGAAACGCCATGCTACGGCCGGAGACGGGTTCGGCGCGGCGGTTACTGCCAAGCCACCGACAGGAAGGTGGAGTAGCCGAAGCGGCCGTAGCTGCCCTGCATCCCGTAGCTCTGGAAGTAGTACTGGTGGCTGCCGCCGTCGGCACTGGCCCCGGAGCTCTTGACGGTGAAGTACACCTTGCCCTTCTTGTCGGTGAACCCGCAGCGCTGGCTGTCGCCGGCCGGCGAGGCGCTTATCGCCGCGTCGTCGAAGTCGGTGCTGCTGTTGGTGAACTTGGCCTGGTCCAGGCACACGCGCATCCCGGCCCGCTCGACCGGCTCGCCGAACGCGCTCTGCACCTTGGCGGTCAGGACCGTGCTGGCGCCCGGCGCCAGCAGCGGCAGCACCGGGGTCTCCGAGACCAGGACCGTGACATAGGGCTGGGTGTTCAGCGACTTGCTGTAGCTGACGGTCGCCGGGGCGTCCGTGACCGCCTGCATCTTCAGACCGCCCAGCAGCAGCGGCATCGAGGAGGAGCTCGGCGCGGTCACCGTGTACTGCGCCTTGCTGTGCGGGCGCAGCTTCTCCGGGCCCGCCACTATGTTCCACGTCGCGCTGACCATGCCGTTGTTGTGGATCGCCATGAAGTGCGGCGACAGCGTCTCGTCGGAGTTGTTGGTCGCCGTCAGGGTCACCGTCTGGACCGTGCCCAGCTGTGCCGACGTCTGGTAGTTGTCCAGCGACAGGGTCAGCGGCTGCTGCGAGGAGACCGCCGCGCCGAAGACGATCACGGCGGGCAGGAACGCGGCGGCGGTGATGGCCGCGGACTTGGTCAGCCAGGGCAGGCGCGGCGTCAGCAGGGCCGGCTTCGGCGGCGCGGCCGGACGGCCGCCGTCGGCCGTCTCGTCGTCCTCCGCCTCAATGGCCGCCGCGTCCGCCGCGGTGGCCGGCTCGGGGTCGTTGCTCAGCAGCTCCACGACCCACGCCGCGCTGTAGGCGATGAAGTAGGTCCAGTACGAGCGCGTCGGGAACAGCAGGCCGATCAGCGGCAGCGCGAAGCACGCGGTGCCCAGCCGGTCGAAGTGCCGCCAGTACGCGACCAGCAGGCCGACCATCACCAGGCCGCCGGCGTAGGTGTAGTAGCTCAGGTTGCCCGAGCCGAGCGAGAGCGACTGGATCAGGTTGATCAGGCCCTCGCCCTCGGGGACCGCGTGCTGGGTCAGCGGGGCGAAGACGCCGCGCAGCCAGTCCTTCGGGCTCCAGATGATGAAGGGCACGTTGATCAGGAGGAACGTGACGGCCGCGACGCCCATGAACTTGAAGGTGATCAGGCGGGCCGGGCGGCTGCCCAGATCGCGCCGGCGGCACAGGTAGATCCCGAGGAACAGGAAGGGGATCGGGAACCAGCCGACCTGGGTGGTGGAGACCACCGCGCCGACCGCCGCCGCCTTGGCCAGGTCCATCCCGGTCAGCCGGCCCCGCTCGCCGATGTGCTGCCAGCGGTAGGCGACGAACGCCAGTGGCGGTATCACCAGTGCGAACAGCAGGCCGCCGGCCGCGCCGGTGGCGAGCACCGGCACGCCGGAGATGAGCAGCGCGCCCAGCGAGCGCAGGCCGCGCGGCAGCAGCCGGAACATCACGAAGACGGTGAGCACCAGGGCCAGCGTGCACAGCAGGGCCACGGTGTGGAACGTGCCCACGGCCATGGTCAGCACCGTCGTCAGCAGGGTCGGCAGCGCCGGGTAGTCCAGCCGGTGCGTGATCGTGCCGTCGAGCAGCTTGGTCGGGAACGGCGACGGGTACTGCGCGTAGGCCGGCATCAGGTCCGCGCTGTACGGGTTGTGGCCGTGCCGCAGCAGGTCCGCCGAGTACTGGACGAAGATCTCCTCGTCGCTGCGGTACGCGGTGAAGTTGAAGATGTTCGCCAGCATCCACAGGCTCAGCCCGACCACCGCCAGCACGGCGAGCAGCATCTCCGCCCGCCCGAACCAGCGCATCGTGCGCGTGGTGAACGCCGCGACCACCACGGCGACCAGCGCGCAGATGGCGGCGGTGACCGCGATGCCCAGCGCCGGGAAGCGGACCGTGGGGCCCGAGGCGCCGATCAGCGTGGAGAACATCGAGAATGTGGCGATGACCAGGACCACGCGGTGCAGCAGCGTGGGCCGCGCGGCGGGGTCGGCCGCGGCCTGGCGTATCAGCCGGACCATACCGTGCACGCCGGGGTGCGCCTCGGCAGGTGGTTGTGCGACGTCGGCGGTCATGCAGGCTCCTGGAAAGATCAGCGCGTGATGTGTGGCTGCCGCAGCGCAATGCGTCCCGCGCACAGTGAGGCCTCATCGTAGACGGAGCCCGTGCCGACTGCGGCGTCGCGGGGCCCTAATGCCTCGCGCGGCGCCCTCAGTCATTTGAGACTCTTCGTGCGCCCGGCAGGTTGCAAGGCGCCGGCGGCGGTGACCCTTCGTGTCGGCGTCGTCGCCGGTTGCGGCCCCTTCGCTCCGGCCGCCGAGCGGCGGCGGGTCCACGGGCGGGCGCGAGTGCTGTCCCGATCACCGAGAGTCGGCAGCTCAGAGGCCGGTGACAAGGCCGCCCTCGGCGAGGTACCGTCACTCCTACGGCCGAGCGCGACCCGCGCCCGACCGCCTTTCCAACTCGGATCGTCCGGCACGTTCCTGCCGGTTGAAAAGGAGTGCACCATGGCTGGTGTCGTTTACCAGGACGCGTCCTGCGTCTACCCGGGCGCCGAGCGCCCCGCCGTCGACAAGCTGAACCTGGAGATCGCCGACGGCGAGTTCCTGGTTCTGGTCGGCCCTTCCGGTTGTGGCAAGTCCACCTCGCTGCGCATGCTCGCCGGTCTGGAGGAGGTCTCCAGCGGCGGCATCTACATCGGCGACCGTGACGTCACGCACCTGCCGCCGAAGGACCGGGACATCGCGATGGTGTTCCAGAACTACGCGCTGTACCCGCACATGACCGTCGCGGAGAACATGGGCTTCGCCCTGAAGATCGCCAAGATCGACAAGGCCACGATCAGCAAGCGCGTCGAGGAGGCGGCCAAGCTCCTGGAGCTGACCGAGTACCTCGGCCGCAAGCCGAAGGCGCTGTCCGGCGGTCAGCGTCAGCGTGTCGCCATGGGCCGCGCGATCGTGCGCGAGCCGAAGGTCTTCCTGATGGACGAGCCGCTGTCCAACCTGGACGCCAAGCTCCGCGTGCAGACCCGCACCCAGATCGCCTCGCTCCAGCGCCGCCTGGGCATCACCACCGTCTACGTCACCCACGACCAGGTCGAGGCCATGACCATGGGCGACCGTGTGGCGGTGCTGAAGGACGGCCTGCTCCAGCAGTGCGACACCCCGCGCGCCATGTACGAGAAGCCGGCGAACGTGTTCGTCGCCGGGTTCATCGGCTCCCCGGCGATGAACCTCATCGAGGTCCCGATCGTCGACGGCGGCGTGAAGTTCGACGGCCTGACCATCCCGATCTCCCGCGACGCCCTGGGCGTGGCCTCCGGCGGCGGCGCCACCACGCTGACCGTCGGTGTGCGGCCGGAGTCCTTCGACTTCGTCGGCAGCGCCGACGGCGCGATCGCGGCGACCGTGAACCTGGTCGAGGAGCTCGGCGCGGACGCCTTCGCCTACTGCTCGGCCGTGGTCGGCGACCACGACGTGGACCTGATCGTGCGCGTGGACGCCCGCGCCGTGCCGATGAAGGGCGACACGCTGTACGTGCGTCCGCGCGGCAGCGAGACGCACCTGTTCTCGGCCACCTCTGGGGAGCGCGTCGACGCCTGATGTAACGTGCCGGGAACAGCGTTACCCGGCGGCACCGACACCTCGCGGACACCCCGCCTGCAACCTGGGCGGGGTGTCCGCGCATTCTTGTGATGGTGGGCGCGACTAGGCACGCGGCGAAACGGAGGGGCAGTGGAAGCCGATTCACCAACCGTGGCGGTGACCGAGGAACAACAGGCACCGGAAGCGGCGATCCCGGCGCAGGCGGGGCAGGAGACGGCGGCGCGGGCCGCGGGCTCCGACGGTTCCGAGGGCACCGACCGGGACGCGGGATCGGTCGCGACCGCCGAGGCCCCGGCCGGCTCGGCCGCCGCCTCCGACTCCGAAACCGCCGACCCCGAGGCTGCCGACCCCGAAGCCTCCGACCCCGCATCCGCCGGCCCCGCCGGCGGCTCGCGGGCCGGCCGTCTGGCCGAGCGCGCGCGCCGGGTCCTGGACCGGGGCCGGACCTGGTGGCTCGACACCGCCGTCATCCTGGTCTGCGCCGGCTACTACACCCGCTCGGGATGGTCCCGCCGCTGGATCACCGACGACGGGCTGATCTTCCTGCGCCCGGTGCGCCAGGTGCTGGCCGGGAACGGCCCGGTGATCAACACCGGGGAGCGGGTGGAGACCTCGACCTCGACGCTGTGGCAGTGGCTGCTGGTGCTGGCCGACGTGCTCACCGGCGGCCACCGCGACCTCGGGAAGGTCGCGGTGCTGTTCGGCCTGGCGCTGGCGATCGCCGGCGTGCTGATCGCGCTGGACACCTGCCGGGCCCTGGTGCGGGCCTCGAACCCGGGCCGGATCCCGCTGCTGCCGTTCGGGATCCTGGCGGTGCTGGTGCTGCCGCCGTTCTGGGTGTTCGCGACCTCCGGCCTGGAGACCGGGCTGGAGCTGTTCTGGATCGCCGTGGCCTGGCGGCTGCTGGTCCGGGCCCACCTGCTGCTCCAGGCCGGCGCGCCGGCGCTGCGCCGCCGCCGGCTGGTCGGCAGCGCGGTGTTCCTGGGCCTGGGGCCGATGGTCCGCCCCGACCTCGGGCTGACCATGGCGGTGTTCCTGGTGGCCCTGGTGGTCATCACCCGGTTCACCTGGCGCCGCGCGCTCGCCGTGCTGCTGGCCGCCGGCTTCCTGCCGGGCGCCTACCAGGTGTTCCGCATGGGCTACTACGGACTGCTGGTGCCGATGCCCGGCGTGACCAAGGAGGCCGGCTCCGACCTGTGGTGGCGCGGCATCGTCTACTTCGCGAACTTCGAGAAGCCGTACGCGATGTGGTTCCCGGCGGTCCTGGCGCTGGTCTTCGCGGTCGGCTACCTGTGGCGGGCCCGTCCGTCGCGCCGCCTGCTGGTGGTCGTCGCCGCGCCGCTGACCGCCGCGCTGTTGCAGGGCGTCTACGTGCTGAAGGTCGGCGGCGACTTCATGCACGGCCGGATGTGGATCCCGGTCGTGGTGCTCGGCCTGCTGCCGATGCTGCTGGTCCCGCTGAGCCGGCTGACCGCCCCGGCGATCGTCGGCTTCGCCGCCTGGACGGCGTTCGGCGTGGCGGATTTCCCGTCGTCGTACAAGTGGACCCCCAGCGCCCACGGCCACAACCTCTGGTACGTCTGGGACGAGAACGCGGTCTATGTCGAGCGGACCGGCCACGCGAACCCCGACTCGGCGGAGATCCACATGAACGCCGGCGACCTCAACATCCACCGCCACGCGATCAACAAGGCGCTGGCGTCGGGGCAGCGGGAGATGGTCTTCGACAACAACTACATCACGCAGCCGAACGTGCCGCTGGCGCCCGGCGTCGGCGGCTCGGTGGCGTCGGTGATCGGGACCCTCGGGGTCGCCGGCTACCTGGTGCCGCTGGACGGCACCATCGTCGACGTCTGGGGCCTGAGCAACACCATCGGCGCGCACATGGACATCCCGGTGCGCGGTGCCGCCGGCCACGAGAAGCTGCTCCCCGAGGTCTGGAACCTGGCGCTGTACGCCGATCCGGCGGCCGACGCCACGACCGTGCGCACCGCCGCCCGGGCCGGCGTCACCGCGCCGGCGCTGGCCGCGGCCCGGCACACGCTGCAGTGCGGCCAGGTCAAGGACCTGCTCGACTCGATCGAGAAGCCGATGACCGTGGGCCGGTTCTTCTCGAACCTGACGAACTCCTTCGACTACACCTCGCTGCGGATCCCGGCGGATCCGATCGCGGCGGAGAAGAAGTTCTGCAAATAGTCCGGCGACGGACCGGGGCCGCGCCGCCATCGCCGACGAACACCGGCGAACAGTGGGATCTGATCCCGGGCGGCGCGGTCTACCATGCAGTGTGCAACCTCCGGTGACGTATCCGCCCTCTTCCTCGTGGAGGGCGCACCGGACGCGGGTCCCGCGGGGACGCCGCCGAACCGAGGAGTGGCAAGCATGATCACGGACACCTTCCTCGCGGAGCCGGACGCGGCCGAGCCGCTGCCCGGGCGCGAGTCGTCCGCGGACGGCGCTCCCGGGTGGCTGGCGCGCCAGTTGCGCCGCGACCTGTTCGGGGTGCGCCTCGGAGTGCTGCTCCTGATCTTCCCGATGTTCGTCGTGACGATGTGGATGCAGGTCAACGACCGGCACGAGTGGAACCATCCGCCCGACAGCCGGTACTACCTGCCGATGATCTCGCTGGACATGGGCCACTCGCTCGGCGACTCGGTGCGCATCGAGCGGGAGATCTCGCCGGACTGGAGCCTGGCGCCCTGGTACTTCGCGGACAACGATCCGACCTGGCAGATGGTGCGGACCCGGGTGATGTACCCGGTGCTCTCCGTGCCGTTCGTCTGGACCATGGGCATGTCGGCGGGCGCGATGGTGATACCGATCTTCGGCGACGTGCTCTTTTTGTGGGTTACCGCGCGGGTCCTGCAACGCCTCTACGGACCAGCCGTGGCCCTGGCGATCGCCGGGATGTTCAGCTTCGTCCAGCCCATCTGGGGTTTCTCATGGGCCGGGACGGACACGCTGGCGATGGGGATGGCGGCGGTGATCGTCGCCAATCTGCCGATCGAGAGACGCATCGGTAAAGCGAACCTGGTCTGGCTGGGCGCGTTCACGCTGTTCATCGCGCTGACCCGGCAGGTCGGGGTGCTCGCTCCGGCGATGGCCGGGGCCGGCTGGCTATGGGCGCTGGTCCGGGAGCGCTCCTGGCGCAACCGCTGGACCGGGTCGTTCGCGGTCACCGCGGCCGTCATGGGGATCGCGCAGGTCGCGATGATGACGATGGCCAAGACCGACACGGCCGGGGTCATCGGCCGCGGCCAGACCACCACCTGGGGCGTCTTCCGGCAGTTCATCCACTACCTGAAGGTGGTCACCCAGCAGGCGACCACGTACATGTGGCACTCCGACCGGATCCTGTACGCGCTGCTGATCGCCGCCGGCATCACCGTGGTCGTGAGGTTCGCCTCGGACGCCGCCGCGGTGTTCGTCGGCGCGGTCGGCGCGACGTACCTGATCACGGCGGGCATCGGGTTCTCGTCCCTGATGCGGTACGAGATGATGATGTTCCCCGCCGCCGCGGTCGCCGCCGGATCGCTGGTCTCGCAGGTGCTCGGCGACCGGCCGGGCACCGCGTTCGCGCCGGCGCCCGCCCCGGCCGCGGTCCACGGCCGCGGGCCCTCGGGCCGGACCGCGGCCTGGACCGGCGCTGTGACCGGCACCGTGGCGCCCGTGCTGGCCCGGACGTACGGCTCCGCGGCCGCCACCCCGGTCGGCCGCTGGCTGGGCCTGGACCGGCCCCGCCCGGATCGCTGGAAGCCGCAGCTGCTCCTGAACTCCGCGGTGCTGGCGGCGGTCATCGGCATCACGGCGGCGGGCTCCTGGTCCTCCGGCGCCCCGGCGCCCGCCTCGCCGTCGTTCGCCGCGGCGCAGGGCGGCCACGACTACGCGGTCACGCCGCTGGCCAAGCCGGGCGCGGAGGTGACGCTGAAGGCCGCCTTCACCCAGGCGGCGCTGGCCGCGCAGAACCGTTCCGGCCTGCAGGGCGGCTTCGACTGGGTCCACGAGATCCGGTACCGGCCGCTGTCGCCGGACCAGCCCGGGTGGGCCGACCGGGATCCGGACGGCACCGCGATCACCCACGTCAACGCGACCGGCCAGGACCTCTGGATGCAGGAGGGCTTCGGCAACGGCATCACCCTGAACCAGACCGTCGTGCCGGACACGCTGCGGATCGTCGAGCGGCAGACCACCGCCTACGGCGAGGACGTGGTGTTCACGGTGAAGGACAAGGCCGGCGTCGAGCACCGGGGTACCGCGACCACGCTGTACCCGATCTGGGACGCCAAGGCCACCGGCATCGTCACGGCCCTGGTGTTCGACCCCTCCTGACCTGTGGTTCGGACCCCGCACGGACCCGGCGCGCCTCGCGTGCCGGGTCCGTCGCTTGATATCGAATCGATCTCGGCGGCAACTCGGACCCCGTCCTCGCACCTTCTGTATATGGCAGGCGATACGGCAGGCATTACTCGGAAGGCCCCGGGAGCCCCGGGGACGGGTGGGCGGGGAACATGGCGGAATCGTTCGAGCGGCGGAAGGTACTGGGCTATGGGGTCGCCACTGGTGCGGCGGTGCTGGCCGGAGTGGTCGGCGCGGCGGATCTCGGGCGACCCCGGATGACCCCGGCCGAGCCGGTGGACGCGGGGACCGCTCCGGGCGGCACGGCCGAGCCGATGGCGGCGCGCCTGGAGCCGCCGCCGGAGGCGTTCGACACCACGCCGGCCCGGCAGGCGCTGCGGCGGCTGCTGCCCGCGCACGCCGAGCAGATCGACCTGGTCGCCGTCCCGGCCCGGGACGAGGTGGACCGGTACCGGATCACCGGCCCGTCCCGGCCCGCGCCGGACGTCGCGGTCGCGATCGAGGGCACCAGTACGGCGGCGCTGCTGGCCGGCGCCGGCTGGTATCTCAAGTACCTGGCCGGCGTCACGGTCTCGCTGCCCGGTGACAGCCTCGGGCAGCTCCCCGAGCGGCTCCCGGCGCCCTCCACCGCGGTCTCCGGCGCCGCCGTGGTCCAGCACCGCTTCGCCCTGAACGACACCGAGAACGGCTACGCCGGGGCCTACCGGACCTGGGCCGACTGGCAGCGCCTGCTGGACGTGCTGGCCCTGCACGGCTGCAACGAGGTGCTGGTCCCGCTCGGCCAGGACGAGGTGTACCGCCGGGTGTTCGCCGAGTTCGGCTACCAGCCCGAGGAACTGGACGCCTGGCTCCCGGCGCCGGCCTACCAGCCGTGGTGGCTGCTGGCCAACCTGCAGGGCGTGGCCGGCCCGACCCCGCCGGAGGTCCGGGCGGCCGGCGTCAGCCTGGTCCGGGACATCGTGGCCCGGCTGCGCGAGCTCGGGCTGGCCCCGGTGCTGCCCGGGTACGCCGGGATGGTGCCCCCCGGCTTCGCGCGGCGCCATCCCGGCGCCCCGGTGGTCCCGCAGGGCGACTGGGACGGTTATCAGCGTCCGGACTGGCTCGACACCCGCGATCCGCTCTACGCGCGGATCGCGGAGTCGTTCTACCGGCACCAGGACGAGCTGTACGGCTCCGGCACCGCCTACAAGATGGACCTGTTGCACGAGGGCGGGACCAGCGGCGGCGTGCCGATCGGCGCGGCCGCCGTCGCCGTCATGACGGCCTTGCAGACCGCGCGCCCCGGGGCGACCTGGGTGATGCTCGGCTGGCAGGACAACCCGCGCCGCGAGGTCCTGGACGCGGTGCGCGCCTGCGGCCTCGCGGCCTGCCGGACGGGCCGGGTCCTGGTGGTCGACGGCATCTCGGACCGGGGCGACACCTTCGACCGCGAGGGCCAGTGGGGCGGCACCGCGTACGCCTTCGGCACCATCACCAACTTCGGCGGCCGCTCGCTGCTCGGCGCCAACGCCCCGACCTGGGCCGACCGCTATCCCAAGGCGCTGGCCCGACCCGGGTCGGCGCTGGCCGGCACCGCCTGGCTGCCCGAGGCCTCCGGCCACGACCCGGCGGCCTTCGAGCTGTTCACCGAGCTGGCCTGGCGGGCCGACCCGGTGGACCTGGCCGACTGGTTCGACCGGTACGCCGCGCGCCGCTACGGCCGGCGCGACGACGCCGCGGCCCAGGCCTGGCAGGCCTTCGCCCGGACCGCCTACGCCCTGGCCCCGGGCCCGTTCAGCCAGGCCCAGGACAGCCTGTTCTGCGCCTGGCCCGACCTGTCGGCGACCGCCGCGGCGCCGGACGGCCCCGGCATGCGCTACGACGGCGCGGCGTTCCAGGACGGCGTGCTCGCGCTGCTGCGCGCCGATCCGGCGCTGCGCGCGGCCGACGCCTACCGCTACGACGTCGTGGACTTCACCCGGCAGGCGCTGGCCAACCACGCGCGGGTGCTGCTGCCCCGGATCAAGGCCGCCTACGTCGGCCGGGACCTGGCCGGCTACCGGGAGCTGACCGGCCGCTGGCTGGACGCCATGCGGCTGCTGGACGCCCTGCTGGCCACCGACGAGCGCTTCCTGCTCGGCACCTGGCTGCGCTCCGGCGGCTACGACGCCCGCTCGCTGATCACCACCTGGGGCGGCCGCAAGCCGGCCGCCGCGCTGCACAACTACGGCGCCCGCGAGCTGGCCGGGCTGGTGGCCGACGTCTACCTGCCGCGCTGGCGCCGGCACTTCGCGGCCTACGAGACGGTGATCACCGGCGCGGCGACCGATCTGGCCGCGGCCGACTGGTACGCGGCGGACGACGCCTGGGCGCGGTCCGGCACCGGGTATCCGACCACCGCGACCGGGGATCCGTTTGCCGCCGCGAACGCCGTGCTGGCCCTGGCGACCGCCCCCTGACCCGCGCGAACCAGGGCTGAGCTGCACTTCAGATGACTATTGACGGTCCATCAGATTCGGCATACGGTCCGTTCGGACCGGCGGACCGTGCGTTTGCCGCGGCAAACGAGGCATCGTGGAGGCGCGAGGATGAAGCTCGACCTGCTGTACGAGATCGATGTGCCCAAGCCCTGGGCCAAGCCCCACCCGTACGGTCAGCGCGAGGCCGAGCAGCGGGCCTACCGCGAGGCCCTGGAGCAGATCAAGCTCGGCGACAAGCTCGGCTTCCACACCACCTGGCACGTCGAGCACCACTTCCGGGAGGGCCGCTCGCACTCCCCGGCGCCCGAGGTGATCATCGGCGCGCTGTCCCAGTGCACCGAGCAGATCCGGCTGGGCTTCGGCGTGACCCTGATGCCGCACGCCTTCACCCCGCCGATGCGGGTGGCCGAGAAGGTCGCCACCGCCGACATCCTGTCCGGGGGCCGCGTCGAATGGGGCACCGGCCGCTCCACGCCGATGGAGCAGACCGCCTTCGGTGTGGACCGGGACAACTCCCGCGAGCAGTGGGAGGAGGCGATCGAGGCGGTCGTCGGCATGTGGGAGAGCGAGTACTTCGAGTACCACGGCAAGTACCTGGACTTCCCGCGCCGCATGGTCACCCCCAAGCCGGTGCAGGACCCGCACCCGCCGTGCTGGATGGCCGCCACCTCCGAGGGCTCCTCGGCCGTGGCCGGGGCCAAGGGCCTGGGGCTGCTGTCCTTCTCCATCCTGCAGCCGATCCAGAAGATGGCCGAGCACATCCGCCTGTACCGGGCCGCGGCCGCCGACCCCAGGCCGATCACCCGCGTCACCACCAACCGGGTCGCCGCCTACACCCTCGTGCACTGCGAGGAGACGATGGCCAAGTGCGAGGAGTCGGGCATCTGGGACTCGGTCTGGTGGTGGTACAAGAACATCGCCGAGTTCACCGCCGAGTGGGAGCTGCCGCACCTGACCCAGCACGAGCGGGACAAGGTCTTCCCGTACCTGATGCAGCAGGCCGACGGGAACTTCGACCCCAAGTCCTTCAACGACCACGACATGATCGTCGTCGGGGACCCCGAGCAGTGCTACACCAAGATGCTCAAGTACGCCGAGCTCGGCGTCGACCAGCTGATCTGCTACGTGCAGTTCGGCTACCTGCCGCACGAGTCGGTCATGAAGACCATCGAGCTGCTGGGCAAGGAGGTGCTGCCGGCCCTGGCCAAGGAGGGGGTCGACGCCTCCCTCAAGCCGGCGTCCTGATCCGCGACCGGAGGGCTGATCGACGATGACCCGCACCGATGACAGCGCCGTCCCGGACTACGCGAGCCTGCTGCGCCTGGACGGCAAGAACTTCGTCGTGCTCGGCGCCGGCCAGGGCATCGGCCGGCAGGCCTGCCACGCGCTGGCCGCGGTCGGCGCCCGCGTCTTCTGCGTCGACCTGGACGCCGGCCTGGCCGACGACATCGCCAAGGAGGTCGACGGCGTGGCCTGGGCCGGCGACGCCGTCGACCCGGAGTCCGCCGCCCGGCTGTATCAGGACGCGGAGACCCGGCTCGGCCGGATCGACGGCATCGTCGACATCATCGGCATGGCCAAGTACGCCCGGCTGCTGGACACCGGCCAGGACGCCTGGGACTGGCACCACGGCATCGTGCTCCAGCACGCGATCAACGCCGTCCGGCTCGGCGCCCCGCGGATGATCGCCGGCGGTGGCGGAGTGCTCACGGTCGTCGCCTCTGTTTCCGGCATGCAGTCCGCGCCTTCACACGGCGCGTACGGCGCCTACAAGGCCGCGCTGATGTCGTTGGTGCGAACGGCCGCCGTCGAGCTGGGGCCGAAGGGCGTGCGCGTCAACGCCGTCGCTCCGGGCCTGGTCATGACGCCGCGGGTGGCCGGATACCTCTCCGAGGCGGAGAAGGAACGGGGCGCGCGCAACGCTCCGCTGCGCCGATCGGCGTTTCCGCCGGACATCGCGGAAGCAATCTTGTTCTTGTGCGGAGGCCTTTCGTCGTATATCACTGGGCAAACGATCGTCGTTGACGGCGGAGTCTCGGCCAAGTTCGGGTACTCCTTGCCCGGAGAGGACTGATACTGAACCGATGACGGCGCACAGCGGCGTGGGCAACGCGCGAACCGAGGTATCGAACGCCGACCGGGGCCGGCGCGGCGGCACCTCCCGGCCCGCGTCCGTGGAGCCCTATCTGGCCGGCTGCGCCTGGCCGGCGGGCCAGGGCGCGGCCTATCCCCGGGCCGATCCGGCGGACTTCTCCCGGCTGCCCATCGACACCTGGGGCACCGCGACCATCCCGGTCGGGGTGCGGCTGGAGTTCGAGGGGGCGGCGCGCGCGGTGCAGATCGCCTACCGCACCCGGACCGCCGACCTCGGCTACCGGGGCGACGGCGCGGGCACCTTCTTCGCGGCCTACCAGGGCGAGCAGTTCATCACCCACGCCGACGCCATGTTCGGCGAGGGCATGGCGATGCTCGACCTGGCCCAGGCCGATCCGGCGCTGCCGGTCACGGTCTACCTGCCCGAGGGCATGAAGCCGGAGATCGTGTCGCTGCGCGCGACGCAGGGCGAACTGCGCCCCGCTCCGAAGCAGCCGCGCTGGATCTGTTACGGCGACTCGATCGCCGAGGGCTGGTCGGCGTCGGAGCCGGCGCTGTCCTGGCCGGCCCTGGCCGGCCGGGCCCACGGCCTGGACGTGGTCAACCTCGGCTACGCCGGCGCGGCCCGCGGCGAGATCGTGTCGGCCGAGCAGATCGCCGCGCTGGACTCGCCGGCCGTCATCTCGGTGAACCACGGCACCAACTGCTGGACCCGGGTCCCGCACAGCGCGACGATGATGATGGCGGGCATGGACGCGTTCCTGCGCGTCGTGCGCGAGGGCCACCCGGACGTGCCGATCGTGGTCTGCTCCCCGGTGCTGCGCCCCGACGCCGAGCAGACGCCGAACAAGCTGGGCGCGACGCTGGAGGACCTGCGCGAGGCGATCGAGGACGTGGTGCACAGCCGCCGCGAGCGCGGCGACCGGGCCCTGTACCTGGTCCCCGGCGGGCCGGTGCTGCGCCGGGAGCACCTCGCCGACGGCATCCACCCCGGCGACGAGGGCCACCGGATCATGGCGCGGGTGTTCGGGGACCGGATCGCCGAACTGGCCCTCGGCGCGGCCGGGGCCCCGGGGACGGCCCAGGCCTCCAGAGCAGATCAGGCCCACAGAGCAAAGGGATAGAGGGACCATGGCCCGTCCGGCCCCGGCGGTGGACCGCACGGTGGCGGTGCTGAACCTGCTCGCCGCGCACCCCGACACGGCCTTCTCCTTGTCGGAGATGTGCCGCCGCCTGGACATCAACAAGGCCACCGCCCACGCGATGCTCACCGCGCTGGCCGAATCCGGCTTCCTGCTGCGCAATCCCCGCGACAAGTCCTACACCCTGGGCCCGGCCCTGATCGCCCTCGGCTCGGCGGCCGCCGCCCGGCGGCTGGAACTGGTGGAGTTCGCCCGCGCCCCGATGCAGCACCTGGCCGCCGAGACCGGCCTGCAATGCGTGGTGTCCTCGGCGATGGGCGAGGAGATCGTGTTCCTCGCGGTGGCCGGCGAGGTGGTGCCGTTCGGCCCGCACGTCCGCGTCGGCCAGCGCATCCCGCTGGCGCCCCCGATCGGCACCGTGTTCATGGCCTGGTCGCTGCCCGACGAGGTCGACACCTGGCTGGACCGCGCGGTCGGCAAGCCGCTGAGCGGGCCGGAGCTGGAGCGCTTCCGCAACGGTGTGCGCGCGGTGCGGCGGCGCGGGTACTCGGTGGGGCTGGAACCGGACGTCCTCGGCGTCCGCCTGGGCCAGTCCCTCGACGACCACGAGGCGGTGCCGCCGCTGCTGGCCGAGCTGTCGCACACCTCGTACCTGATGGACGACTTCGGGACCGGCGCCCACCGCATCGGCCATCTGGCCGCCCCGGTGTTCGGCCCGGACGAGCGGGTGGCGATGGTGCTGACGCTGTACGGCTTCCAGAAGCCGCTCAGCGGGGCCGACATCGGCCATCTGGCGGCGCGGCTGACCGCGACCACGCGCGAGATCACGTTCGCGGTGCGGGGGCGGCATCCGGACCTGCGGGTGAGCGGGCTGCTGGACTGAGAACCCGGCCAAGACGGAGCGGCGTGCGGATCGGGATCCGCACGCCGCTCTTGTCCCTCTTGTCGTCGCCCGCGTTCAGTTCCCGGCGGCGGCCGGCGCCTTCGGGTCGGTGAGGACCGGGAACGGCAGCGGAGCGCCCAACTCGGTGCCGAGATTCGTCGCCAGCGCCTTTCCGTCACCGATGGTGGCGACGTGGATCAGGGCCGCGAGAGTCGGCTTGAGCAGGGCCTGCGCCCCGGCGCCGAGCGCGGACCCGCTGTCGCTGAACAGCACCGGCCCAGTACCCGCGGCGGCCATCAGGAGCTCGCTGCTCCACGTGGCGTCGGTCGGCACCGGGAGGACCGCGGCGGTGGTCAGCGTCGCGGCTGGGGACCCGGCCTCGGCCACCGACCGCAGATTCTTCGCGACTGTCTCGGCCAGGGCGGCGGGCGTTGCCCCGGTGAACGTGGTGGCCTTGAACACGGGCTTGCCGGTCCAGCTGCTTGCCAGCGCTGCCGCGCCGTGCGCGCCGATCGCCACCACCTGCTGGCCCTTGACCGCATTGAGGATCGGCTTCGCGGCGTCCGGCATGGTCGAGCCCTTGGTCAGGACGATGCGATAGTCCCGGCTGCCGTCGTTCTGGGCAGCCGCCACGACGCCGAGCGCCGCGAGCAGCGCCGGCCGGTCGTCGTCGGCGACGACCAGGGTGACCGTCGCCGGGGTGAGCGGCGCGGGGACGGCGGGCGCCGTGCCGGTCGCGCCGGGGTCGTGGTTCAGGTTGTCCTGGTTGTGGAGCCCCTCGGCGAGGAAGTCCATGCCGTACACGTCGTCCGAGGTGTTCGCGACCGGCGCGCGCCCGGTGGCGGCTGTGACCGCGGCCGCCACGCCGTCGGGAACCTTGGGCCCGAAGTAGACGACCCCGAAGGTGCGCTTGTCGTGCTGCCCGAACAGCCGCGTGAGCTCGGCGGTCACTCGCGGATCAACGGTTCCGCCGCTCACCGGGTACAGAGCCAGGCCGCTCTCTCCGGCGAACACGGCCGCGGCGGTCAGGACGCCGGAGGGCGCGTCGGCGGGGACGAGCACCGCTCCGGACGCCCCCGCCACCGCCGTCCGGTACGCGCTGCGGTAGTCGGTCCACCCGGCCTGCGAGAGGCTGACCGCCTCGCTGACCGGATCGGCGCCGTCGAAGGCCAGCACCGCCGGGGCCAGCGCGGTGCGCTGGTAGCTGGGGACGCCCGGCTTGGGATCCTCCTGCCGCGTCGGGTTCGCGGTGGCGCCGGGCGGGACGTCCGCCGCCACCGACTCCACATCCGTCCTGGTCCCGAAGGCCACCCGGGTGCCGTCCGGCGACCAGGCCGGGTGCGCGGGATGGTCGGCGCCGAACGTGATCCGGACCGGCTTCAGGCTGAGCCCTTCCGAGGCCGCGGCGACCCACACCTGGCCGTCGGAACCCACATAAGCCACCCGGCCGTCGGGGGCGACCGCGGGGTCGGAGCCGTTCGCGACAGTCGTCCAGCCCCACCCGCCGTATCCGTTGGAGTCCGGGTCGAGACCGGCGCGGACGTACGCGTCCTCGAAGATGGTGTCGCCGATGCGGAAGACGTCGGGGGTGTCCGGCCGCGCGCCGATGGCGTCGGCGCGCGTCGACGTCGCGGCGTACTCGGAGTTGGGCTGCTTGTCGCCCTGTTCGCTCGCCCAGGTCTGGAGATTGCTCTCGATCTGCGGCGCCGCGGTGATCGCGCTGTGGGCGATCAGCCAGCGGCCGGTGCCGGTGCGCGAGTCCCAGTACACCGCCTCGCCCGAGCCCTCCCAGGCCACGTTCGCCCGCTGGACCCCGGCCTTCTTCTTGGTCAGGACCCGGACGTCCGTCCCGTCCGGAAGGGCCGTCGCGACGTTCCCGTCGCCGTCCAGGTAGGCCAGCCGGGTGCCGTTCGGCGACCAGACCGCACCGGTGACCTTCGAGGGGAACTTCACCTCGCGGTGGTTGACGCGGACGGTATCGGTGCCGTCGCTGATTGTCGGAACCTGGTCGGAGTACAGGGCCGCGGCCGCTGCGGCGGCGGACGGTGTGGCTCCGGACTGCGGAGCGGCGGGCGGCGAGGCCGCGGTCGCCGGAGCCTTGTCGTCCTTCTTCAGGACTCCGCTCGTGACGACGGCCACGGCGCCGACCGCGAAGACCGTGAGCGCGATGCCAGTCGCGATCAGGGCCTTGGATTTGCCGGGCCGGGCCGCCGATGGCGGTGCCGAGGCCGTACGGGGACGGCGGTCGCGGTCGTCGCGCCCGTACCGTTCCTCGCTCCGGTACTGTTCCTCGCGCTCGTACCGACCCTCGCGTCCGTAACGGTCCTCGTGTTCATAACCGTCCCCGCGCCCGTACGGTTCCTCGTACGGCTCCTCGTGCTCGTACCGGTCGTCGAACGGCTCCCCGTATCGCTCGTCATAGTGGTGCTGTCGCTCCGGCGGTCCGCCCCGAGTGCCCCGCTGGTCCATGCCGTGCCTTTCGAAGTTCCGAGTCCGCACACTGTACGACGTCGGAGTCCGGCTCAGGTTGGGGGCCGTGACCGATTCGTGACCTTCGGACTGCCGGAGCTCAGGCCTCGTCCAGCATCGGTGGCGCGATCTCGTCGAACACATCCCCTGGTCCGGGGTTCTCAGGGCTCGTCGATCCGCCGAAGTGCCGCATCACGCCCCACACCGCGTTCAGCGCCGTGGTCACCGCGCCCTCGGCCCAGCCGGCCGTCCACGAGATGTCGTCCCCGGCCAGGAACAGCCCGCGCTGGGCCGCCGGCAGGCCGTCCTGCATGAAGTGGGTGTACAGGCGCCGCTGGTACCGGTACTGGCCCGGCAGGTTCGCCTTGAACGCGCCCATGAAGTACGGCTCGGTCTCCCAGGACACGGTCAGCGGCGTGCCGATGATGTGGGAGCGGATGTCGACGCCCGGGTAGATCTCGGCCAGCGAGGCCAGGACGACCTCCAGGCGCTCCTCCCGCGACAGCGGCACGAACTTCATCGAGTCGTCGACCCAGGTGTAGGACAGGCACATCACCCCGGGCCGGTCCGGGCCGTCGTCGAGCAGGTACACGCCGCGCGGCATGCGGTCGGTCAGGGTCATCGACATGGTGTCGCGCGCCGGGTCGGCGGGGGAGGGGTCGAGCCAGAACGGCCGGTCGACGACCACGAACAGCTTCGAGGCGCCCATGTAGTGCGTGCGCTCGACCGCGGTCCACACGTCCGTGGGCAGCAGGGTCTCGTCGACCTTGATCTTCGACAGCATCATCCAGCTCTGCGCGGTGAACACCGCGGCCGGATAGGTGCGGATCTCGTCGTCGGCGTCGGCGACGGTGATGCCGCGTGCGGTGCGGTACATGCGGGTCACGGCCCCGTGCGGCACCCCGCCCTCGTGCAGCGCCGCCACCGACGTGCCGGCCGGCCAGTGCGCGGCGTCCTCCGGGGGCCGCGACCACAGCGCCAGCGGCAGCTGCTGGCAGCCGCCCACCACCCGGCGGTGGTGGTCGTCGGCGCCGGTGTAGACCACCCGCAGGATCTCCAGCATCGAGTTCGGGAAGTCGGTGTCCCAGCCGCCGGTGCCGAAGCCGACCTGGCCGAACACCTCCCGGTGTCGGAAGGACTTGAACGCCGGGCTGGCGGCCAGGAAGCCGTAGAACGAGGTGTCGTCCAGCC
This sequence comes from Catenulispora yoronensis, assembly GCF_039531695.1. Classification (NCBI taxonomy): domain Bacteria; kingdom Bacillati; phylum Actinomycetota; class Actinomycetes; order Catenulisporales; family Catenulisporaceae; genus Catenulispora; species Catenulispora yoronensis. Next base: position 200,728 of record NZ_BAAAQN010000002.1, read on the forward strand.
GCGGCACCAGGCGGCCCCAGATCTCCCGGACGGCGGCCACGTTCCGCTCCCGGATCGCCTGCTGCATCGCCGAGAACTCGGCGCCGTGCGCCGGATCGTCCAGCGCGTCGGCCCAGGCGTCGGCGACCTCGTGGTAGACCGCCGGCAGGTCCTCCAGGGTGGTGGCGTAGTGGCTGACGCCCTTGAGGTCGATCACCGTCGACGGGGTCGCGGCGTCCAGCGGGTTCGGGAACGCCTCGGTGCGCAGCCCGGCCCGGTCGAGATAGGAGAACAGCGTCGTCGACGACGGCGGGAACCGCATCGCGCCCATCTCCGCGATCGAGCCCGGCACGCCGGGGAACGGCGTCGAGCGCATCCGCCCGCCCAGCCGGTCGGCCTCGTACACGACCGGCTTGAGCCCCAGCCGCAGCAGCTCGTACGCCGCCACCAGGCCCGACAGCCCGCCGCCGATCACCGCCACCTCGGTGCCGTGCGCCGCCTCCGGTACCGCCCCCAGGCCCGCCGGGTGCGCGACGTAGTCGTCGTAGGCGAACGGGAAATCGGGGCCGAACATGGTGATCGGCTTCTGCGAGTCGCAGTGCACATGGTCGGTGACCTCGTGCACGGTCGCCGGGACGGCGGACGTCACTTCTTCTTCTCCCCATAAAGGTCGGTGCGCCGGTCCGGCAGGTAGGTGTTCACCTCGCGGGAGGCGGCCAGATCGGCCAGGTCCACATCGGCGATCAGCAGCTCCTCGTGGTCGGAGCCGACCGCCAGCTCGCGGCCGTCCGGCGCGACCACCCGCGACTCCCCGGCGTAGACGAAGTCCCGCTCCACGCCGACCCGGTTCACGTACGCCACGAACAGCTGCGACTCGATCGCCCGGGCCGGCACGATCTGCCGCGGCACGTACTCGTACGGCCGCATCAACGCGGTCGGCACCAGCAGCACCTGGGTGCCCGCGTCGGCGTGCGCGCGCACCGTCTCCGGGAACTCGACGTCGTAGCAGATCATCAGCCCCACCCGGACCCCGTCCAGGTCGGCCTGCACCACCAACTCGTCCCCGGGCGCGAAGGCGGCGCGATCGACCTCGCCGAACAGGTGCGTCTTGCGATAGTTCGCCAACGGCAGCCCGTCCGCGCCGATCAGCTGGACGGCGTTGAAGACCACGCCGTCGCCGTCCAGATCCGGATAGCCGTAGAGCACCGCGATCCCGTGCTTCAGCGCGATCCGTGAGACCGCCTGCGCCGACTCCGCGAACCGTCCCTCGGCGACCGACGCCACCGCCTCGGCGCCGAGGTTGTAGCCGGTCAGGTACATCTCGGGAGTGATGATCAGCTGTGCGCCCTCGGCGGCGGCCCGGCCGGCCGCCTCGTCCAGCGCGGCCAGGTTGGCCTCGCGGTCCGCGACCGGATCCGGGGAACCGTCCGGGCGATCCGTCGCCGGAGCTTGGAAGCACGCCAGCCGCAGTCTCATGCCGTCCAGCCTAGGTGGCGGCCGCGAAGCCGCATCTCGCCACGGTGGAGAGGGTGGTGCGGCCACCTCGACATTCGGTCGCGTGCGGCGAGGACCTCCGGCTCAGTCGCGCACCCAGAACTCGAACAGATCGGCGCCCGGCTTGAACCCGGCGGCGCGCGCCACGGCGGCCGCCTCCTGGAAACCGTGCCCGACAGCCTCCGGAACGTGCGCGTCGGACGCGAACGACACGCCCTTCCCGCCCTCCTCGCGCCACCAGCCGACCACGCGCGGGTCCAGGGGCAGGCGCGTGTTGAACTCCATCACCTTGTCGGCGCGCGCCAGGGTGCGCAGGACCAGCCGGATGTCCGCCTCGAACTCCGTGAGATCGAAGCCGTGATGGTCACGAGGCCAGTACCGGACCGGGTAGTCGATGTGGGTGAGCACTTCGAACCCGTCGAACTCCTCGATCAGCCGCACCGCCTCGGCCAGGTAGGCCCGGTAGACGACCACCGGGTCGGCCTGCTGCAGGCTCCAGGACACGTCCTCATAGGCCTCGTCGCGCCGCGACGAGGTGTGCAGCGAGGCGAGGACCCGGTCGAACCCGCCGCGCCGCACCAGGTCCGCGGTCCGCTCCGGGAACCAGTGCGCCTCGCTCAGCTCCACCCCCGACAGGATCCGCAGGCCGGGGAACCGGTCCCGGCACCGCTCCAGCGTCTCCAGGTACCCGGCCAGGTCGAGGTCCGGGGGAGTCAGGACCCTGGCTCCGTCGGGGTGGTGCGCGGTGTGCGGCTCCCACTGTTCCGGCAGGACGAAGTCGGGCGGCAGCGTGGAGACGCTGAAATCCGCGTGCTCGGTGAACGCCAGCGACGGCAGGCCGATCTCGACCGCGCGTTCGCAGGTCGCCTCCATCGAGCCTCGGAAGGCGTCCCACGAGAACTCGCTGTGGACGTGGTTGTCGGGTGGCAGCACCGGTATCCCCCCTCTGCGGGGCGGCGCGTCGCCGTCCCTGTGTTCAGCGTCCCTGCATGGCCAGCAGCGTCACAAGATCGTAGGTCACGTGGGAGGCGGCGACGGAAGTGATCTCGGCGTGGTCGTAGGCCGGCGCGACCTCCACCACGTCGGCGCCGATCAGGTTCATGCCGTCCAGGCCGCGCAGGATCTCCAGCAGCTCGCGGCTGGTCATGCCGCCGGCCTCCGGCGTGCCGGTGCCCGGGGCGTGCGCCGGGTCGAGCACGTCGATGTCGATCGAGACATACAGCGGCCGGGTGCCGACGCGCTCCCGCAGTGCCTGCGTCACCGCGTCCACGCCCTGGCGCATCACGTCCGCCGACGTCACGATCCCGAAGCCCATGCGCTTGTCGTCGGTGAGGTCCTGCTTGCTGTACAGCGGCCCGCGGGTGCCGACGTGCGACACCGCCGCCGTGTCGAGCAGGCCCTCCTCGAAGGCGCGGCGGAACGGCGTGCCGTGGGTGTAGGGAGCGCCGAAGTAGGTGTCCCAGGTGTCCAGGTGCGCGTCGAAGTGCAGCAGCGCCACCGGGCCGTGCTCGCGCGCCATCGTGCGCAGCAGCGGCAGCGCGATGGTGTGGTCGCCGCCGATCGTCACCAGCTTGGAGCCGGCCCGCACCAGCTCGTCGGCGTGCGCCTCGATCTGGCCCATCGCCTCTTCCAGGTGGAAGGGGTTGATCGAGATGTCGCCGGCGTCGGCCACCTGCACCGCCTGGAACGGCGAGAAGTCCAGGCCCGGGTGGTAGGGCCGCAGCAGCTTCGACGCCTCGCGCACCGCCGCCGGCGCGAACCGCGCGCCGGGGCGGTAGGAGACGCCGGAGTCGAAGGGCGCGCCCAGGATCGCGACGTCCGCCTTCTCCCCGGCCGGGAGCTGGTCCAGGCGCGGCAGCCGCGCGAAGGTCGTGAAGCCCGCGTAGCGCGGGGTCTTCGAGGAGTCGACCGGGCCTATCGGCGCCGGACGCTCCGGGCCGCCGCTTTCAGTGCTCGCCATTGAGCTGTCTCCTTGCGTGGTGGTGCGCGTTGTGCGGGTGGTGCGGGTGGTGCTTTTCGTTCCGGTGGTGCTTGTGGTGCTTGTGGTGCTTGTGCTGCTCAGCCTCGGGCCTCGGCCCGCCGCCGGTTCACCTCGTAGAGCGCGATCCCGGCCGCGACGCCGGCGTTCAGCGACTCGGTCGAGGAGGCGATCGGGATCGACACCGTGACGTCGCAGAGCTCGGACACCAGCCGCGACATGCCCTTGCCCTCGGACCCGATGACCAGGCACAGCGGGTCGGTGGCGGCCTCCAGCTCGTGCAGCGCCACGGCGCCGTCGGCGGCCAGGCCGGCGATCAGCACGCCCTGCTTCTGGTACGCCTCCAGGGCCCGCGTCAGGTTCCCGGCGCGGGCCACCGGCACCCGGGCCCCGGCGCCGGCCGCGGCCTTCCAGGCGCCGGCGGTCATCCCGGCGGCGCGCCGCTCCGGCACGATCACGCCGTGGCCGCCGAACGCCGCCACCGAGCGCAGCACCGCGCCCAGGTTCCGCGGGTCGGTGACGCCGTCCAGGGCCGCGAACAGCGGGGTCTCGGACGCCGCGTAGACCTCTTCCAGCAGGTCGTCGGGGTACGCGTACTCGTACGCCGGCACCACCAGCATCAGGCCCTGGTGCAGCGTGCCGTTGGTCATCCGGTCCAGCTCGTGGCGCGGCGCCTCCAGCAGCGGCACACCCTGATCGGTGGCCAGCTTCATCGACTCCCGGACCCGGTCGTCGGCGTCGATGTACTGGGCCACGTAGAGCGCCTTGGCGGGGATGTTCGCGCGCAGCGCCTCGACCACCGAGTTGCGGCCCGCGACCTGCTCCGGACCGTCCTTGCCGGGGGCGCGGCGCACCGACTTGGGCACCGCCCCGCCGCGCTGCGCGCCGCCGCGGCTGCTCACCGCGGCCCGCTTGGCCGCCGACGTCGCCCGCCGCTTGGCCGGGTGTCCGGTGCGCTCCTCCGCCTTCGGCGTCGGGCCGCGGCCCTCCAGCCCCTGGCGGCGCTGACCGCCGGAGCCCTTCTGTGCGCCCTTGCGCGAATTCGAGGCCCCCGGCTTGTTCGCCCGGCCGCCCAGGCCGCCGCCCTTGCTCGCCATAATTTTTCCAACCTTCGTTTCGTTCAGCTGCCGAGCAGCTGGCATGCAGCGTGAATGACCGTGCCCCGCTCCACGCTACGTGAGCCGGGGAGGGGGCACGGTTTGGCGGGTCCGCCCCGGTGATCCGGGGCGGACCGTTCGCCGGGGCTAAGCGACGGTCCAGCGCGGCCCGGTGGGGGTGTCCTCGACCGTGACGCCGGCCTGCGCCAGCCGGTCGCGGATGGCGTCGGAGGCGGCGTAGTCCTTGCGCTCGCGCGCCGCCTGCCGCTGCTCCAGGGCCACCTTGACCAGGGAGTCGACCACCGGCCGCAGATCGGTGCCGGCCCCGGCGGCGCCCGCCGTCCCGGCCCATGTCGGGGCCAGCGGGTTCATCCCCAGCACGTCCAGCATCTTCAGGACCGCGGCCAGATGGGCCGCGACGCCTTCCTTGTCGCCGGCCGCGAGCGCGGTGTTGCCCTCGCGGATGGTGGTGTAGAGCACGGCCACCGCGCCGGGCACGCCGAAGTCGTCGTCCATCGACTCCGCGAACGCGGCCGGCACCTCGGCGGCCGCCGAGGTGCCGCCGACCGTCTCCAGGGCCCGGGTCAGGAAGCCCTCGATGCGGTTGAAGGCGGCCTCGGCCTCGCGCAGCGAGTCCTCGGTGTACTCGATCATCGAGCGGTAGTGCGGGGTGCCGAGGTAGTAGCGCAGCACGATCGGCCGGTACCGCTTGGCCAGCTCGGAGACCAGCACCGAGTTGCCCAGCGACTTGGACATCTTCTCGTTCTTGAGCGTGACCCAGCCGTTGTGCATCCAGTACTTCGTGAATTGGTCGCCGAAGGCGTGGGACTGCGCCTGCTCGTTCTCGTGGTGCGGGAAGATCAGGTCGACGCCGCCGCCGTGGATGTCGAAGGCCGGGCCCAGATAGCGGTGCGCCATCGCCGAGCACTCCAGGTGCCAGCCGGGGCGGCCGGGGCCCCACGGCGTCTCCCAGAACGGCTCGCCCGGCTTCGAGGCCTTCCACAGCGTGAAGTCGTGCGGGTCCTCCTTGTGCGTGGTCGGCGCCACGTCGTCGAGCGGCTGCTCCTCCAGGTTGTCGACGCTGAAGTGGGCCAGCGCGCCGTACTCGGGCAGGGAGCGCACGCGGAAGTAGACGTCGCCGCCGGCGGCGTAGGCGTGGCCGTCCTCGATGAGCTTGCGCATCATCGCGACCATCTCCGGAATGTGCCCGGTGGCCCGCGGCTCCACCGACGGGTCGGCGCAGCCGAGCAGCCGGTAGGCGCTCTGGAACGCGTACTCGTTCCGTTGCGCCACCCGCCAGGCCTCCACACCCTCTTCGCCGGCCCGACGGATGATCTTGTCGTCGATGTCTGTGACGTTGCGCACAAACGTGACCTCGTGGCCGCGGTACTCCAGCCAGCGCCGGACGATGTCGAAGGACAGCTGCGAGCGCACATGGCCGATATGCGGTGGCGCCTGGACGGTGGCGCCACACAGGTAGATGGAGACCTTGCCTGGTGTGACGGGTACGAACTCGCGCGTCGCCCGCGCGGCTGTGTCATACAGGCGGAGAGTCATTGCCCCAGGATACCGGGGCGTGGTAGTCGAAATCTTCTTCTCGCTTGACGTGCTTCCATAGGAGCGTGACGACCGCTCAGCGCGCCCCCAGGAAGCTGCTCCTGATATTGGGGGCGCTTTCCATGTTCGGTCCGCTGTCGCTGGATATGTACCTGCCCGCGCTGCCGGATCTGGCGCATTCCTTCCACACCCCCGAGTCGAACGTCCAGCTGACGCTGACCTCGTGCTTGATCGGCCTGGCCGTGGGCCAGCTGGTCGCCGGTCCCATGTCGGATGCCTGGGGGCGGAAAAAGCCGCTCGTCATCGGCTTGATCGCTTATGCCGTCACTTCCGCGTTCTGCGCGGTGGCTCCGGAAGTGTTCTCCCTTGCCGCGGTGCGGTTTCTCCAGGGATTCGCCGGAGCGGCCGGACTGGTGATCTCCCGCGCGATGGTCCGGGATCTTTATCAGGGCGACGCGCTCACCAAGTTCTTCTCCACGCTGATGCTGGTGAACGGCCTCGCGCCGATCCTCGCCCCGGTCCTGGGCGGCCAGCTGACCCGTTTCATGAGCTGGCGCGGCGTCTTCGTGGTGCTGGCCCTGATCGGCGTGGCGCTGTTGCTCGCCACGCTGTTCGGCCTGAAGGAGTCGCTCCCGAAGGAGGCCCGGAACGCCGGCGGCGGCGGGCTGCCGGCCACGTTGCGTACGTTCCGCGTCCTGACCCGCGACCGCCGCTTCATGGGCTACATCCTGACCGGCGGCTTCGCCTTCGCGGCGATGTTCGCCTACATCTCCGGCTCGCCGTTCGTCCTGGAGGACATCCACGGCCTGACGAAGCAGGAGTTCAGCTACGTCTTCGGCACCAACGCGCTGGGCATCATGATCGCCGGCCAGGTCGGCGGCCGGCTGGTCGGCCGGATCCCCTCGGCCCGCATCCTGGGCTCCGGCCTGGCGCTGTCGCTGACCGGCAGCACCGTTCTGCTGGCGGCCACGGTCCTGGCCGGCGGCAACCTCGCGGGCACCCTGCTCGGCCTGTTCCTGATGGTCAGCGCGATCGGCCTGATCATGCCGCAGATCACGGCGCTGGCCCTGTCCGGCTACGCCCCCGCGGTGGCCGGAGCCGCGTCCGCGATGATCGGCACCGGCCAGTTCCTGCTGGGCGCGGTGTTCGCACCGCTGGTCGGCCTGGGCGGCAAGAGCAGCGGGCTGCCGATGGCCGTGGTCATCTTCGCCCTCAGCCTCGGCGCCGTGCTGATGCGGGTGCTGCTGGTGCGGACGCCGCGCGTCGAACTGGTCGCGGAGCCGCTCGTGGCCTGAGCGCGCTGCGGCCTGACTGCGGTCTGACTGCGGACTGGTAGTAACGGCTATCAGAACGTGCTGAATAGAGCTTCAGGCGCTAGCGCTGTCGTTCGAAGTCGGGCAATCGGGAAGGCCTGGAGCCGAGGCAAGTCGGTCTCAGCCCGCTTCACTGCCCTTATCCTTCGGGTCGGCCAAGCCGAGCACGGCCAGCATCGCGAAGAAGCCTCGCTGTGCGAACAGCTCCCATCGGGTCGCAAGGATCTCCTCAAGGTGGGCTGCATCAACGTGCAGCCCGGACTGTGCAGCCCACGCGGCTGCGGCTCTTGCAGCGGCAGGCCGGTCGGCGTCGAGTTCTGCGGCGTACTCCATTTCGAGCTGCTCGCGTCGAGCCTGACGGCGTGGCGTCCCGCTGGGATAGGAGCCGTCGCTGTTCTCCTCGTCCACGGCCGTCATGGCGTGAAGCTGTGCCGCATAGGCCGGGTTCAGCCAGGCTTCCCACTGCCCGGCGTCGCTGATGCCGCGAACATGTCCCAGATCGCTCTCGAAAACCCAGCAGGCCAGTATTGGGCCGTCGACTGCCTGGGCGAGTTCTGCCAACTCGTCGCCGAAGGCTGGCGTCCGGACATGCACCGCGTGCCATCCATCGCGCAGCGGCCAGTCAGCAAGGACCTCTTCGTACCAGTTCCAGAACCGGTCGATCGCGCCGATGAAGGCTTCGCCTCGACCGACCAGGACCTCTCCGTTGAATCCCATGCCCGCAGGCTAGAGATTACGGCCGACAACCCGGAACGCGGCATGTTGTCACCGCCGCTGTTGGTGGTTGAGGCTCGCCGCGTATTCGGCGCCAAACCCTTCAGCCTCCCGGTGCCAGTTGTCCGCCGTGTTCTGGCGGAGTCCGAGCAGCTTGCTGAACACGACCGGCGGCATGTCCGAAGCGATGTCGATCAGGGCGGAGTTCCGGATGTCCCGATTGCTGATCCCCAGCTTCCGCAGTCGTGTGGTCAGCCATGGCGTCCGCTGGCGACGTGAACGGCTTGCTGGCATCCGTCCCAACAGGCAGGTCGGCACGAGCCTGATCGTGCAACGAACGCAATTCCCCGGCCTTCTATAACCTGACAACGGCCTGACTGCGCTGCGACGACCTGACCGCCCTACGCCCCGACCGCCCTACGCCCCGACCGCCCTACGCCCCGACCGCGCTACGGCCCGGCCGGGGCAGTGGTTCCGGCTGCCGCCGCGCTCGCGGCCGCGGCCGCCGCGGCCGCACCGCCGCCGCCCCGCTTCACCGGGCTCAGCTCCGGCGCCTTCCGGTGCAGCGCGCCGCGCCCGATCAGGTGGCTGAGCAGGCCGACGGTCAGCGTGGAGCCGCCCTGGAGGTGGCCGATCGAGCTGCCGGTGATCATCCATACGTGCGCGGCCACCGTCATGATCAGCGCGGTCCGGGTCTTCGCGTCCTGCCACAGGTACTCGACCAGGTAGCGCCACAGGTCGCGGCCGGCTTTGCGGGCCGGGCCGACCAGGAACACGCCGAGCACCAGCAGCACCGCGAGCGGGATCAGGAACCTGATGTTGAAGCCGGGGATGGCGACGCCGCCGAAGGCCACCAGCCAGCCGGCCGCCGCGCTGAACTCCATGGAGCGCAGCACCAGGCTGCCGACGTGGGCCAGGCTCTCGTCGTCCGGGCCGGGGCGGGAGGCCAGCACCGCCTCCAGATCGGCGACCAGGCCGCCGGGCGCCTGCACCTCCGCCACCGACTTGGTGACGGCCTCCTCGAACTGCCTGGCCTCCGGCGCGTAGTCCGGGTCCAGCTCGGCGGCCATCGCGGCGGCCTTGCGGGCCTCCTCCGCGGCCTGCGACAGGTCGCCGCTGGCCTCCAGCGCGGCGGCCAGGCTGGCCCGGCTCTGCCACACGTCCGGGCCCAGCTCGACCGCCTGCTCGGCCGCCGACACCGCCTCGGCGGGCCGGTCCAGCAGGCGCAGCGCCGAGGCGCGCAGGCGGTGGCCCCACTCGTCGCCGGGGGCGAAGGTCACGACCCAGTCCGCGGCCCGCAGCGCCTTCTCGCCGTCGCCGGTCTCCAGGTAGATGCCGGCCAGCGCGCGCCAGACCCGCACGTCCTCGCAGCCGGAGACGATCAGCTCGTTGAGGACGTCGAGCGCCTGCTGGCGCCGTCCGAGCTCGGACAGCGCCTCGGCGCGGGCGATGTGGCGGGAGATCTGCTCGGGGGTCGGGCCGGACCCGGCCGGGGCCGGGCCGGGTGCCGGGCTCGGTGCCGGGCCCGGATTCGTCGGCGAGGTCGGTGCCGGATCCGGCGGCGCCCCGAAAACCGGGGGCGAAGCCTGCGCCCGCGGTGCCGGCACGTCCTCGCCGGCGGCGGGCTCCATCACCTGCTCCACCAGCATGGTTTCCCTCATGTCAGGGTTCTCGGTCGGCTCGTCGCCGGGATCGCCAGGATCGCCGGAGTCCGCGGCGAGGACCTCCCCGGCCGCCGCCATGGCCGCCACGACCTCGGCCTCGATCTCCGCCGCCGGCCGCCAGGCCCGCTGCTCGTGCGTCTCGTCCACGACCCCGCCCACCCCTGCCGACCGCGTACTCCGCACCGACTGTCAAACGCCTGGTATACCTCACCGCGTCGCCGTCAGGAAAGATGCAAGAAGTTAAGTACTGTGCGACGTGGGAAGATCGGGGTTAGAGAGGGAAGGACTCCCGACGTGACCGTGGCACTGCCTGAACGAGCCGAGCGCACGCCCCGCCCCGGCGCCTCGCGCCACGACGTCGTCGTGGTCGGCGGCGGGCACAACGCCCTGGTGGCCGCGGCCTATCTGGCCCGGGCCGGCCTGCACGTCACCCTGCTGGAACGCCGCGACGAGGTCGGCGGCGCGGCGGTGAGCGCCACCCCGTTCCCGGGCCTGGACGCCCGGCTGTCCCGCTACTCCTACCTGGTCTCGCTGCTGCCCTACACCATCGTCCGGAACCTGGAGCTGGTCGTCGAGCTGCGCAGCCGCCCGGTCTCCTCCTACACCCCGGTGCGCCGCGCCGGCCGGGACACCGGCCTGCTGGTGGAGCGCCGGCCCGGCGCCGCGACCGAGGACAGCTTCCGCCGGCTGACCGGCGGCGACGCCGACTTCCGGGCCTGGCGGGGCTTCTACGACCAGCTCGGGCGGCTGGCCCGGGCCCTGGCCCCGACCCTGCTGAACCCGCTGCTCGGCCGCGGCCAGCTGGAGGCGCTGGCCCGCGAGGAGGGCGCCGCGCAGGCCTGGGAGTGGGTGTTCGAGCAGCCGATCGGCGCCGCGGTCGAGCGCTACTTCGGCGACGACGCGGTGCGCGGCGTGGTGCTCACCGACGCGCTCATCGGCACCGACTCCTGGGCCGGCGACCCGAGCCTGAAGCAGAACCGCTGCTTCCTGTACCACGTCATGGGCGGCGGCGACGGGGAGTGGCGGGTCCCGGTCGGCGGCATGGGCAGCGTCGCCGAGGCCCTGCACCGCTCGGCCGCCGACGCCGGCGCCCGGATCCTCACCGGCGCTGAGGTTCTGCACATCGACCCGGACGCCGGCGGCGGCCGCGCCGAGGTCACCTACCGGGACGCGGCGGGCCGGGAGCAGGCCGTGCAGGCCGGCTACGTGCTGGCCGGCGTGGCGCCCGCGGTCCTGACCCGGCTGCTGGGCCGCGGCGGCCCCGGCGGCCCGCACCCGCGGGGCACCCAGCTGAAGATCAACATGCTGCTGGACCATCTGCCGCGCCTGAAGTCCGGGGCCGACCCGAAGGTGGCCTTCGCCGGCACCTTCCACATCGACGAGAGCGCGGCCCAGCTGCGCGCGGCGTATCAGAGGTCCCATGACGGGCAGCTGCCGGACCCGCTGCCCTCCGAGGTCTACTGCCACACCCTGACCGACCGCTCGATCCTGGGCAAGGACCTGGTCAAGCGCCCCGAGGTGCAGACCCTGACGCTGTTCTCGCTGCACACCCTGCCGGGCGCGGCGGACAAGGACGAGATGGTGCGGCGCGCGCTGGCCGGGCTCGACGCCTATCTGGCCGAGCCGCTCGCGGACTGCCTGGCGGTGGACGCCGACGGCAAGCCCTGTCTGGAGGCCAAGACCACCGAGGACCTGGAGGCCGAGCTGGCGATGCCGGGCGGGCACATCTTCCACCGCGACCTGGCCTGGCCCTACGCCGAGCGCGCGGACCAGGTGGGCAAGTGGGGCGTCGAGACCGGGATCGACAACGTCCTCATCTGCGGCGCTGGCGCGCGCCGCGGAGGCGGTGTGTCCGGAATCCCCGGCCACAACGCTGCACGTGCAGTTCTCGACCGCGTCGCCGACGCGGGTCGTAGGCGCAGCAGCGGGATATGAGGTTCACGTTTCCATTCCTAGCACACGGGGTTTCGGCGTTGTGCCGGGTCCGCGAATTACGCCCACGAACGTGGGCTGATCGTGGGGCCGTTGTGGGCGGGTGTGGGGCGGTTCGTGGGGGCGTGGGACGCCCCGGGCGGCCCGGATCGCCCCGCCCGGGCGCGGACCCGGTCACGACGGCGCCGGGCCGGGGAACACCAGCGCCGTCGCGATCCCGGCCAGGCCCTCGCCCCGGCCGGTGAAGCCGAGCCCGTCGGTGGTGGCGGCGGACAGCCGCACCGGGGCCCCGGCGGCCTCGGTCAGCACCTGCTCGGCCTCCGCGCGCCGCTTGCCGACCCGCGGCCGGACGCCGACCAGCTGCACCGAGACGTTGCCGATCTCGAACCCGGCGGCGCGGACCCGCCGGGCGGCCTCGGCGAGCAGCTTCAGCCCCGAGGCGCCGGCCCATTCCGGGTCGCTGGTGCCGAACTGGGCGCCGAGGTCGCCGAGCCCGGCGGCGGAGAACAGGGCGTTGCAGGCGGCGTGCGCCACGACGTCGGCGTCGGAGTGGCCGGCCAGCCCGGTCTCGCCGGGCCAGTGCAGCCCGCCGATCCACAGCTCGCGCCCCGCCTCGAAGGCGTGGACGTCGACGCCGACGCCGACCAGCGGCAGGAGCGGCCGGGGCGGGGGTGGCTGCCGGTCGGCGGTCATCGGCGTCTCCTGAGCACGGCCTCGGCGAGGACCAGGTCGAAGGGGGTGGTGATCTTGAAGGCCTCGGCGTGGCCGGGCACCGTCCGGACCGGCAGGCCGAGCGCCTCGACCAGGCCGGCGTCGTCGGTGGCCGGGGCGGCCGGGTCGGCGGCGGCGTGCGCCTTGGCGAGCAGCTCGCGGGTGAAGCCCTGCGGGGTCTGCACGGCGCGCAGCCCGGAGCGGTCGACGGTGGCGGTGACGAGGTCGCCCTCGACGGCCTTGACGGTGTCGGCCACCGGCAGCACCGGGATCACCGCCGCCGCGCCGCCGTGCACCGCGCCGATCACGGCCTCGACGAGGTCGACCGGGGTCAGGGCCCGGGCCGCGTCGTGGACCAGCACGGTCGTGCAGTCCTCGGGCAGCGCGGCCAGCGCCAGGGCCACCGACTCCTGCCGGGTCGCGCCGCCGGGGACCACGCGGGTGTCGGCCCGGTGCCCGGCGGCCTCGGCCAGGTCGGCCAGCCCGGACAGCAGCCGGTGCACCTCGGCCACGCCCTCCGGGCTCGGCGGGGCGGCGATCACGATCACGTCCACCGAGGGCGCCGCGAGCAGGGTGTGGACGGCGTGCGCCAGCAGCGGGAGGCCGCCGAGCTCGCGCAGCGCCTTGGGAGCGCCGGGACCGAGCCGCTCGCCGCGGCCGGCGGCCGGGACGACGACCGCCACGCGGTGGGTCGGCGCGGTGGTTGGCGGTGCGGTGGTTGTCGGCGCGGCGACGGCCGGCGCGGGCTCGGGCGGCGCCGGAGCGGCGGTGGAGCCGGGGTCGGCGGCGACCGGTGCGGGGCCGGGGCCGGGATCGGGGCCGGGATCGGGATCGGCGGCCGGGCCGGGAAGGTCGGGATCGGCGGTGCTCATGCTCACGGTGCGGGACTTTAGTGCAGAACAAGGCGCCGGCCCCGACGGCGCAATGCCGCGGGGCCGGAAAACCTGCTCATGCTGAGACTATCAATGTGGCAATGACATTCAGAACAAGCGATATCTCGAACCGTGTCGTATCCGGAGTCCTGTCGAACCCGAAGTCCTGTCGAATCCGGAACCGTGCCGGAACGTGCCGGAAGCCGGGGCCCCAGGTGCGCTCGGCCCGGGCGGGCCGTCAGGAGGCGAGGACCTCGTCGAGGATGGCGTCCGCCTTGTCCTCGTTGGTGGCCTCGGCCAGCGCCAGCTCGCTCACCAGGATCTGCCGGGCCTTGGCCAGCATCCGCTTCTCGCCGGCCGACAGGCCGCGGTCGCGGTCCCGGCGCCACAGGTCACGCACCACTTCGGCGACCTTGATCACGTCGCCGGACTGGATCTTCTCGATGTTCGCCTTGTAGCGGCGCGACCAGTTGGTCGGCTCCTCGGTGTGCGGCGCGCGCAGCACGTCGAAGACGCGCTCCAGCCCGCCCTGGTCGACCACGTCGCGCACGCCGACGTACTCGGCCTTCTCAGAGGGCACGCGTACTGTGAGATCACCTTGCGCCACCTTGAGCACCAGGTATTCCTTCGGCTCGCCCTTGATCACGCGGATCTCGATATCCTCGATGAGCGCGGCCCCGTGATGGGGATAGACCACGGTCTCGCCAACCTTGAACGTCATGTGATATGTGCCCCTTCCGTGGCTCTCCAGGATACCACGCTGCACGCCCGTTCTGAAGACCGTTTGCGCAGGTCAGCGTACCCGTGGGGGCTTGACAAACCAGTATGCGGCGTGCTCGCGCAGCTCAATCGCCATCGGATGGACATCTCGGATCACCGTTTTCGGCCGTGCTTGATCTTGAATGCCGAGCGGTTCGTGAGGGTCTCGAGAAATCGTGGAATCAAGCGTGATTGCCGACCCCTCCGCTCTGGGCACAAGCCTCTCCGAAGCGCACAATGGCGCTACGGCTCCCGACGACAACGCGTGGGGTGGGGTGCAGCTAGGTGAACAGTCCAGGCCGCGACAACGGCGATTCCTCCTTCGGTTCCTTCGGCGAACCGGCCGACGACGGCCTCCAGGTCGTGGTCTGCCCTGATGACATCTCCGAGCTCGACTCCGAGGTGCGGGCCTACCGGCGCGAGGTCGCGCGGGCCCGGACCCGGGCGCGCTGGCGGTCGGCGGCCGGGGCACCCGGACGCGCGGTCGCCCGGTGCGGCCGGTGGCTCGGCCGGATGCTCCGTTACGCACTGCCCTGGTAGGTCGGCGGGCCGGCGCGTGACCGCACGCGCCGATCACCGGTCCAGGTGTGCCGCGTGCCTGCTCGCGGCGGTCGTTCAACAGGCGCGGGCAGGGTTCGACGCCGCTATGTGCGGACCGGTCCCGTCCGTCTCCGGCGCGCCCGGCGGACCCGAGTCGCCAATATCACGTCCCCGCACCCGGCCCCGGGCCGTGAGCGGATCCGAGGCCCTTTTAGACTGGCGTCGTCGCCATCGTTGATCGGGTGGTCCGGAAGTCGCACTTTTGGCGGCGCCACCGGAGCTCCGGCGGTGGAGGCCCGTGAGCCGTAGGACCGTCTAGGAGCCGTTCCGCCGTGAAGATCACCCTCTCGCCCGCCTCCCGCCACCGCCCGTCGAGGAACCGCATCGGGGCGCCGGTCCGGACGCGTTCCGTCCTCGTCGCCGCCGCCGTGGCCGGCACCGCCCTGACCGCGGCCGGCTGCGCCGCCGGGCCCGGCGCCGCCACGCTGCAGATCCAGCCGAACTTCGCCGCCGGCTCGGCCGGCGACGTGCAGGCCCTGAACATGGTCGTGGTCGTGGACCCGGCGTCCGGCGCCGCGCAGGTGACCGGCACCGTCGTCAACAACGGCGACCAGGCCACCAGCGTCACCGCCATCACGCTGAACGGGAAGTCGGTGCCGCTGACCGGCTCCGCGCTGACCGTGGCCCCGCACGGGGCCCTGAACCTGGCCACCGGGTCCAAGGTGGTGCTGGCCAACTCCGGCTCCAAGGCCGGGCACACCTCGCCGGTGTCGCTGACCCTCGCGGGCGGCGCGGCGATCACCGTGGCGGCGCAGACCGAGCCGAACACCGGGGTCTACGAGCAGTACAAGCCGTCGGCGACGAGCTGACTTCCGGCTTCCAGCCTCCAGCGCGTGGGCCGTCCGCTGAGCGGGCGGCCCTTTTGCGTATCCGGGTTCTGTACTCCAGGTTCTGTGTTCTGTCCGGCGTGGTCCGTGTCCGGTCAGCCGATCAGGATGGCCAGGAACGCCCCCATGATCAGGAACGGGCCGTAGGTCAGGGCCGAGCGGCGCGACATGCGGCCGGTGCGCAGCATGTAGACGCCGAAGGCGGCCGCCGCGCTGGTGCCGGCGAGCAGGCCCAGACCGAGTTCGCTCCAGCCGAGCCAGGCGAGGAAGAGGCCGAGGATGCCGGCCAGCTTCGCGTCGCCCAGGCCCATGCCCTCGCCGTCCGGGCGGGCATACGCCAGCGCCATGAACAGGCCGCCGGCCAGCGCCGCCCCTATCAGCCCTCTGAGGAACGGCGTGAACTCCCGGGACAGGTAGGCGGCGGTGAACAGGCCTGACACCCCCAGCGCGGCCAGCGGATACGTCAGCTGGTTCGGCAGCCGGCGCACCGCGAGATCGATGAAGGCCAGGGGGACGCAGGCCAGTGCGAAGACCATGAACGTCAGCAGCACCGGATCGTTGCCGACCCGGAATCCCACCGCGAAGGTGGCGAGCGCGGCCACGATCGCGGACAGCCACACCCGCGGACCCAGGTGCGTGCGGCAATAGTGGCAGCGCCCTGTCCACAGGGTGAAACGGACGCGGCCGCTCGGAAGGCGTTCTCCGCAGTGCCGGCAGGTACCGCGGGCGGGGGTGTCCGCGTCCACTGACATCTGGTACGCGGTGCGGGCGAGTGCGGGGGCGAACAAGGCTCCGACCAGCGCCGTCGCCACACCGACCTCCATGGGCCCTCCTCCTGCGGAGTGTCCGTGAGCACCCTTAGGTGAGGGGGCTGCGGAACGGGGATCCGGCCCGGAATCCGGGCCTGTCAGGGCGGACCTTATCCCGTGCGGGCGCGGACCGTAGACTTCCGAACCATGCGTATGACGTTGACAGTGGTGGATCCGGTCCAGGGTGCTTGGATGGACGCGCTGCTGGACGCGGACGGGGAGTCTACGATTCCGCAGGTCGCGGACCAGCTGGGCCGGATGTTGGGGGCGACGGGACCACATCCGGGTTCGCCCCCGTTGTTGTTCGTGGACGGCAACCTGATAGACCAGCGGCACTCGCTGGCGTCCTCCCCGCTGCGGGAGGGGTCGGTGGTGTCGCTCCACAACCCTTCGGGCTGCCTGCCCGCCGAGCCCTACGGCACCGTCGAGGTCCGGGTGGCCGGCGGTCCGGACGCCGGCGGCGTGCACCGGATCAACCCCGGCTACGCGGACATCGGGCGCTCGCGCCGCAACCGCGTGAAGATCGACGACCCCGGCATAGCCGACTTCGCGCTGCGGGTCAGCCTGGACGTGCACGGGATGATCCGCGTCGCCCCCTACGAGGGGGTGGTCGCGACCCTGGAGCAGCAGCCGCTGGCCGGCGAGGCCGAGTGGAAGCCGGGGATGCAGCTGGTCATCGGGACCACGATCCTGGAGGTCGGCTACTACACGCCGCCGGACGCCGCGCTGACGCCGTCCGAGGACGGCGCGTTCCTGGACTACAACCGGCCGCCGCGGATCCTGCCGCCGGACCGGCAGACCAAGTTCAAGCTGCCGAGCCCGGTCAAGGACGAGCACAAGCGCCCCTTCCCGGTCGTCATGCTGGTGGCGCCGGTGATGATGGCCGTGGTCATGGCGCTGGTGATGCAGCGCCCGCAGTACCTGCTGATGGCCGCGATGTCGCCGATGATGATGCTCGGCAACTACGCGCAGGACAAGAAGACCGGCAAGAAGACCTTCGCCCAGCAGGTCGCCGACTACGAGCAGAAGAAGGCCCGGATCGAGCAGGACGCCCGGGACGCGCTGGCCCTGGAGCGGGCGCACCGGCGGCAGGAGTGCCCGGACCCGGCGACCCTGCTGGACATCGGCATCGGCCCGCGCCAGCGGCTGTGGGAGCGCCGCCGCCGGGACGCCGACCACCTGCTGCTCCGGGTCGGCACCCTGGACCAGGACTCCGAAGTGGTGCTGGACGACCCCGAGCAGGACGAGCACCGGCGCCAGGTGGCGTGGACGGTGCCCGAGGCCCCGGTGAAGATCCCGCTGAAGGAGCGCGGCGTCATCGGCCTGGCCGGCCCGTCCGGCACGCCGCGGGCGCTGGCCCGCTGGCTGGTGGCCCAGACCGCGGGCCTGTCCAGCCCGGACGACGTGCAGTTCGTGCTGCTCACCGACTCGCACGCGCAGCAGGACTGGGAGTGGATGCGCTGGCTGCCGCACCTGCGGCCGACCGCCGGGCAGAACACCTCGGTGCTGATCGGCACCGACGCCGAGACCGTCGCGCAGCGCATCGCCGAGCTGTCCCAGCAGCTGTCGGCGCGCATGAAGGAGCTCCAGAAGAACTCCGGCGAGAAGGTCGGCTTCAAGGACCCGGACGTCGTGGTGATCCTGGACGGCTCGCGCCGGCTGCGCTCGATGCCCGGCGTCATCCAGATCCTCCAGCAGGGCCCGCTGGTCGGCATCTACGCGATCTGCCTGGACGGCGAGGACCGCTTCCTGCCCGGCGAGTGCCAGGCCATCGTCGTGGTCGAGCCGCAGGGCCTGCGGGTGCAGCAGGTCGGCGCGGACATGATGCGCGGCGTGCGGCCGGACGCGGTGTCGCCGGTCTGGTGCCAGCGCCTGGTGCGCGGCCTGGCCGCGGTCCGCGACGTCTCCGGCAACGAGGAGGCGGCCGGCATCCCGAGCTCGGCCCGCCTGCTGGACGTCCTCGGCCTGGAGCCGCCGACCGCGCAGGCCGTGGCCGCGCGCTGGGCGATGGGCGGCGAGACCACGATGGCGCTGCTGGGCGAGTCCTTCGACGGGCCGTTCGGCATCGACATCCGCCGCGACGGCCCGCACGGCCTGATCGCCGGCACCACCGGCGCCGGCAAGTCCGAGCTGCTCCAGACGATCGTGGCCTCGCTGGCCGTGGCGAACAAGCCGACCGCGATGACCTTCGTGCTGGTCGACTACAAGGGCGGTTCGGCGTTCAAGGACTGTGTCCAGCTGCCGCACACCGTCGGCATGGTCACCGACCTGGACAACCACCTGGTGGAGCGGGCGCTGGAGTCGCTGGGCGCGGAGCTGAAGCGCCGGGAGCACATCCTGGCCGAGGCGGGCGCCAAGGACATCGAGGACTACGGGGACATCCGCAAGAAGAACACGCATCTGGCGCCGATGCCCCGGCTGCTGATCGTGATCGACGAGTTCGCGTCGATGGTGCGGGAGCTGCCGGACTTCGTCACCGGCCTGGTCAACATCGCCCAGCGAGGCCGTTCGCTCGGCATCCACCTGCTGCTGGCCACCCAGCGGCCCTCCGGCGTGGTCTCGCCGGAGATCCGGGCCAACACCAACCTGCGGATCGCGCTGCGGGTGACCGACGGGCCGGAGTCCACGGACGTCATCGACGACCCGGCGGCCGGCTTCATCTCCAAGTCCACGCCCGGCCGCGCCTACGTCCGGCTCGGCGCCAACTCGCTGGTGCCGTTCCAGGCCGGCCGCGTCGGCGGCCGCCGCCCCGGGGCCAACGTGGTGAGCCAGGCCTCGGTCTGGAGCACCCGGGTGGACTGGGGCACGCTGGCCGCGGCGCCGCCGAAGAAGCCCGACGGCCCGAAGGCCGAGGAGGACGCCGAGATCACCGACCTGAAGGTGCTGGTCGACGCGATCCGCGAGGCCAACGCCAGTATGCAGATCCCGCCGCAGCACTCGCCGTGGCTGCCGGCCCTGCAGGACACGGTGCTGCTCTCGGACGTGCCGCCGGTGCGCCGGCACGGCGGGCACGACCTGGCGCCGGTGCCGTGGGGCATCGACGACCTGCCGGCCCTCCAGGCCCGCCGCGCGGCGGTGCTGGACTTCGGCTCCCTGGGCCACATGCTGATCGGCGGCGCGCCGCGCTCCGGCCGCTCGCAGATCCTGCGGACCATGGCCGGCGCGATCGCGCTGACCCAGTCCTCGGCCGACGTCCACATCTACGGCATCGACTGCGGCTCCGGCGCCCTGCTGCCGCTGACCGCGCTGCCGCACTGCGGCGCGGTGGTGCAGCGGCAGCAGACCGAGCGGGCGATCCGCCTGATCAGCCGGCTGAACCAGGAGATCGCCAGTCGGCAGGAGCGGCTGGCGGCGCAGGGCTTCGCCGGCATCGTCGAGCAGCGCATGTCGGTGTCGCCGGACCAGCGGCTGCCGCACATCCTGGTGTTCCTGGACCGCTGGGACGGCTTCCTGGGCTCGCTCGGCGAGATCGACGGCGGCGTGCTGGTGGACCAGATCCAGAAGCTGATGCGCGAGGGCCAGGGCGCGGGCGTGCACCTGATCATCACCGGCGACCGTCAGGTGTTCTCCGGCCGCCTGGGCTCGCTGACCGAGGACAAGCTGTCCTTCCGGCTGCCGGACAAGCAGGACTTCGGCCTGATCGGCCTGCACCCGCGCAAGATCCCGGACGAGATGGCGATCGGCCGCGCGTTCCGCGCCGACTCCGGCCTGGAGACCCAGGTGGCGCTGCTCACCGCCGACGTCTCCGGCCAGGCCCAGGCCGCCGCCCTGACCGCCATCGCCGAACAGGCCAAGGCCCGCGACGCGGCGATCCCGCGCCCCCGGCGTCCCTTCCGCGTCGACGTGCTGCCCAGCCGCATCTCCCTGGCCGAGGCCTGGGAACTGCGCGAGGAGGCGTCCTCCGGCAAGCAGCTGTGGGCACTGGTCGGCGTCGGCGGCGACGAACTGGTGGGCTCCGGCCCGGACCTGGGCGACGGCATCCCGGCCTTCGTGATCGCCGGCCCGCCGAAGTCCGGCCGCAGCACCATGCTCCAGGCGATGGCCCGCTCCCTGGTGGTGCAGGGCTCCGCGGTGATCCTGATAGCACCCCGCCCCTCCCCGCTCCGCAAGATGGGCTCGGACCAAGGCGTCCTGGCCGTGTTCGAGAACGGCGCCGACCTCTCCGAGGACGACCTCCGCACCGCACTGGCCCAGGCATCCGGCCGCCCGGTGACAGTCCTCATCGACGACGCCGAGATGGTCAAGGACGCCCCCGCGGGCACGGTCCTGAAGGAGATCATCACCTACGGCGCCGAACGAGGCCAGGCCCTGGTGATCGGCGGCTCCCCGGACGACCTCAACTCCGGCTTCAGCGGCTGGCACGTCGACGCCCGCAAGGGCCGCCGGGGCGCGCTGCTGTCACCGCAGTCGCCGATGGACGGCGACCTGATCGGGACGCGGATTCCGCGGAGCCTGGTCGGGGGACAGGTGGTGCCGGGGCGGGCGCTGCTGCATCTGGGGGATGGGGAGCTGCGGACGATTCAGGTGCCGACGGATTGATGGGGGTGTTGAAGCGGGGTTGGGACGGCCGCTGGGTTGGGATGGTGGCCGGTTGCTGGTGGTGATTGGTTCGGGCCGGTGGCCGGTTCCTGGTGGTACTCGGTTCGGACCGGCGGCCGGGTTTGGTCGGTGGCCGGTTCGGGCTGGTGGCCGGTCTTCTGGCGGTTATCGGTTCGGAACGGTGGCCGTTCCTAGCAGTAGTCGGTTCGGACCGGTCGCCGGTTCCTGGCGGTAGTCGGTTCGGACCGGCGGCCGGTTCTTGGCGGCGATTGGTTCGGATCGGTGGCCGGATTTGGTTGGCGGCCGGTTCGGGCTGGTGGCCGGTTTGGAACGGCAACCGGTGTTTGGCGGCGATCAGTTCGAGCTGGCGGCGGTCGGCGGCCGGTTCGGGATTGTGGCTGGCCCAGGCTGGCGGCCGGGTTCGGTCGGCCGGCTGAGTGATTAGAGCAGTTAGCGCGGCGGCGGCCGGGACTTCGGTCCCGGCCGCCGCCGCTTTTGGCGTTCTGGTGGTTTGGTTTCGCGGGTGATGGGTCTTCTATCGCCTCGCCTGGCCTTTCCGGCTCAGGCGCAGTCGGGGTGACCCCACCGACCTCCGGCGAGCTTCGCGATCTTCTCTCCGGCGGCGTAGGAGCGCCCGCAGGAACAGGTGCCGGCGAACTTCGCCTTGATGATGATCGGCTTCTTACTGGCTGCGGAGCCGGCCCCGGCTCCGGCTCCGGACCCGCTCGCCGTAGCCCCAGCCGCCGTCGCCGCCCGAGCCGCCTTCACCGGCCGATCCGGCGTCCCCGGCACCTCCCCGACCCCGGTCCCCGACAAGCCCTTCTGGCTGACCGCCACGGCGCTCGCCGCCCGATCGGCGATGTCGTTGTACCGGTCCCCGTTCACCTGGTGCGCGGCGACGTGCACGAACCGCACGTCCCGTGTCGCCAGCAACGCGTCGATCTCCCGAATCAGCTCCGCGTTCGCCACCGGCTTCTTGGCCGCGGTCAGCCATCCATTCTTCTTCCACGCCGGCAGCCACTTCGTCACGGCGTTGATGGTGTACTGCGAGTCCAACCGGGCCTCCAACTCCACCCCCGGCCCGATCTCCAACAGCAACTCCCGTAAAGCCGTCAGCTCGGCGATGTTGTTCGTGGCGTCCCCCAACGGCCCGGCCCGCCACCGCAGAACCGCCCCGTCCCCGTCGGCGAGCACCCAAGCCCACGCCGACGGCCCCGGATTCCCTTTAGTGGCCCCGTCACTGGCCCCGATGAGCCGCTGTTTCCCGCTGGACATCCACCCATGGTGACAGAAACCCCACCACCCCCACGGCATCCGACCCCCACCAGAACTGACTGGGGCAACACCCTCCCGGTTCGGTACCATGGCGGCGGACCCGTCAGGCCCCCGGCCGATGACGGAATCCGGCCGCTGTGGCGCAATTGGCAGCGCACCTGTCTTGTAAACAGGTGGTTAGGGGTTCGAGTCCCCTCAGCGGCTCTCTGAATATGGTCTGACCAGCGGCGGAGCTTCACGCCGCTTCTTCGGCGTCCTTCGTCGTACACATTTCGTCACCACGCGGGCTGACAACGAGCGCGGAACCGAGTATCGCGCGGGTCCTCTCGGCGCTCGACGGGAACAGGTGCCCGTAGGTGTTCATCGTCTCGACGATCGAGGCGTGACCCAATCGCTCTTGAATCACCTTGGGCTGTTCCCCGCCCTCGATGAGAATCGAGGCGTAGGAGTGGCGGAGGGCGTGAATCCCGGTCTTGCTCGGGAGTCCGGCCACTTGTCCCACAGCAGACACCCACGTACGACGCCGGAAGTTGGAGTACCGAAGCTTCTTGCCGCCCTCGGCAGAGAAGATCACGTCATCTTCGCCCTTGCCGAACCGGGCGATGTGAGCCGAGATCGCTTCGATGACGCTCTGATGTACAGGGATGGTGCGGATGCTGGCCTTTGTCTTGGGCGACGTGAAGCCATGACCCTGAACCTCGCGCTCAAGCTGGCGATCCACGCGGATCGTCTTGCGAAGGAAGTCCACTCGATCAACCGTGAGCCCCGCCAACTCGCTGAAGCGCATGCCAGTACCGGCCGCCACGATGACGAAGGCGTGATACCGCAGGTCGATGGCCTGAGCTATGCGGTTGAGATCAGCGGGACTGATGGGCTCCTTCGTTTCACGCTCCGCCTTCGGCAGCTCGATTGATGTGCACGGCGACTTGCCCAACACGTCCTCGGTGTTGAGGAACTGGATCGGCTCCGCATGACCCATGTTGAAGGTCTTCACGAACGGCCCGCACTCTTCGACCCGTTCGACCTGGACCCAACCGACGTGATCACGGAAGACGAACGCGCCCTCGGGGACGAGCGCCGGGACCATCTTGGTCTGACTACTCGGAAACGCCATGCCAGTCGCCGGCTTCTCCTAGTTGCCTTCCTCATCGTTGCGCGTCCACAGCTTCGAGCTGGCCAGGAACGTCTGATCCGGGATGTTGGCGAACTCCACCGTGACGAACTTGCGCCACTGTTTGGCGGCCGTCCCTGGCACCGGAGCGTCGTAGGGCCGCCCCACTTTCGCGACCTCGTGCCATGCCGAGTCGGGGTCCAGGTGCACCCACTGTCCGGGCTTGAGCATGGCCACCGGCACGCGCTGTTGGTTGGCGACGAAGTAGCGGCCGGGCTCTGACGGACCGGTTATCGGCTTCACGGCGGTGATTGCGTGGCTTGTCATCGTTACGGCCTGTTCCCCTCTGGGCGCCTCAGATCTTTTAGACCATAACGACGCAGGTCGAAGGCCGGAAAGGGCTAGTCACGTACTCGCATAGTTTGCTCAGGCGCGGGCGCGGAACTCCGCCGCGATCGAGGCCAAAAGGTCGGTTGCTTCCGTACCCCAAAACGCGTGTTGTTCGAACAGTCGGAACCGTTCGAGGTGAATAGCCACGTCGCGAGGGTCGCGCATCACTACGAGTCCGCCGTATGTCTCGGCGGTGGCAAGCCGCTCGTCATAGACGACGAAGACGCTCAACAGGGATGGCAGCGGGCAGACCGGCTTCGTTGGGATCACCCCCATGCGGACGCTCGTGAGGTTGGCGACGGATGCCAGGTGGTCCGTCTGCACTGCCATTCCTTCGGCACCCAGAATCGGCCAGCGTACGGCGCTCTCCGTCATCAAGAACGTGAAACGCTTCTCACGGTCGTAGAGGATGCCCTGACGTTCGAGCCGTTTCGCAGTGGCCGCTGCCTGCGGATTCGTCATGCTGGCTCGGGCGTATTCGGGCGTGTGTAGGAGCCCGGTCAACATGGTCGGCAGGAAGAATCTGATCTCGTGCGAGTCCTGTTCGAGCTTCGCCAATTCCCGCTGTCGGTGCTCAAGACCACGGCGACGTGACGAACGAACGTCGTGAAACTCCGTGTTGGCGGATCGTGCCAACGTCAACAACTCGTCGGCTTCGTGCTTGGGGACTTCGAGAGCCCTGACAATGGCCTGTACGTCGAAGACGGACGGCAGAGTCCGGCCGGTCTCAATCCGGCTGATCTTCGTCTGACTCATCCCGGTCCGCACTGCCAGGCGTTCTCCGGACAGGCCAGAAGCCAGCCGCAGCTCTTTGAGGGCTGCGGCCAGGTCGGATCGCTGTTGAGCTTGCTCCTCTGGCTCGATCAGTTCAAGAACTCCAAGAACGGAACGGAGTGCTTCAATGCGTAGTCGCGCCATTCGAAGTATTGCGTGAGGTCGGGGTCTTCGACCAGCTCACGGCCGATCTGCGTACCGTCCATGTTGTAGTCGAGGCGCGCCACGGTCTTCTCGTCGTACAGCCAGAAGTCGAATGTGGGGAGCGGGGGCAACGACTCTCCGGTCAGGTCCAAGACCCGGATGTCTTCCCCGGCAGCGACGTTCCCCGGCACAGACCAGGCGAAGCCGTAGCGCTGGTAGTCGGTTAGAGGTTGGCGCACGACCCTCACCCGCTGCATGGTCTTGCCCGCTGCGATGTTGGCGCGCACCGTCGCGTGCCATTCGGAGTTGTGGCCTTCGGGTACTGGCTCGCCTGCCAGGAACCGGCGCACGCTGTCTTGCTCAGTGGGCATGGTGTACGTCGGCTGGACTTCCAACCGGAACGCCGACCGCTCGAAGTTCTTCGCGTAGGCCCTCCAGGCTTCACCCACCAAGCGCACTCAGCGCCTCCCTCAGCAAGTCTGCCGAGATCTCGACGGCCTGTTCTCCGGCGCCGAGACGGAGGCCGTCAGCGTGGCTCACGCCGTCCCCCTGTACGACGATCGTCCCCCGGTCGCTGATGAAGACAGCCGGGCAGTCGTCGTTGTCGCAGTCCGGCCCTGAGAGTTTGGTCAGCTTCACGCTTTCCCCTGGCTCGTAGTGGATTGATCACCACTGGTGAGGCTAGGCGTGCTCCTCGGAGTCGGTCAACGACGAGTCACGTTCCCGCATAGATCTCTATGCACGTTCGTGGCTGGAGTCTCCAGACAGCACAAAGCCCCCGGTCGGGCCGGGGGCTCGTGCGCTGGCGTCGTACACATTTCGTCACCCGAAGGGGCCTGAAGGGACCGGACGGGCCTCCATGCTTCCGATGCGTCGCGGTAGGGCGGCCACTGGTCAGACCGATCAGGGTCGGAGCGCTGGGTACTGGGCGACAAGCCAGACATAACAGGTGGTTAGGGGTTCGAGTCCCCTCAGCGGCTCATTTCCTGGTGAATCGGGTCAACGGCAAGCCGAGTCCCTTCGGTGGCTCCGCCAACGCCTAGATGTTCGAGCGGGTATCTCCCGATGTGATCGACCGACCGCGACGAGTAGTTTTCGAGCGCTCGTTCATCAGGTCAGGGGAGGTCATGATCAAGAATTGCACTTCATTCTGTGCGGCCCTTGCTGTTGTTGCGCTGGCCGTCGGCGTCACGGCCGGCTGCGGCGACACAAATGGTGCCAAGGCTGCGGCGTCCGTGGCGACAACCGCGGTTCGTCATCCGGTTACCGACACGCCTTCAGTAGCTGCGGCGACAGTGTCGGTCACCGCCACAGTCACCGTTACCGCGTCCACTACCGCCCAGCCTGCGGCGCCCGTCACCGTGACCACTACCGCGCCCGCGCCCAGTTCCGCAGCTCCCGCCGGGGTCGGGGACGGTACCTACGTCGTCGGCACCGATATCAAGGCCGGGTTGTACAAGACCACTGGTCCCTCTGACTCGTCCTTCCCGAACTGCTACTGGGAACGTGAGCGCGATCTGGACGGTGGCCTCAATTCGATTATCGCCAATGACAACCCCAAGGGTCAGACCACCGTGAAGATTGCCAGTACCGACAAGGCATTCAAGACTTCCGGTTGTTCCGATTGGGTCAAGATCGGCTGAGGCATGGGCTTCCCGCTCCGCCCGTACCCATCACCCCAGGTCCGGCCACACCGTCGCCTCCACCCGCACGACCGGCGAGCCCGCCGCGTCGTGCCCCTGTGCCAGGACCTTCACCGTCGCGTACTGCCGGCCTGTGTCGTACGACATGTGGGCGACGCGGATGCAGAACACGTCGCCGTCGACGGCTGTCACCTGTTGCGTGTTCTGGGGTTGGAGCAGGGCCTCGCAGGCGGAGGGGGTCGGGGCTGTGGCGGTGGTCCAGCGGGCGGCGCCCCGGTCGGCGGTGAAGGTCGCGGTGGTCCAGGTGTCGGTGCTGAGGTCGGGGGTGCCGGAGTGGTCGGGGGACGGGGGGATGGTGGCCAGGGTGAGGCCGGTGGTGTCGATCTGGAGGATGCCTTGCCACTGGGGTGGTGGCGGTGTTGTCGGGGAGGTGGGTGACGGTGTCAGGACTGTGTCCCCACCAACCGTCTCCCCACCAGCCGTGTCCCCACCAACCACGTCCCCGCCCGGGTCCGCGATCGTCGTCGTCACCGCCGACGACGGGTCCCCGGCCGGGTCCGAGCAGAGCAGGGTCACCATGCCGGCGGTGGCCGCCAGTACGCCTCCGATGCCGAGCAGCACCGCCGCCAGCGGTTTGGCGTGCTCCGCGAAGCGGCCGCGGTGGCGGCCGCTTCCGATGCGGCGGCCGCTCCCGCGCCCGCCCGGCGCGCCCGTCACGTCCACCCCTGCGAATGAGAGCCTTGATTGCCGTTCAGGCCATCCGCAAGGCTATCCGGCGGGCCGCCGATCGACCAGATGCTCAGCGGCGGGGCGGGTTCGGCTGGACCGGGCGGCCCGGCGGGGGCGGCAGCGGGCCGGGCGGCGGGTCCTTCGGGGGGCGGGCCGGGTTGGTGGCGGCGGCGGTTCCGGTACGGACGCAGCCGGCGACCACCCCCACCGCTACCCCGGGTACGCCGGCAGGGCGCGGAACGCCGGGAATCCCTGGCAGCCCGGTACTGGCACCGCCGGTACCACCGGCGCTACCGGCACTACTGGCATCGCTCCCGGTCCGGGCCGCCGACGTGGACTCAGCGGGCTCCGACGTGTCCGCCAGAGCCGCACCCGCCACCCCCGCCAACGGCAAAAAATCCCACTCCACCGCCCCGCCCCCGACCCGCACCGTCAAGAACCCCTCGAACTCGGCGGGCACCGCCGTCCGGTCCCCGTCCCGCAGCGGCGGCGGCTCGGCCCACGGACCCTCGCCGAAGCGCGCCGGCACATGCACGAAGTACCGGCGGGCCAGCGAGCAGTCGGTGCCCAGGATCGAACGCCCCAGGCACCCGGCACACAGCAGCAGTCCGGTGTCCGGGTCGCGGCCGACCGGGTTCCCCTCGCAGCCGCAGAAGTGCTGACAACGTCGCATCGTCCCTCCCTCCCAGGGATCGGCGCGTAGAGCGTAAGCCCTTGAGGGCTACTTGATCAGCGCTTTCGCGGCCGAGATCACTCCAACGGGTGGCTTTCGCCCCGGCTTGGCCCGATCCGCGCGGGCGGCGGGTCCAGTGCGTGGACGGCGGACCGGGTCCGGAACCGCTCCCGGCGTTTGCGCAGATCAAGCGCCTCCGCCCGCGTCCGGCCCGACTTGAGTCGCACACCCGCCCCCCACCCAAGTCGTATCCGGCGCCCCCGGGCCACCGCCATCCGGTGACGCCGCCACCACCCCGTCGGGCGACGACCGGGACCCCCGCCGGAACCTACCTTTCCACTGGGGCCGGATCCGCCCCGCAGCCACGGCACATCCCGGCTTCACCACCTGCTTTCCGGAGGGGTTCCATCATGTCCGCACAGCACGCCGCCGCGCCCGGCGGCGCCGCCGTCCAGGCCCGCGACCTGGTCAAGACCTACGGCACCGGCGCCACCGCGGTGCGCGCGCTCGACGGTGTCACCGTCGGCTTCGGCCAGGGCGAGTTCACCGCCATCATGGGCCCGTCCGGGTCCGGCAAGTCCACGCTCATGCACTGCCTGGCCGGTCTGGACACCGCCACCTCCGGCTCGGTCCGGATCGGCGGGGTGGAGCTCACCGAGCTCAACGACAAGGCGCTGACCCTACTGCGCCGCCGCCGCGTCGGCTTCATCTTCCAGAGCTTCAACCTGCTGCCCACGCTCACCGCCGAGCAGAACATCCTGCTGCCGCTGGACCTGGCCGGCCTCAAGCCGCCGAAGCAGTGGTGGGACCAGGTGATCGGGGTGCTGGACCTCGGTTCGCGGCTCAAGCACCGGCCCGGCGAGCTTTCCGGCGGCCAGCAGCAGCGGGTGGCCTGCGCGCGGGCGCTGATGAGCCGGCCCGAGGTGGTCTTCGCCGACGAGCCCACCGGGAACCTGGACTCCCGGGCCGGCGCCGAGGTGCTGGCGTTCCTGCGGATGAGCGTGCGCGAGCTGGGCCAGACCGTCGTGATGGTCACCCACGACACCACCGCCGCCTGCGCCGCCGACCGCGTGGTGTTCCTGGCCGACGGCCGGATGCGCGGCGACCTGGTCGGCCCCACGCCGGACTCGGTCACCGCGCAGCTGCGGATGATCCGCCCCGACCGCGTCACCGCCGGGGAGTGAGCCGTGTTCAAGACCGCGCTGGCCAATCTGCGGGCGCACAAGGCGCGCCTGCTGCTGTCCTCGATCACCGTGCTGCTCGGCGTCGGCTTCGTCGCCGGCACCCTGATCTTCACCGACTCCATCAAGGAGTCCTTCTTCTCCAGCTTCGCCCGCCTGGCCAAGAACGTCGACGCCGCCGTGGTCCCGGCCAAGGGCGTGCAGCTGGCCGCCGACGACCGCCAGGGCCAGGAGGCCGCCGTCAGCCCGGCGGCGCTGGACGCCATCCGCCGGCTGCCCGGCGTGGCCTCGGCCGAGGGCCGGGTGCTGGGCCCGGCGCCGGTGCTGGACCAGTCCGGCAAGCTGCTCAAGCAGTCCGGCCGCACCGGGCTGGGCATCGCCTTCCCGGCCGACGGCTCGCTGGCCTACTTCGACTTCACCGCCGGGCGGGCCCCGACCGCGGCGACCGAGGTGGCGCTGGACAAGATCACCGCCGAGGACCGGCACTTCGCCGTCGGCGACCGCCTGACCGTGGTGGACCACGACGACAAGCGCCGCATCTTCACCGTCGTCGGCCTCTTCGACAACTCCGTCGACCAGACCTACCAGGGCCGGTCCGTCGTCGGCTTCGACACCGCGACCGCGCTCGACGTCACCGGCCGGCCCGGTTACGACCAGATCGCCCTGCGCGCCAAGGGCGGCGTCAGCCAGGGCAAGCTGGTCGCCGAGCTCAAGGACCTGCCGGCGCTGGACGGCAGCGGCGACCAGATCTACACCGGCGACCAGCTGCGCACCGAGCTGGCGCACAAGGCCACCGGCTACAGCGACAGCTTCGGCCAGATCCTGCTGGTCTTCGCCTTCATCGCCGCGCTGGTCTCGGCCCTGGTCATCCAGAACACCTTCCAGATCCTGATCGCCCAGCGGGCCCGCGAGCTGGCGCTGCTGCGCTGCGTCGGGGCCACCCGCCGCCAGGTGTTCGGCAGCACCCTGATCGAGGCCTTCGTCTTCGGCGCCCTGGCCTCGGCGGCCGGGTTCCTGGCCGGCATCGGCCTGTCCAAGGGCCTGGGCGCGCTGCTGAGCGGCATCGGCCTGGACGTCCCCAGCGACCACCTGGTGGTCAAGCCGGAGTCGGCGCTCTACGCCATCGGGCTCGGCCTGCTGCTCACCGTCGGCTCGGCGCTGTTCCCGGCGCGCGCCGCGACCCGGGTCGCCCCGGTGCAGGCGCTGTCCGCGCAGCAGGGCGAGACCCGGGTGACGCGCAAGGCAGGCCGGATCCGCGTCGCCCTGGGCCTGGCCGTGGCCGTGGTCGGCCTGGTCATCGGCTATCTGGGCATGCAGGCGAAGGATCCGGACAACGGCTTCTTCGTCCTCACCGGCGGGGCGGGCGTGGTCTTCATCGGCGTCCTGGCCCTGGGCCCGGTGATCACCGCGCCGATCATCCGGGCCCTGGGCTGGCTCCCGAGCAAGCTCGGCCCCACCGCCCGGCTGGCCACCGCCAACGCCGGCCGGAACCCGCGCCGGGTGGCGGCCACCACCGCCGCGCTGACCATCGGCATCACGCTGGTGACGATGTTCACCGTGGTCACCGCCTCGATCAAGGCCTCCGCCACCGACTCCCTGGAGCAGCACTTCCCCTTCGACTACCAGGTGGTGGCCGAGCCCGACCGCGCCGTCCCGGCGGACATGGTGGCCAAGCTCAAGAGCCTGCCCTCGCTGTCCACCGTCGCCGCGCAGTACAGCGGCAGGACGACGATCAACGGCCAGCGGGAGCAGACCGGCGCGATCGACGCCGTCGGCTACCACACCCTGGTCAACCCGATCATGAAGCAGGGCTCGATCAGCGACGTGGTGCCCGGCACCATCGCGCTCCAGGACAACCAGCTCGCCGATCTGAAGACGGCGGTCGGCCAGAGCGTCACGGTCACCGGCAAGGACGGCGGCACCGTCTCGCTGAAGGTGGTCGCCACCTACAGCGACTCCGGCATCGGGATGCCCGAATCCGCCTTGTCGGTCCCGGACTTCCTGAAGCTGGTCGCCTCCCCGGGACCGGACACGGTCACCATGCTCGCCAAGCCCGGCCAGACCCCGGCCGCCTCGCGGACCGCGGTGGAGCAGGCCGTCGGCGACGACCCGCTGCTCACCGTCAACAGCGTCGCCGACTACAAGAAGGAGCTCTCCAGCGGGCTGGACCAGGTCCTCGCCCTGTTCACCGGGATGCTGGCGCTGGCCGTCCTCATCGCCCTGATCGGGATCGCGAACACGCTGTCGCTGTCGGTCCTGGAGCGCACCCGGGAATCGGCGCTCCTCCGAGCCCTGGGCCTGACCAAGGCGCAGCTGCGGCGCATGCTCCTCACCGAGGCCATGCTGATGGCGACGCTGGGAGTGGCGCTGGGCATCGTGCTGGGCGGCGCCTTCGGATGGGCGCTGGTGCAGATGTTCAGCAAGGCCACCGGCAGCGGGACGCTGACCATCCCGGTGGTGCAGCTCCTGCTCTACGTCCTGGCCGGGGCTCTGGCCGGAACGCTGGCCGCGGTGGTCCCGGCCCGGCGCGCGGCGCGGCAGACGGTGGCCGCGGCGATCACCGAGGCCTGACAAGGTCTGCGACCGGGAACGCGCAGAGTCCGGGACCGGGACCGGGACAGAGACCGGGACCGGGAACGCGGGCGCGAGGACACGGAAGGGCCCGGCGGCATGGTGCCGCCGGGCCCTTCGGCGCGTCTCACTGCAAGTAGCCCTCGACCTCCGGCACCGACCGCGCCTTGGCGTCGGCCGGGTCCCCGCCGGTCTCGGTCTTCGCCCGCCGCTGCCGCAGCAGGTCCCAGCACTGGTCCAGCTCGTTCTCGGCGGCGCGCAGCGCGGTGATGTCCTCGTCGGTGGGATTCGGGTGCGTACGCAGCCGGTGCTCCTCGGCGACGAGCTCCTTGATCCGCGCCCCGATGCCGGCGTCGTTGGTCGTGTCAGCCATGGGACAACCGTAATCCGCCCGTGCGCCCGCCGCAGAATTTGGGCTCCGACCGGCGCCGAAGGAAGGCTTGGCCAAAGGAAGACGCGGCCGAGAATAACCTGGCCGAAGGAGGCTTACAGGCCGATGATGCGCCGCAGCCGCCGGAACGGCGCCCGCAGCCACAGGCCGCGCTCGGTGCGCTTCGCGCGGGCGACCCCGGTGCGCGGCAGGACCGCGATCATGGTCTCCAGGGCCTCGGTGGCGTTGTCGTCGCCCCGCGCCGCGGGAGCGTCGACGATCGCTGCGAAGTGCCGGTCGAGCCGCTCGGCGACGGCCTGCCCGCCGAGGCTCAGCGGCGGCACGCCGACCCGCCGCGGCGGGGTCATCTGACCCACCCCCGTCGGACCGCTTGCCTGAGACATCGCCACCCTTAGAAGGTATCGCATCGTGCCCCACGCGGCACAGAGGTTGGGTGTTCCGTTATCCCGCCGTGCCGCGTGGAGAATCTCACACTGGATCAGGGTTCTGTCTGATCAACGTCCTGACCTGCCGGTCCTCGGATCCGGCCCGCCGGGCGTCGCAGAAGTCTGTCTCCAGGACGTCTGGACGCCTCCGTCACTTGGCGTAGGCCGGCAACGGCGATCGGCGGAGTCCGGTCCTACAAACCGGCCTGGAAGGTGAACGACGTCGGAACCTGGGGCGTCTGGTCCTTCGCCCCGACCCAGACCACGACCTCGTCGTGCGCCTTGAGCACGTAGTCCGCCGGGTCGCCGGCGATCTCCTTGCCGTTGACTATCAGCTTCACGACCTTGTCCCCGCTCAGCGCGACCGGGCCGACCTGGGTGGTGCTCAGCGGCTGCCCCCACTCGGTGAAGACCTGGCCCAGCTTGAACGGGATGTCCTCGCCGGACTCGATGTGCAGGATCCCGGACGGGTCGTGGGTGTGCAGGGCGGTGATGGTCTGCTGGTTCTCGTCGATCCCGATGTACTGCGGCACGGTGATCTTCTGGCCGTCCACGATCACGTCCAGGTGCGCGTGGTAGTGCACCTGGAGCATCTCGTTGCCCAGCATCTGGAGTCCGGCCTTCTTCGCCGTGGCCGACTGGTCCGGGTTCCGGTCCCAGGATCCACTGGCCCCGCCGGGGGCGGAGGCGGCCGGCGAGCTCGACGAGGCCGGGGTGGTCCCGGCGCCGGCCGAGCCGCCCGCGGTGGAGCCGGACGACGAGCAGGCGGTCAGGACCAGGGCCGTCACCGTCGCCGCGGCGGCGGCCGCGGCGCGCTTGGGGATACTCATGGCGCCTAACGTACTTCAATCGGATGAGCGACCAGTTCGAATATGAACAACTTGGCCCGTGACAGTCCTCACCCTGGAGCAATCGGCGCTTAAGCCTGCAAAAAACCCCCGCCCGCACAGCAACGGGCGGCGCTCGCGCACCGCCCGTCGCCACTGTCCCATCCGTCACCGGCCCCTACTCGTCCTCCGGCTCCCCGAGCCCGCCGACCTCCTCGGCCGGGTCCCCGTCCTCCACCAGCGCGCCGACCAGCACCGGCAGCGCGCCGACCACGTCCGCCGCGACCGGCACCTGGAGCCGGACCACCGGGCCGCCCCCGACCCGCGCGAAACCGCGTCCGGGCGGCAGCACCGCCGGGCCGCCGATCTCCAGGGTCCCGCCGAACAGCGCGGTCGAGGCGGCGGGCGGCAGCTGGCCCAGGCCGACGCGGGCGTGCGCCTGGTTGCGCACCGTCGCCCGCAGCTCGCCGACCCGCTCGGCGCGGCAGGACAGCACCACCGTGATCCCGGTCGTGCGCCCGGCCCGCATCAGGTCGGCCAGTATGTCCTGGGGGTCGGCCAGCCCGGCCCGCGAGGCGGCCTCGCCCAGCGCCGGCAGCTCGTCGACGAACACCCACAGCGGTTTGGCCAGCTCGGCGATCAGCGTGTCGTCGTTCGCGCCGAGCTCCCGCAGCCGCTCGGCCCGCCGTCCGGACTCGGCCGCGACCCAGTCCAGCAGGTCCAGCGCGGCGGCCGCGGCGGACTCCACCCGGATCACGCCGTCCCGGCCGGTGAACTCGTCGAAGTGCCCGGTGTGCTCGGCGTCGACCGCGGTCACCAGGTGTCCGTGGCCCAGCGCCTGCGCGGCCAGCGAGCGCAGCAGGTTCGACTTCCCGCTGCCCAGCACGCCGGCCACCAGCAGGTGCGGCTCGGCGGCGAAGCGCCCGTGCCGCCACACCACCGGGGCCAGCTCCACCACCGGCACCTCGCCGCCGGGCTCGCCGGTCAGCTGCACCGGGATCAGCCGGGCGGTGGAGGTCGGGTCGGTGAAGCCGAGCACGTACTCGATCTCGGCGACCTTCCAGGGCTGGGCCGGGATCCCGGTCGGCAGCGGCGGCAGGATCCGGACCGAGAGCTTGTTGCCCTCCTCGTCCCAGTCGTACAGGTATTCGTTGGCCTGGCCGATCTTGCCCTCCAGGGCCCGCTCCACCTTGGCCCGGGCGTCGGCCTCGCCGTCCTTGAAGAACGGCGAGTACTCGATCTTCAGGGCCACCAGCCGGTCGGCCTCGTCGAACTCCCATTCGGTGAACCCCGACCGGTACCCGCCGCCGGGCTTGAACCGCTCGTCCGGGTCGTGGGTGTCCATCAGGTAGGGCACCAGGCCGTTGTAGGCGGACTGCAGGCGCGCGATGTGCGCGTCGGTCTCCGGGTCCTTGCCCGGGTCCGGACGGTCCCGGCCCAGGTAGGTGGCCGCCGCGGCCCAGACCGCGATCAGCAGCAGCACCCCGTACGGCTGGAAGCCGGCGGCCACGGCGCACACGGCGAAGACGAAGACCACCAGGTCCCGCCATTCCTTGTGCTTCTCGTGCCCGCCGGCCTCGGCCCAGTAGGTCTTGGCGTCCGCGGCCATCTGCTTGCTGCCGCGGACCAGCACCACCAGCGGGTGCCCGATGTCCAGCGCCCGCGCCTTGGCCCGTTTGCTCACGTGCCGGGTGCTGGTGGTGCAACGGCCGGCGGCCTCCGTGATCGGATGCTCACGGAAGCCGCGGACCAGGCGCTGGATGGGGTTCTCCGAACCCACCGATCCCGCCATGTGTGTTCGATTCCTTAAATCTCGGCGCTCAATACTGCCTGCTCGGCCGCCCGCTAGAAGTGCAGGTTGCTGATGAAGCTCGCGATGGACGCGCCGCTCTGCTTGATGTTCGGGGCGATCGAGGTGGAGGCCAGGTAGAAGCCGAGCAGCATGCAGACGATCATGTGCGAGACCTTGAGTCCGTCCTTGCGGAACAGGATGAAGGTGATGATGCCCAGCAGCAGCACACCGGATACCGAGAAGACCATGACAGCGCTCCTTCGCCTGCGAGTGCGCGGCGTCTTTCGGTCGCCGTGCGTGAATCTCTGCCTAGTGATGTGGGCGGCTATGGAGAGTGGCGCTCGCCCGGATCGGCGAAGCCATTCGTTCCCGAGGGGAGATGAAAACCAGATTCAGATGAAGCTCACTTTTGGATTCTCGCCCAGCGGAATCGGGTTTTATAGCTGAGAAGGCCCTCATAGCCGGGTAGATTCACCCGAGCGGCGCATCTGGCCCTGATCCGGGCCCTGAAACCTCCGGCCTCGCTCCGAACCGGAGTGGGCGGTGGTGATCATGGGGTTGATGGGAGAGCGGCGGGTGGGCCGGAGTCCTCGCGCGGCGATTCAGAGTTCCGCGGTGCCCCGGGAGCCCGGCCGTTTCCTCGGTCGCGGCGGCATTCGCCCGGCGAATACCGTCGGTCCGAACCCGGGATGCGCAACCCGGGTCGGGCATTCGGACGAGGGCAGGGGCGACTCTCGACGGCCGGGAACGCCCGCGGGCGGCCGGTGCCGAACTGTCCGTACTGAATACAAGCCCTGAAATGCCTGTACTGAAATACCTGTATCGCGCCGGCGGACACCTATTAATGGGCGCAAGGCCGAGCGGCCCGCCGACCGGCTACTGCTACTGCTACTGCTTCTCCACCTACTACTGCTTCTCCACCGCCACCGACCAGTCGCCGCGCTTCATCACGCCGCGCACTTCCAGCTCGTCGTCCAGCACCACCAGGTCGGCGTACTTCCCGGCCTCGATCGAGCCGAGCTCGTGGTCCAGGCCCAGGGCCCGGGCCGGGGTCAGCGCGGCCGACACCGCCGCCTCCTCGACCGGCAGGCCCAGCTCGCGGACCGCGCGGCGCAGCGCCACGTCCATGGTCAGGGTGCTGCCGGCGATGGAGCCGCCGCCGGCCAGCCGGGCCACGCCCGCCTCGACCTCGACGTCCAGCGCGCCGAGCCGGTACATGCCGTCCGGCTGGCCGGCCGCCGCCATGGCGTCGGTGATCAGGGCCACGCGGTGCGGGGTGACGGCGTTGAACACCATGCCGATCACCGCCGGGTGCACGTGGATGCCGTCGTTGACCAGCTCGACGATCACGTTCTCGTCCTCGATCGCGGCCACCACCGGGCCGGGCTCGCGGTGGTGCACGCCGGGCATCGCGTTGAACAGGTGGGTGGCCACGCGGGCGCCGCGGGTGAAGGCCTCGCTGGTGACGCCGTAGCCGCCGTCGGTGTGGCCGACCGCGGCGATCACGCCGGAGTTCGCCAGCAGCGCCGTGGCCTCGATGCCGTAGTCCAGCTCCGGGGCCAGGGTCACCATCTTCACCGTGCCGCGGCCGGCCGCCAGCAGCGGGCGCAGCAGCGCCGGGTCCGGGCTGCGCAGCAGGGCCGGATCGTGCGCGCCGCAGCGGGCCTTGGAGATGAACGGCCCCTCCAGGTGCAGCCCGGCCAGCAGCCCGTCCTCGACCAGGCCGGCCAGATCGGACAGGTAGCCCTCCAGGACGTCCAGCTCGGTGGACACCGTCGAGGCCATGATCGTCGTGGTGCCGTGCTCGCGGTGGAAGGCCGCGGCCCGCACCGCCTGGTCCACGTCGCCGGAGCTGAACGCCGCCCCGCCGCCGCCGTGGGTGTGCATGTCGACGAAGCCCGGCAGCAGGAAACGGCCGCCGAGGTCGACGGACGGCTCGTGCGGATGGGCGCCGGCCGGGTCCGGGGCGGAGCCGGCCGGGCCCACCTCGGCGATGCGCTGGCCGTCGATGCGGAGCCAGCCGGCGGGGCGTACGCCGTCGGGGAGGACGATCCGGGCGTTCGTCAGCAGTGTCATCGCAAACCTGTCAGGACGGTGGGTGGAGCCTGGTTCATAGGACGGTGTTTGATTGGTATAGACCTGTAACCGATCGGACCCACGGTACGCCATGGGGCGGCGCCGGTGCGGCGTGGGTCGGCCGCCGTAGGCTGTCGGGCATGGAACCGAGTGAGCCCGGGGGCGGATTGACGGACCGGGATCGCGCGATCCTGGCCTTCGAGAAGCAGTGGTGGCGGCACGCGGGCAGCAAGGAACAGGCGATCCGCGAGCGGTTCGCCGTCTCGGCCACCCGCTACTACCAGATGCTGAACGCGCTGCTCGACGAGGAGGCGGCGCTGGCCGCCGAGCCCGAAGTGGTCAAGCGGCTGCGCCGGCTGCGCGCGGCCCGGCAGCGCGCCAGGTCCGGACGGGTGAACCGGGTCTCCGACATCGGCGGGGAGCCGGACCCGGACCCCGAGCCTGTGTCTAATGAGGGGCATGACCGGGGCCGAGCTGCGTGACCGGGACCGCGGCGCCGGTCCCGGATACCGGGATCCGCTGGGACTGGTGAGTCAGGGCCGGACGATGAGCCGGCCGCGGATGGCGCTGGCGGTCGCCGCGGTCTGCGGCGCCGGGCTGCTGGCCGGACTCGGGCTGTTCGGAGGCTCGGCCGCCGCGCCGAGGCCGGCGGTGCCGGCCGTCGGGATCGTGAAGGCCGCCGACACCGTGGGCGCCCGCCCCGAGGCCGCGCACCGGCCCCCGGCGCGCCGCCCGCACGCTCGGCATCCCGCCCAGCACCCGGCCCAGCACCCGGCCCGGCACTCGGCCCAGCACCCCGCCCCGCATCCCGCCAAGCCGCTGCCCCGCACCGCGCGGCACCCGCACCCGGCGCCCGCTCCGACACCGTCCTCGTCGACCCTGTCGTCCTCGCACGGGACCCCCTCTCCACCGCACCCTTCCCATCGGACCCCCGGCGTGAACAACAACCGGACCCTCGGCGTGAACAACAAGAGGACGAAGGCCGACGGCAAGGGGAGTGCCGGAACCGGCGCCCCACACGGCGCCGTCCGGCACTCCCCGGTCCCAGCGGGCGGATCGGACCCGGTCAGGCCGTCCGCTCCGGGTCCGGCCACTGCGCGGCCCGCAGCGCCCGCTGCGACACCGCGTACAGCACCGCCACCGTCATCACCAGCGACAGGCCCAGCAGCGTCGCGGTAGGCGAGAGCCACTGGAGCGCGGCGCTCGCCGACAGCGTCCCGGCCGGGATCCCGGCCAGCAGGAACATCTCCAGCGCGGCGGCGGTGCGGCCGCGCTGGTCGTCCGGCACGGCCTGCAGGATCAGCACGTTGACCATCACCACCGCGGACGGCACCGCGGCGCCGCCGGCGGCCAGGAACAGGGCGTCGGCCAGCGGGGCGGTGAAGAACGTCATCCCGAAGTTGGCGACGGCGAAGACCAGGCAGGCCACGATCAGCACCCAGCCCGGGCGCAGCGCCCGCAGCAGCGGCTTGGCCAGCGGCGTGCCGATCAGCCCGCCGACCGCGGAGGCGGCCACCACCAGGCCGGTGGTGCCGGAGGCGGCGTGCTGCTGCTGCATGCGGACCACCAGGCTCAGGAAGATCGGGTAGCCGGCCATGTTCACCAGGCACAGGCTCAGCGCGGTGGCCCGCATCACCGGGTCGCGCAGGATGGTCCTGATGCCCAGCAGGACGCCGCCCTCGGGCCGGCCGCCGCCCGCCCCGGGCCCGGGCCGGGTGCCCGCGCCGGCCGCCGCGCCGTCGGCCGCCGGCAGGCGCAGGAACAGCACCGACAGCAGCGACAGCACGCTGGTCGCGGTGGCGAACACGAAGGGCAGGGCCCGGGACACCGCGAACAGCGCGCCGCCCAGCGGCGGGCCGGTCAGCTCGCAGGCGTGGTTGCGCAGCTGCTCGCGGGTCAGCGCGTCCGGCACCTGCTCGGGGGCCACCACCTGGCGGATCATCAGGGTGCGGGCTCCGGCGAACGGCTGGATCGCGCCGAGCAGCGCGGCGGTGGCCAGCAGCTGCCACAGGCTGAGCACCCCGGTGAAGTAGGCGAGGGCCACGCCGCCGGCCGCGACGGTGCGCACCGACTCCGACAGCAGCAGCAGGCGGCGCCGGTCGTGGCGGTCCATCAGCTGGCCGACCGGCAGGGTGGCCAGCACCGAGGCGATGAGCTGGACGGTGGCGAACAGGCCCGCGGACAGCGGCGAGCGGGTCAGCGCCAGGATCACCAGCGGGTAGGCGATGTCCGCGGTGGACAGGCCGAGCACCGCGGCGACCGACCCGCCCCACAGCAGGTTGAAGTTCCGGTTGCGGCGCAGCGGGACCGGCCGCTCGGCGGGCTCGCCGGTTCCGCGCCGGGCCGTCCCGTCCTGGCCGCTCCCGCCCTCGGCGGTCCCGCCCTCAGTGGTCCCGGCCCCGTCGTCCGGTCCCTCCGGCCGCGTCGGCGCCGGATCGCCCGGTGCCGCCGGACGGGTGGGCGCGGTCTCGGCGGGCCGGGCGTCGATCGCCGCCGCGCCGTCGCCCGCCGCGCCGGTCCCGGTCTTCGCCTCCGTCGGCCCGAGTGTCGTTGCGGTCATCGTGAATCCTCCCCTAATCATGAACGTTCTCGTTGGCGCGAGCATTCACGGTCGAGCGACCATTCACGCTTGAGTGAATGATGACGCAACCGTGAGCGTCTGGCAAGATGGATCCCATGGGCAGCAAAGAAAAAGGTCCTGACCTGGGTGGGGTGCTCGGCGGGCTGAGCGCCGACCTGCGGGCCGACCTGCGCGGGGTACGGCGCGACGTGTCAGCGGCGGTCGCCGACGCCACGGCGCGGGCCGCCGACGCCCGGGACCAGGCGGCCGGGCTGCGGCCGCTGATCGACGAGGTGGTGCGCACCGTCACCGACGTCGACACCATCAAGGCGCTGGCCGACACCACCCGGCTGGGGATCCTGCGCGCGCTGTCCCGGGACCGGGTGCCGAAGTCGGCGAAGGAGCTGGCCGAGGAGCTCGCCGAGCCGCAGACCAAGCTGTACCGGCACCTGAAGGTGCTGCTGGAGGCCGGGCTGATCGAGGTGGCCGAGACCCGCGTGGTCTCCGGCATCGTCGAGACCCGCTACCGGGCCGCGCAGGCCTCCGTCACCATCGACCCGACCGCGCATCCGGACGAGACCCGCGAGGCGATGGCCCGGATCATCAGCGAGAACATCGGCGACTACACCCGCCGGTTCCTGCGGCATCTGGACACCGAGGACATCCCGGCGGACACCGAGGACGCCAAGAAGCACGGCGCGCTGTACTTCCTGTCCGCCACCTTGCCGGCGGACGCCGCCGACGAGTTCCAGGATCGGCTGGAAGCCCTGGTCAAGGAGTTCGACTCCCGGCCCCGGGACCCGAATGGGATCCGGCTGGAGGGCCTGGTCTCCTGCTTCAGGATGCCGTCGAACCCGGACCCAGCGTCCTGATCGGCGGGCGCTCCACCACGGCCACGTCGGTGGAGCGCGGCGCGAAGCCCTCGGCCTCGCGGTGGAACTGGGTCATCAGGGTGTGCGGCTCGACCGCGTCGTCGCCGGGCACTATCCGCCCCTCGCGGTGCAGCCGCTCCCAGGCCACCTGCATGATCTCGCTGGCCATCCGGCCCAGCCCGGCGTCGTCCTGGTGGTGGTGCAGGCGCACGCCCACGTCCACCTGCGCCATGCCGTCCAGCCCGACCAGCGCCAGGGTGTCGATCAGCATCGCGGTCTCCACGCCGTAGCCGGTGGGGAAGGGCAGCCGCTCCAGCAGCGAGCGGCGCGCCGCGTACTCCCCGCCGAGCGGCTGCACGAACCCGGCCAGCAGCGGCCAGTGCAGGTTCAGGATCGGCCGCGCCACCAGCTCGGTGACCCGGCCGCCGCCGGCCGGCAGCACCGCCGAGCCGGCCACCAGCGGCCGGTCGTACATGGCCTTGACCAGGTGCACGTCCGGATCGGCCAGCAGCGGCCCGAGCACGCCGGTCACCACCGTGGAGGAGAACTCCCGCAGGTCGGCGTCCACGAAGCAGACCAGCTCCCCGGTGGTCGCGGCCAGGGACCGCCACAGCACCTCGCCCTTGCCCGGCACCGAGGGCACGGCCGGCAGGATCTCGTCGCGGTGCAGCACCTTCGCCCCGGCCGCCGCGGCGTTCTCCGCGGTCCGGTCGGTGGAGCCGGAATCGACCACCAGCAGCTCGTCGACCAGCGGCGCGGCCTCCATCAGGTCCTCGCGGATCGCGGTGACGATCGCGCCGACCGTCTCCTCCTCGTCCAGGGCGGGCAGCACCACGCTGATCCGGACCGGACCGGCGGCGGTGTCGTGCTTGGCGGTCAGGAGCCGCTCCAGCGGCCAGTCCGACGCCTTCGAGGAGCGCACGGCAAGCCACCGCTCCACCTCTTCCAGCACCGGGCTCTCCACTCCTGAAAATAGGTACCATCGACCACCTCAAGGTTAAGGGAACGATCTGTTGGAAGGTTGTCTCGGGATCCGGACAGACTGGTACCGCTCGGGCCCCGGGGCCTTACGCTCGTTGAACGACAACTGAATAAAGCGCTCATCCAGAGGAGCTGAGGGACCGGCCCTGTGACGCTCCGGCAACCATCCGTTATGCCGTCTTCGACGGCACGGTGCGGTGCCAACTCCGGCCCACGCGGCAGCCGCCGTGTCGTGGGAAAGATGAGGAAAGGAACCTCTCGCCATGTCCAGCACCCTGCTGTCCGCTCCCGCCACCACCCAGCCCTTCGGCCCGGCCGTGCACCTGTCCTGCCGCGAGTGCGGGCACACCACGGAGCTCGGTCCGAAATTCGCCTGCGAGGAGTGTTTCGGCCCCCTGGAGATCTCCTACGACTTCGGCACCGTGACCCGCGAGCAGATCGAGGCCGGGCCGGCGTCCATCTGGCGCTACGCGCCGCTGCTGCCGGTCCCGGCGGACGTCGCCAGCCGCCCGAACACCAACCCCGGCTGGACCCGCCTGGTCCGCGCCCAGAACCTGGGCCGCGAGCTGGGCCTGTCCAACCTGTACGTGAAGGACGACTCCGGCAACCCGACGCACTCCTTCAAGGACCGCGTCGTGGCGATCGCCGTCGAGGCCGCCCGCACCTTCGGCTACACCACGCTGTCCTGCTCCTCCACCGGCAACCTGGCCGGCGCGGTCGGCGCCGCCGCGGCCCGGGCCGGCCTGGAGGCCTGCGTGTTCATCCCGTCGGACCTGGAGAAGGAGAAGGTCGTCGTGGCCTCCGTCTACGGCGGCCGGCTGATCGCCATCGACGGCACCTACGACGAGGTGAACCGGTTCTGCAGCGAGCTGATCGGCGACGAGCTCGGCGAGCGGTGGGGCTTCGTCAACGTCAACCTGCGGCCGTACTACGCCGAGGGCTCCAAGACCCTGGCCTACGAGATCGCCGAGCAGCTGGGCTGGCGGCTGCCGGAGCAGATCGTGGTCCCGGTGGCCTCCGGCTCGCAGCTGACGAAGATCGACAAGGGCTTCCGGGAGCTGATCAAGCTCGGCCTGGTCGAGGACACCCCCTACAAGGTGATCGGCGCCCAGGGCTCCGGGTGCTCGCCGGTGTCGCAGGCCTACAAGGACGGCATCGACGTGATCCGCCCGGTGAAGCAGCCCGACACCATCGCCAAGTCGCTGGCGATCGGCAACCCGGCCGACGGGCCGTACGTGCTGGACATCGCCCGGCGCAGCGGCGGCGCCGTGGAGGACGTCACCGACGAGCAGATCCGGGCCGCCGTCAAGCTGCTGGCCCGCACCGAGGGCATCTTCGCCGAGACCGCCGGCGGGGTGACCGTGGGGGTGCTCAAGAAGCTGGCCGACGAGGGCCGCCTGGACCCGGACGCGGTGACCGTGGTGATCAACTCCGGCGACGGGCTCAAGACCCTGGACGCGGTGTCGGACTGCGGGCCGACCGCGGTCATCAAGCCCTCGCTGGACGCCTTCCGCGCGACGCTGTGAATCCGTCCGGCGATTCGCACATCTTTCCGCGCCCGCGTGCGCACCAAGTAAGGAGCATGTGAATGAGCATCACCGTACGGATTCCCACCATCCTGCGCACATACACCGACGGACAGGCCGAAGTGTCCGTCGCGGGCGGCACCCTGGCCGAGGTGATCGACCAGCTGGAGGCCGACCACGGCGGGATCCGGGCCCGGGTGCTGGACGAGGAGGGCAAGCTGCGGCGCTTCGTGAACGTCTACGTCAACGACGACGACGTGCGGTTCGCCGAGGGGCTGGGCACCGCGGTGCCCGAGGGCGGCAACGTCTCGATCATCCCGGCGGTCGCAGGGGGCTGATGCGTTAGGCACCCCCCCGGTGTCCCGGGCCGCGGACCGGTTCCCGTATCGTTATCTACTCACCGTGTTCACGGGCAGCGGATACGCGGGGATCGGTCCGTATTTGTCCGCGCACCTCTTACCATCCCGGCCAGAATCCCTGGGATTTAGACCTGTTGTACCGTGCGTCACTTTGGCTAGTCTCAGCGCCGGTCGAACGATTCGGCGAGATCCCTCCAGCTCAACCCTCTTGGTACGGCGGGTGGTACGGCGACGAACGCAGACCCTGGCCCGCGGGGTGCGGGCCGGTAATGGGGTGGGTGTTCCACTGGGGGTAGCCCACTCCGTTCTAGAGCCGGCAGCAAGGGGAGTACGGAATGGCTCAGGGCACCGTCAAGTGGTTCAACGCGGAGAAGGGCTACGGGTTCATCGCGGTCGACGGCGGGTCGGACGTCTTCGTCCACTACAGCGCGATCCAGATGGACGGCTACCGCAGCCTGGAGGAGGGGCAGCGGGTCGAGTTCGAGATCTCGCAGGGCCAGAAGGGCCCCCAGGCCGACATGGTCCGGGTCACCGCCTGACCGCTCGCTCACGTCCGCGCCACCGGCGCTGACTTCCCCCACCCGGGTCGCGACCTTCGGGCTTCTGCCGCCGCCCGCTTCGGAGGACTCCGCACCACACACGGCCAGAGCCCGCTCCCGCAGCACCGGGAGCGGGCTCTTGTCGTGCGCCCCCCGGACCTCTGGTCGTGCGCCCGGCGGCGGTGGTG
The DNA here is from genome assembly GCF_039531695.1 of Catenulispora yoronensis. Classification (NCBI taxonomy): domain Bacteria; kingdom Bacillati; phylum Actinomycetota; class Actinomycetes; order Catenulisporales; family Catenulisporaceae; genus Catenulispora; species Catenulispora yoronensis. The sequence goes on from NZ_BAAAQN010000002.1 coordinate 244,600, forward strand.
CGCGCGGTCCGCCCCCGCACCGGCTTGCACTCGCCGGGGGAGAGTGCTAATCATTGAGCTTGGCAGTCTCACACCGAGAGTGCCAACCATGAGAACCTCTCAGGCGAGGTTCCGCCACCGCCCGGCAGGGACCGCGCGGTGCGGCGGGGCCGTCCGTCGCGGGCGCCTGGCGGTTCGCCAAGGAATCCCTGGTGTGGGAGGTCTGTACCACAATGTCGAAGATCATCGCGTTCGACGAGGAAGCCCGGCGCGGCCTCGAGCGCGGCATGAACCAGCTCGCGGACGCGGTCAAGGTGACCCTCGGCCCGCGCGGGCGCAACGTCGTCCTGGAGAAGAAGTGGGGCGCCCCCACGATCACCAACGACGGCGTGTCGATCGCCAAGGAGATCGAGCTCGAGGACCCGTACGAGAAGATCGGGGCCGAGCTGGTCAAGGAGGTCGCCAAGAAGACCGACGACGTCGCCGGCGACGGCACCACCACCGCCACCGTGCTGGCCCAGGCGCTGGTCCGCGAGGGCCTGCGCAACGTGGCCGCCGGCGCGAACCCGATGGCGCTCAAGCGCGGCATCGAGGCCGCCGTGGAGGCGGTGTCCGCCGAGCTGTCCGCGATGGCCAAGGACGTCGAGACCCGCGAGCAGATCGCCGCGACCGCCTCGATCTCCGCCGCCGACACCGCGATCGGCGACATGATCGCCGAGGCCATGGACAAGGCCGGCAAGGAAGGCGTCATCACCGTCGAGGAGAGCAACACCTTCGGTCTGGAGCTGGAGCTCACCGAGGGCATGCGCTTCGACAAGGGCTACATCTCCCCGTACTTCGCCACCGACCTGGAGCGGATGGAGACGTCCTTCGACGACCCGTACCTGCTGATCGCCAACAACAAGATCGGCAACGTCAAGGACGTGCTGCCGATCCTGGAGAAGGTGATGCAGAGCGGCAAGCCGCTGGTCATCATCGCCGAGGACGTCGAGGGCGAGGCGCTGGCCACCCTGGTCGTGAACAAGATCCGCGGCACCTTCAAGTCGGTCGCGGTGAAGGCCCCCGGCTTCGGCGACCGCCGCAAGGCCATGCTCGGCGACATCGCGATCCTGACCGGCGGCCAGGTCATCTCCGAGGAGGTCGGCCTGAAGCTGGACTCCGTCGGCCTGGAGATGCTGGGCAAGGCCCGCAAGGTCGTGGTGACCAAGGACGAGACCACCATCGTCGACGGTGCCGGCGACGCGGACTCGATCGAGGGCCGCAAGAACCAGATCCGCGCCGAGATCGAGAAGTCGGACTCCGACTACGACCGCGAGAAGCTCCAGGAGCGCCTGGCCAAGCTGGCCGGCGGCGTGGCCGTGATCAAGGCCGGCGCGGCCACCGAGGTCGAGCTCAAGGAGCGCAAGCACCGCATCGAGGACGCGGTGCGCAACGCCAAGGCGGCCGTCGAGGAGGGCATCGTCGCCGGCGGCGGCGTGGCCCTGCTGCAGGCCGGCCACAAGGCGTTCGAGAAGATCGACCTCACCGGCGACGAGGCCACCGGCGCGAACATCGTGCGCCTGGCCCTGGAGGCCCCGCTGAAGCAGATCTCCGTCAACGCCGGCCTTGAGGGCGGCGTCGTGGTGGAGAAGGTGCGCGGCCTGGAGTCCGGCTTCGGCCTGAACGCCGCCACCGGCGAGTACGTCGACATGATCAAGGCCGGCATCCTGGACCCGGCCAAGGTCACCCGCTCCGCCCTGCAGAACGCGGCCTCCATCGCGGCCCTGTTCCTGACCACCGAGGCGGTCATCGCCGACAAGCCGGAGAAGTCCGCGGCCCCGGCCGGCGGCATGCCCGGCGGCGACATGGACTTCTGAGCCCCGGCTCGGAGTTCCGCGCGAACAGCGTGACGGAAGGCGGTCCCGGCTTCGGCCGGGGCCGCCTTCGGTGTTTTCGAACGGATTTTTACCCGTGCGGGTGATAATTTCCGGTTCGCTTCCCTCGCGCCGCCCGTGGGGTGTGAGTCTATGCTCGGAGTGTGACGACGACGGGACACTCCGATGCCCACGGCGGCGGCAAGGAGCCACTCATGACGGTCACGGCGGAAGAACGGCAAGCCTTCCTCGAGTTCGACGCGAAGCTCGGCCCTGAGTACCGCGCTGAGCTCATCGCAGGGAGGATCATCGTGAATCCGCCGCCGGTCGGCAACCATGAGCATGCGATCAGCCGGATCACCGAGCAGCTCCTGCGGAAGTCGGCCATCCCTTTCGACTTCTCGGCCAACCGAGGGTTGAGCACCCCGTTCGGCAACTTCATCCCGGATCTGGCTGTCGTCGAGCGCGGCCTTTTCGTCGACGAGCCCTCGTGGGGCACACCCGCCGGGTGGTTGCTCGTGCTGGAGGTGACTTCGTCCGCGCCGATCGACGACCGGGAGGCGAAGCGCAAGGCCTATGCCGCGGCCGGTATCCCGCTCTACCTGCTTGTCGACCGGGGTCGGCGAGAATCCGTGCTGTTCAGCCGGCCCGATGTCGAGGCCTGGGACTACGGGGCCGACGTCCGGGTCCCGTTCGGGGAGGATCTCGAACTTCCCGCCCCGTTCTCCTTCACTCTGACCAACTTCGCTCGCTGACCCGCGCCGCCGTTTCCCGGTGCCCCGGTCGCGGCCCTGGGCAACCCTTGCCCGTCCTCTCCGATCTCTGGGTTAATGAAGGCATCAGCCCTGTGAGACGGGAGAGCCATGGTCCCAGCGTCGCCCGGCCGCCATCGCGTGCTCCGATGGCTGAACCATCCGCGACGGCTGGTCCGCCTCACCCCCGGCCAACGGCGCCGGTTCATCCTCGTCATCGGCAACACCATCGTCACCTCGGGGTCGATCATCCTTCAGGTGTCGACGCGGGGGAACCTCGTCGTCTGGACGCTGGCGCTGATAGCCGTGTCGCTGATCACCGGCATCCTGGCCATCGGGACCGAGTGGCTGATCGTCGAGGGGACGAATCAGTCCCCGGATTCCGGGTCGGCGCGGGGTCCCGCGTGGCCGCGCCAGGATCAGGGGCCGGGGTATCCAGCCGGTCAGGCGCCTTATGCCGCCGACACCACCACCACGTCGTTGGAGCTTCCGCCGGCCGATCCGCAGTTCATCGGTCGGCGTCCGCATCTCCAGCAGCTGCGCTCCATGCTCGCCCGCACCGCCAACGACGGGCGCGGCGCGCCGGTCCTGGCGTTGTACGGCATGGGCGGCGTCGGGAAGACCTCGCTCGCGGTCCAGTTCGCCGAGGAGGTGCGTGAGGAGTATCCCGGCGGCGTCCTCTACCTGTCGCTCGGCGCGGCCGGGACCGGTGGCACCACGAGCCTCGACGCCCCGGATCCGGCGACCTCCCTGGGCCGGCTGCTCGCGGCGCTCGGCGTGCGCGCGGGGGAGGTCCCGCCCGAGGAGGAGGCGCGGCGGCGGCTGTATCACGACCGGCTCGTCGGGCGCCGGGTGCTCGTCGTCCTCGACGACGCCAAGTCCGCGGCGCAGGTCCGGCCGCTGCTCGCCCGGGTCCGCGGCTGCGCGACCGTCATCACCAGCCGGCGTCCCCTCGGACTGCTCGAAGCGGATCCGTTCACCGTCGGCGGGCTCGACGAGGACGATCTGCGCGAACTCCTCATCCGCCAGGTCGGCGCGCAGCGCGTCGCCGGCGAGCCCGACGCCGCGCGGCAGATCATCCGCGCGTGCGGCGGCCTCCCGCTCGCCCTTCGCCTGGTCGCGGCCCGCCTCGGCGCCAACAAGCACTGGACGCTGGCCGAACTCGCCGGCCGTCTCAGCCTGGACGAGTTCCGCTCCGGCGACGTCCGCGTCCGGGACGCCATCGCCGTCTCCTACGCCGACCTGAGCGCGCGCAGCCGCCAGGCGTTCCGCCTGCTGACGCTGTTCCCCTCGGTCTCGCTCCGCGAGTGGGCCCCGGCCCCGCTGCTCGACATCCCGGTGGCCGAGGCGCCGCTGGTCATGGAGGACCTGGTGGAGGCGCAGCTGTTGGAGCGCGCCGCCCGCGGCACCTCCAACGGCAACGAGTACCGCTTCCACTCCCTGGTCCGCGAGTACGCCGAGGAGTGCCTCACCGCCGAGGAGACCGCCGAAGAACAGCGCGCGGCCCTCGCCCGGCTCGGCGGCGCTTTCCTGACCTTGGCCGAATACGCGGAACACCTCACCGATCCCACCGTCCCCCGCCACGGACGGGCCGGGGGCACCCTGCCCTCCCACGCCGAGCACTGGCACGTCGACGACCCCGACCTGCTGCGTTACGCCGAGTACGGTCCCACCCGCTGGCTCCTCGGCGACTGCCGCCGTGTGGGCCGCATGGTGGAGCGCGCGCACGAGCACCAGCTGTGGGACCTGTGCTGGGAGATGTCGGTGGTCCTGGCCCGGGTCTTGGAGACCGTCTACACGGTGTGGAACCGCTGGGACGACGTCCTGCGCGCCGGCCTGTCCGCCGCCACCCGCCGCGGCGACCAGCGCGCGGAGTCGATCATCCAGCAGGGCTACGGTGTGCTGCGGCACTACCAGGACCGCTTCGACGAGGCCGAACAGCACTTCACCGTGTCCTTGCACCTCTGCCAGGAGATAGGCCACCGTCCCGGCGAGGCCTACACGCTCCGTTGGATCGGCCGCAGCCACTACTTCGCAGGCCACTTCGCCGCCGCGGTCCACGACCTTGAGAACGCCCTCGAACTGTCCCGTGCGCTGGGCAACAAACTCGCCGAGGCCCGCGTCCTGCGCGACCTTTGTGAGGCGTACGCAGGGCTTCGGCGCTTCTCGGACGCCGAGGACGCCATCCGCACGGCGCTCGAACTCTTCGCCGGCGACGCCGTCGAGCAGGGCGCCGACTGGGACGTGCGGCAACCTGCCGAAGCCGCTCGCGCGCGGCGGGATCTGGGCGTCCTGCTCAACCGCCGCTACAAGTTCACCGAGGCCGAGGAGCAGCTCACCTCGGCCGTGGACACGCTGACGGCGCTCGGCCATTGGTACTGGCGGGCGTCGGCGGTCTTCGACCTGGGCATGCTGCGCCTGCGTCAGCACCGGCCGATCGAGGCCGAGGCGTTGATCCGGCAGGCGTACGAGACCTTCCACAACTCCGGCTACCGCTACTGGACCGCGGTGGTCGGACGGCGCATAGGCATGCTCCGGCTGGAACAAGGGCGGGTGGAGGAGGCCGTCGAGTACGTGCTGCCGGCGTTGGAGACGTTCCAGCAGCTGGGGCTGGGCTTATGGGAGAGCTACACCTTGCGGGTGCTGGCCTGGGCGCGCCGCGAGGAGGGCCGGCTGGACGTCGCCGACCAGCACTTGGAGGACGCCGCGACGCTCGCTGCGCGCTATGACGATCCGTGGGGCCTGATGCGCGTGCGGTGGATGCAGGCCTCGGTATGGATGGCGCAGGGCCGCCCGGAGGCGGTGCGGCTGTACCGCGAGGCGGCGGCGACCGCCGCGCGCTACGAGGAGCCGTGGCAGGAGGCTGAGATCCTGGCCGACCTGGCGAAGGCGCTGCGGGCCACGGGGGACCGCGCGGCGGCGGCGCTGGCCGAGGCGGAGGCCGAGGCGAAGGCGGTCGGGACGACGCGGCGGGCCAGCCGGTGGCGGTCGTTGGCGATCGGCGGGGGCCGCCGGGAGCGGCGGGGTTAGCGGCGGGGGCTTGCGGTCGGCCTGGCAACGGGTCCGGCGACCGGGGCTTGCGGACCGGTCTATCGGCAGGGCTCGCGGCGGCGGGTGCCGCTGATCCCCCGGCGGCGGGTACGGCGGGCAAGGCGGGCGGGCATGGCGGGAACCGTCCGCGCAGGCCGCTAAAGCCACTCCCACCGCGTCACGCGCCACCCCAGCTGCACCCGGCTCCGCGCTCCCGCCAGCGTCATCAGATCCCTGATCCGCCGCTCGATGCTGCGGGTGCTCAGGTGCAGCGAGCGCAGCGTCGCCCAGTGGGTGTCGGTCAGCATCAGCTCCAGCAGGCGCCGGGTCTCGCCGTCCGGCCTGGTGCCGGTCGGTTCCGGCTCCGGGTCGGGATCGGCGCCGAGCTCGGGCAGGCCGGTCAACGCGGCGTGCCGGCCCAGCTGCATGCGGTTGCGGCAGTCGGCGCCCTCCATCAGGGCACGGACATGCCGCTGCACGGTGCGCTCGCTCAGTCCCAACCGGTGCGCGACCGCCCGATCGGTGAGCCCGCTGATCAGCAGCGTCAGTGTTTTCTGCTTCGCATCCATCATCTTAGATACGCTTCGGACCCCGGATAGGTTGACTCGTTCCACGGCTGTCTTCCGTTCCCTCTACCCGTGCGGGCGCCGAGCACGCTTGGGGCGCCGCAGCCCGGCCTCGGTCAGCCGCCGCAGCAGCTCCCGCGATGCCACCGGCAGCGCTCCGGCGGCGACCGCCGTCTCGTAGAGGTGGGACGGAATGTCGTAGTGATCCCGCTCGAATCCCCGCGCCGGCACGCCGATGCGGTCGGCGAAGGTGTGCAGCTCCGCGAACGAGGCGTCGCTCACCAGATGCGACCACAGACGACCGTGGCCGGGCCACGTCGGCGGGTCGATGAGGATCATTCGGTCATCAAAGCACATCGCGCGGGTGAAGGTCCGGTGACGGCGCGGGGAGGTTGAGATTCGGCGCCGCTACGCGGACTTGCCCGCCGTTTCCAGCCCCGCTGCCAGATCCGCCTTCAGATCCGCCTCCACGTCCGCCTCCACCAACGCGGCGTTGATCTGCCCCGCCGTGATCGTCGCCGATCCGGCCGCCGCGATCACGCCCGCCGACGGGTCGGCGACGTTGCCCGCCACCCACACCCCGGCCACCGACGTCCGTCCGCCCGGTCCCACGACCGGCCAGCCGGTCTCCGGGTCGGAGTCGCAGCCCAGGCTGTCCAGCAGCGCGTTGTTGCTCCGGAATCCGGGCACCAGGAACAGCGTTTCGCGGGCCACCACCGTCCCGTCCGCCAGTTCCACACCGGTGAGTCGGCCCTCGTTCTCGACCAGCCGCTCGACCGGGCGCTCCTCGACGGTGATCCCGCGCGCCCGCAGCTTCGCCCGGTCGGCGTCGTCCAGCGGCTGCCCGTCGAGGAAGTAGACCAAGTCGGCGCTCCACTGCCGCAGCAGCAGGGTGTGGTGCGTGGACATCGGGCCGGTGGCCAGCGTGGCCAGGGCGCCGTCCCGGACCTCCCAGCCGTGGCAGTACGGGCACACGTGGACGTCCCGCGCCCACAGCTCGGCGACGCCCGGCACGTCCGGCAGCACATCGGTGAGTCCCGTGGTGATCAGCAGCTGCCGCGCGGTCGGCACGCAGCCGCTGGCCAGGGTGACGGTGAAGCCGGAGGCGGTGCGCTCGACCCGCTCGGCGAAATCCGTCACGACCACGCCGCCGTAGGACAACACCTCCTCGCGCCCGACCTCCAGCAGCTCCAGCGGCGGCATGCCGTCGCGCGACAGGTAGCCGTGCATGTGGCCGGCCTTGGCGTTGCGCTGGGCGTGGGCGTCGACGACCAGGACGCGGCGGCGCGCGCGGGTCAGCATCAGCGCGGCCGACAGTCCGGCCGGACCGCCGCCGATGATGATGACGTCGTAGCGCTGGTCGTAGTGCTGGTCGGCGGTCTCGGTGCTCTCGGTGGTCTCGGTGCTCATGCCGCGAGGATGCGCTCGGACGGCTCCGGCGGGCAAGAAAAGTTGCCACTTCGGCAAAGTGGGGCGAAGACTGGGGCCATGGCCGACCCCCAGGATCCGACGCCCGCCTTCGGCGACCGCCTCCGCGCCGCCCGCCGGGCGAAGCACCTGACGCTCGCCGACGCCGCCGTCGAGACCGGCATCTCAGTGAGCACACTCTCCCGCCTGGAGAACGGCGCCCGCCGTGCCACGCTGGAACTCCTGCTCCCGCTGGCCGACCTCTACGACGCCTCCCTGGACGAACTCGTCGGCCGGACGCCGCCGCCCCGCAAGCACCCCCACGGCCGCGTCATCGTGCCCCTGACCAAAGAGCCCGGCGGCCTGCGCGCCTACAAGATGCTCCTCCCGCCCCCGCACGGGGAGGTGGTGCCGGAGCTGCGCACCCACGAGGGCTGGGAATGGATGTACGTCCTCAGCGGCCGCCTGCGCGCGGTGCTGGCCGAGCACGACATGGTGCTGGTCCAGGGCGACGCCATGGAGTTCGACACCCATGTCCCGCACTGGTTCGACTCGGCGGGACCCGGACCGACCGAGGTGCTGACCCTGTTCGGTCCGCAGGGGGAGCGAGTGCATGTCCGGGCCCGCTCCCGAGGCGTGTGGGGCGCCGGTGACGGTTCTGGTTCATAGCCCGCTGCTGCTCGGCCGCTATCGCTCCAGCTCCGCTACCGCTCAGCCCGCGATCGCTCAGCCTGCTGCCGCTCAGCCCGCTACCGCTCCAGCTCCGCGATCTCAGCAGCCAGATTCGCCCGCGCCCGCTCCTCGTACCGCTCCACGGCCACCGGCGTCCGGAACAGCGCCGGCAGCTCCAGCAGTCCGCGCAGCACGGCGGCCCGTCCCGGGCGGAACAGGTCGTCGGGGATCTCCGCATACTCCTGCCGGATCGCTTGCGCGTAGGCGGCGTAGTCGTCCGCGTCGCCGCCGAGGACGGCGAGGTCCGCGTCGCACAGCACCGCGCCGTTGCGGTCGCCGTCGTCGGCCGCGTGGCCCTTGGTGAGGCGGACCAGCCGGGCCACCTCGCCGACGCGGTCGTCGGGCAGCTGCAAGGTCGGGAGTTCGTCCTCGGCCAGGCGGGCGCTCAGTTCCTCGTTGTCGGCGCTGGACTCGCCGCCGTCGTAGACCGCGTCGTGGAACCAGGCCGCGTAGCGCACGGCCGCCACGTCGTCGGCGTGGTCGCCGAACTCGTCGACGCCGTCGAGGACGCGGGTCAGGTGTTCCAGCGTGTGGTAGCGCCGATGGGGTTCGGACCACCGCGCGACCAAGTCGTCGCCCAGGCGGATGCTCTCCGGGGTGATGCCCGCCAGTTCCAGCCAGCGCTCGTGCAGCGACTTCGCCATGGTCGCAGCCTACGCCGATCGATCAGCGCCGCAACGCGCACGGCCTCCGGCACCGCCGGTCGGGTACGGATCGGCCTCGGGACTCGCGCCGGTCCCGCTCTGCCTCGGCCCTGCCCTCCGCCGCACCCCGCCCTACCCTCCGGCCGCCGCCCGCCGCGCCTCCCGCGCCGTCGCCGCCCCGGAGGCCCGGGCCGCCATCGCCACGCACGCGTCGAGCGTCCGTCCCGCCAGTGCCGCCCGCACCTCGCCGAGCGCCGACGGCGCCATCGACAGCGACCGCACCCCCAGCCCCACCAGCACGCACGCCAGCAGCGGGTCGGCCGCCGCCTCGCCGCAGACCCCCACCGGCTTGCCGGCGGCCTCGCCGGCCGCCCCGGCCGCGCCGATCAGCTTCAGGACCGCCGGGTGCCACGGGTCCTGGAGCGGGCCCAGGGCGCCGAGCATGCGGTCGGCCGCCATCGTGTACTGCGTCAGGTCGTTGGTGCCGATCGAGGCGAAGCCGCTGGGCCCGGCCAGGATGGCGCCCGCGGTCAGGGCCGAGGACGGGGTCTCCACCATCACGCCGACCCGGCCGCCGGCCACGTCCAGGTCGCAGGCCGCCGCCAGCCGGCAGAACCACTCCGCCTCCGGCGCCTCGTCCACCATCGGCGCCATCACCCAGACCTCGGCGGCCACCGTGCCGGCCGCCTCGCGGATCGCCAGCAGCTGGGTCCGCAGCACCGGCTCGTTCCGGCCGTCGAAGGCGCGGAACGCGCGCAGGCCGCGCACGCCCAGCGCCGGATTCGGCTCCTCGCCCAGCGGGACGAACGGCAGCGGCTTGTCGGCGCCGGCGTCCAGGGTGCGGACCACCACCCGGGCGCCCTCCGGGAACGCCTCGAAGACCTCGCGGTAGGCCTGCACCTGGGCCTCGAACGCCGGCGGCCGGTCGGAGTCCAGATACAGGAACTCGGTGCGGAACAGGCCCACGCCCTCGGCGCCGGCCGCCAGGGCCGCCGGGACGTCGGCGGCGCCGCCGATGTTGGCCAGCAGCTTCACCGGCAGGCCGTCGGCGGTCCGGCCCGGGCCGCTGACCGCGGCCGCCGCCGAGGCCGCGACCGAGCGGGCCACCGCGGCCCCGAGCTCGTCGTCGGTCGGGTGCGCCACCACGGTCCCGTCGGCCGCGTCGACCAGCACCGGCGTGCCGTCGGTCAGGGCCAGCACGCCGGCCGCGCCGACCACGGCCGGGATGCCCATCGCGCGGGCCAGGATCGCGGTGTGCGAGGTCGGGCCGCCCTCGGCGGTCACCAGCGCCAGCACCAGGTGCCGGTCCAGCAGGGCGGTGTCGGCCGGCGCCAGGTCGGAGGCGACCAGGACGTAGGGCTCGGTGCTCTGCGGCAGCCCCGGCATCGGCACGCCGGTGGCGGCCGCGACGGCGCGGGCGCCGATGTCGTCGAGGTCCGCGACCCGGCCGGCCATGTAGTCGCCGAGCCCGGCGAGCACCTCGCGGTACTCGGCGAAGGTCTCGTGGATGGCCCGGCCCGCGGTCTTGCCGGCGGCGGTCCGGGCCGCGATGCCCTCCTCCAGGGTCGGGTCCTCGGCCATCATCGCCTGGGCCTCCAGCACGTCGGCGGTGTCGCCGCCGGCCGCCGCGCCCCGTGAGCGCAGGTCGGCGGCGACGGCGGCGAGCGCGGCGAAGGCCTTGGCCCGCTCGTCGTCGGCGATGTCGGCGATGGCTGTGGCGTCGGCGATGTCGGCGGAGTCGGCGGAGTCGGCGGTGTCGGCGGTCCCGGCAGCGCCGGCGGCCGGGACGTCCGGCGGCTCCGGCGGCGCCTCGCCCATCCGCGCCACCGGCCCGGCCACGGCGGCCGTGCCGACGCCCACGCCCTCGTACTCGGCGCGCGCGTCCCCGGGCGGGGCGTCCTGCTCAGGCATCGAGGTCGGTCTCCAGGAGTCTGGCGAGCTCCTCGACGGCGTCCGCCGCCCCGTCGCCCTCGGCGGCCACCACCACCCGGTCGCCGTGCCGCACGTCCAGCGACATCACCTGGAGCATGGACTTGGCGCTCACCGGCTCGCTCCCGTCCTTGGCCAGCGTCACCGGCACCGACAGCTCGCTGGCCTTCTTGACGAAGACCGCCGCCGGGCGGGCGTGCAGCCCGACCTTGGAGGCCACGGTCACGGTGCGCTCTGCCATATCAAGTCCTTGTCCTCGGGTCGGCGGGCCGGGCCCGTCGGCCCGGTCTCGCGCGGGTGGTGCGGTCCTGCTTCGGGTCCTGCTTCGCGTCCTGCTTCGGCGCTCACCGCCAGTGGAACAGCTCGTCGCCGGCGACCACGTTCCCGTCGACGATCACGTCGATGGCCGCCGCCTCGGCGTCCAGCGCGATCACCGGGCTGACCGGGGACAGCCCGCCGGCCTCGACGACGGCCGGGTTCCAGGTCACCACCGGCTGGCCGGCCCGCAGCTCGTCGCCCTCGGTGGCGACCAGCTCGAACCCCTCGCCGTCCAGGTTCACCGTGTCGATCCCCAGGTGGACCAGGACCCCGCGGCCGTCCGCGGACTGCACCACGAAGGCGTGCGGCTTGAGCTTGACCAGGCGGCCGGCGATCGGGGCGACCGCGGTCTGCGGTGTGCGGGCCGGGTCGACGGCGGCGCCGGGTCCCACCATCTGTCCCGCGAACACCGGGTCGGGGACCTCGGTCAGGCCGATGGCGGTACCGGTAAGCGGAGAGGAGATGTAGATGTCCATGGTGCTCACAAGTGGTGCTCGGGGCGCGGTCGCCGGGGGAGGCGCACCACGGGCGACGATCGCCGCGGCGCGGAGGGCGGCGGAGCTCTACATCAGGTCCTCGATGTCGTCGGCCAGCGAGTCCGCTTCCGGGCCCACCACCACCTGGACGTTGTTCCCGACCTTCATCACCCCGTGCGCGCCGGCGGCCTTCAGCGCGGCCTCGTCCACCTTGGAGCCGTCGCGCACCTCGGTGCGCAGCCGGGTGATGCACGGTTCCAGTTCGACGATGTTGTCGGCGCCGCCCAGCCCGGCGATGATCTGCTCGGCCTTGCTCACGGGAACTCTCCTTACTCCGCCGGACCGCACGCGGCGCGTGCGGCCCGGGTTGGTGATACTTCGGACATTATCCCACTAAACAGTCAAAGGCTTGACTACCGCTCCGGAGTTGCGCCGTCTGTGGGGCTAGCCGGCCCAGCCGCGGCGGTCGTGCGAACGCCTGCCTTGTAGTTGACACCGATGTGGCGCCAGTGGTCTAGTCCGGTGACATGAGCGATGAGGCCTCGGGGATCGACCCGACCAGCTCCGTGCCCAAACACCTGCAGCTCAAGGATCTTCTGGGCCGGATGATCGCCGACGGGCTGGAGCCCGGATCGCCGATCCCGTCCGAGCGGGACCTGGCCGAGCAGTACGGCCTGTCCCGGATGACGGTCCGGCAGGCCATCAACGCCCTGGTCGCCGACGGCCGCCTGGAGCGCCGGCTCGGCCGCGGGACGTACGTGGCGCAGCCCAAGATGGACGTCCAGATCCGCCTGGTCGGGTTCACCGAGGACATGCGGCGCCGCGGCATGACGGCCAGCTCCCGCACCCTGTCCTTCGAGCGCATCCACGCCTCCAGCGCGCTGGCCGCGCATCTGGAGGTGGAGTCCGGCGAGCCGGTGGTCCGGCTGGTGCGGCTGCGCTACGCCGACAACATCCCGATGGCCATCGAGCGCACCCATCTGCCCGAGCGGATCGTGCCGGGCCTGGTGGAGGCCGGCGCTCCGGAGTCGCTGTACCGGTATCTGGCCGACGAATACGGGATCGTGCTCACCTGGGGCGAACAGTCGATCGAGGCGGCGACGACGGCCGCGGAGGACGCTCCGCTGCTCGGCATTCGCTCTGACGGCGTAGTTCTGGTGATGGCGAGGCGTTCTTTTGCCGAGGATGTGCAAGTGGAGTATGCGACGTCTGCTTATCGCGCGGACCGGTACCAGCTGTGGGTGCCGCTCGCGCAGGCGGCGCGTCCGATAGTCCGCAACCCGTAGCCGGGTCCAGGCAGCGCCATCGCCGGTCCCGGGGCTCGCACCACGTGGGGCACACCCGAGAGGACCATCTGATGAGCGCAGACGCCGCCGTGGCGGCCCCGAAGCAGCCGGGGTGGGGGAGCAGGGCGTTCGCCGTGCTGCAACGCATCGGCAAGTCCCTGATGCTGCCCATCGCCACGCTCCCGGCGGCCGGCCTGCTGGTCCGGTTCGGCCAGGACGACATGCTCGGCCGGTTCCACACCACGCTGATCAAGAACATCGCCACCATCATGGCGACGGCGGGCAACGCGCTGCTGAGCAACCTGCCGATCATCTTCGCCATCGGCGTGGCGATCGGCTTCGCCAAGAAGTCCGACGGCAGCACCGCGGTCGCGGCCATCGTCGGCTACCTGGTCTACCACGCGGTGTCGATGCAGATGTTCCTCGGCTCCGCGCTGAAGGACCAGGTCCAGAGCGTGGTGATCAAGGACGCGGCGCAGGATGTGAACTCGGCGGTGGACGTCGGCGGCCTGAAGCTGGCGCTGGACCTGACCAAGCCGAACCCGACCGGGGTGCTCGGCGGCATCCTGGTCGGCATCAGCGCCGCCCTGCTGTGGCAGCGCTATTACAAGATCAAGCTGCCGACCTGGCTGGCCTTCTTCGGCGGCCGCCGGTTCGTGCCGATCATCACGGCCGTGGCCTGCATGATCCTGGGCGTGCTGATGGGCTGGATCTGGTCGCCGATCGGCCAGGGCATCAACGACCTGTCCAACTGGATCACCCGCAACAGCCAGATCGGCCTGTTCATCTACGGCACGCTGAACCGCTCGCTGATCCCGTTCGGCCTGCACCACATCCTGAACGCCTTCCCGTGGTTCCAGTTCGGCACGTTCACCACGCCCACCGGCACCTTCCACGGCGACATCGCGCGCTTCCTGAACGGCGACCCGACCGCCGGCCTGTTCATGACCGGCTTCTTCCCGATCATGATGTTCGGCCTGCCCGGCGCCGCCCTGGCCATGTGGCGCTCGGCCCTGCCCACCAGGCGCAAGGTGGCGGGCTCGATCCTGATCTCGGCGGCGCTGACGTCCTTCGTCACCGGCGTCACCGAGCCGCTGGAGTTCTCGTTCATGTTCGTCGCGCCGGTGCTGTACGCCATCCACGCGGTGCTGACCGGCATCTCGATGTCGCTGATGTGGGGCCTGGGCTGCAAGGACGGCTTCAACTTCTCGGCCGGGCTGATCGACTTCCTGCTGAACTGGGGCAAGGCCACGAAACCGTGGCTGATCCTGATCATCGGGCCGATCTACTTCGTGGTCTACTACGGGCTGTTCACCTTCGCGATCAAGGCACTGAACCTGAAGACGCCGGGCCGGGAACCGGACGCCGAGCTCGACGAGTTGGCGCCGGCCTAGCGACTCGGTCCGAGCCCGGCCGGACGCCGGGCCGCCGGGCTATTCCGAGAGCCGGAACAACGGCGGGTACTTGTCGGTCGTCAGTGTCATGGCATAGCTGACGCCGCGGTTGATGTACCGCTGCACCCCGGTCGTGTAGCGGAACAGGCTCTCGGGGTACTCGCCGGTGAAGAAGATCGCGACACCGGCCAGGAAGACCACCGGGACCGCGCTCAGGAACAGGATCGTCCCGATCACCAGATGCGGGATCGCGGTCAGCCACTTGACCAGCGGCAGCACCCGGTTGAGGCCGTCGGCCGGGTACACGGCGGTGACGAACCCCTCGGCGGGGGCGGGCGGCCCCTGGGCGGTGCCGGGGGTGCCGGTCGTGCCGCTGGAGCCGGTCGTGCCGGTGGAGGCCATGGCGCCCCGCCTTCCGCTATTGGACTGTCTGTCGGATAGCTGTCGGGCCCCATTGCAGACCCCCGCGCCATGTTCGTCAAGACCTCCGATCCATGGCAGGCTGCCACGTATGTCTGATCCGACGCCCCTGCTGGAAGTCATCGCCGTCGACGCCGACGACGCCCGGGCCGCCGTGGCCGGCGGCGCCGACCGTCTGGAACTCGTCTCCGAGATGCGGTACGCCGGGTTCGCCCCGAGCGTGGAGGCCTTCGAAGCCATCCGGGCGGCCGTCACCGTGCCGCTGCGCGTGATGATCCGCCGCCGCGAGGGCTTCTCCGCCGGCGGGGTGCAGGGCGTCGCAGAGCTCGTACACACCGCCGAGGCGCTGCGCCGGGCCGGCGCCGAGGAGTTCGTCCTGGGCTGGCTCGACCCGGACGGCACCGTCGACCTGGAGGCGGTCCGCGCGGTCCTGGACGCCCTGGGCGGCGCGAAGTGGACGTTCCACAAGGCGATCGACGCGACCAACCAGCGCGACGCGGTCTACGACGCGGTGCGCACCCTGCCGGGCCTGGACACGGTGCTCAGCTCGGGCGGCTTCCCGGCCTCCGGCGACGGCGTGGACGTGCTGCGCGCGGAGTCCGAGCGGGAGCGCGGCCTCGGCGGCCCGCGGATCCTGGTCGGCGGCGGCCTGGCGCAGGAGGCCCTGCCGTCGCTGCGCGCCGCCGGGCTGGACGCCTTCCACGTGGGCACCGCGGTCCGGGCCGACGGCACCTGGGACTCCCCGGTGGAGGCGGAGAAGGTCGCCGAGTGGCGGAAACTGCTGGGCTGACGGCCCGGCGCCGGGCCGTCATGGAATAGCCCTGCGACACTTCGCAGGCCGCACTAGTGTGTGGCGCCATGACGGTTGATCACATAGCGGCGGAGCCCGTGGAGTACCAGATGCCGGCCGGCACCAACTTCCAGACGCTGGTGTTCGGCTGGCTCGGGGTCGTGGCGCTGGGCTGGATGGCCGTGGCCGGCCACGGCCCGGGCGTCGTGATCGCGGGGGCGCTCGCCGTGCTGATCGCGGGGTGGCAGGTCAAACTGATCGTCCGCGTCGCGCGCAAACGGCCGGTCGTCGTGCTGACCGCCGACGAGGTGCGGATCTGGAACGGCTCCTATGCGAAGTGGTCTGAGATCGTCTCGGTCCGCATCATCTCCAGGGACGCGGCGGGGAACCGCCGCGCCATCGACTTCAAGCTGCGTGACCCCGAGGCCTACGTCGCGCGCTCGGGCCTGGCCGTGAAGCGGTACGCCAAGTCCGCGATGCGGCAGGGACGCGGGCCGATGTGGCTGCCGGAGCAACTGTTCACCGTCCCCCTGGAAGAGGTCGTCGCCACGATGGCCCGCGTCCACCCCGGGCTGAAGGTCAAGCCCTGATTCGGTTCAAGCCCTGATTCGGATCAAGCCCTGATTCGCCGGGCCCCAACCCCGCCCCCGGAGCCGCTCTCGGCCCAGCCTTCGCAGCTCACTGCGAAGGCTTCGCCGTCGGCGCTCCCGGCGTCACCGCGAAGCCCGCTCCGGGCGCGAAGGTCGTCACGTTCGGCGGGATCGCCTTCATGATGTCGATCTGGGCGCAGGCCGGGCAGGCCTCGTAGCCCTTCTGCCGGGCGGCGTTGGCGTCGGCGTCGGCCTGCGCCTGCGCGACCCGGGCCTGGGCCTCGCTGACCTGCGCGTAGGCGGCCTGGGCCTTGTTGACCGCGTCCTGGACGTTGGCCGGCAGGGTGATCCGGACCAGGTTGAAGTGGACGTTGGTCAGGAACGCGTTGCCCAGGGTGGCCTTGAGATCGGCCTCCAGGGACTGGTTGATGGCGTCCTGGATCTTGGCGATGTTGGAGTTGTTCGCCCCCGGCTGGCTGCCGCCGGTCTGCGCGTTGGGGTTGTTCTGCACCAGCGCGCACGAGGAGACCAGGTCGGCGCAGCGGAAGTCGCCGATCTGCTCGCGCAGGTCGTTGTCGATCACCGGCCGGATGATCTGGTCCAGGAAGCCGGACCAGCCCGCGTCGCTGTCGTAGGCGTAGTGCGCCTTGCCGTCCGAGCCGAGGAACTGCCGGGTGCCGAACTTGTTGTCGAAGTCGGAGATCACCTGGTGGTCCAGGTTGAGGCTGAAGTAGAAGGTGCCCTCGATGCCCATCTGGACGCCGTCGCTGGAGGGCGTCTCGACCACGTCGACGCCGGGGCGGTCGCCGTGCCCGGCGTCGGAGGTGATGGTGTAGAAGCGCTGCTGCGCCGGGTACTTGTGGACGACGCTCCACATGCCGGTCCAGCGCAGCGACGACGACGGGTCGATCACCGCGCGGATGTTGCGGTCGCCGAACCAGCCGCCGTGGCGGACCACCGCGATCTGCCCTGCGTCGGTCCGGTCCCAGCCGTCGACGAACGAGGACAACAGCGACAGCGCCACGATGAGCGCGGTGAGCCCGGCGGCGACCACCGCGAAGAACCGCGGGCCGCGCCCCCCTACCGAAAGTCTCATGTCCGACTCCTGATCCCCCTGGGCCCGGGTCGGCCCCGGGCCGAATCAGGGGGCGACGATACTCCGCCGGTCAGACCGCCGTCAGCTGCTCCGGCAGAGGTTCACTGTGCAGGATGTGCAATCGGGAAACGGCCCGGGTCAGCACCACGTACAGGCGCCGCAGTCCGCGCGGTTCGGCGGCCACGATCTCGGCCGGCTCCAGCACCAGGACCTGGTCGTACTCCAGGCCCTTGGCCAGCGTGGCCGGGACCAGGACCAGCCGCGGCCCCGGCGTCCCGGCCAGCAGCGACTCCACCAGCTCGGCCTCGGTCGCGGTGGCGCCCTCCAGCGGCGGCGCGGCCGGCTCCGAGCCCAGCACCGTGTGCTCGAACCCGGCGGCGGCGAGCGCGGCGGCGGCCTCGGCGATCCGGGCGTCGGCGGCGATCAGGCCGATCGAGCCCTCGTGCGCGGCCAGGGCCAGCTCGACGGCGGTGACCAGGGTGGCGACCAGGTCGGCGGCGTCGGCGACCGCGTCGATCTCCAGCGAGCCGCCCTGCTGGCGCACCGACGTCGGCGGCCGGAGCCCGGGCGCGGCGGCCGGGAGCAGCCTGGCTGCGAACTCGATGATCTGCCGCGGGACCCGGAAGCCGAGGGTCAGCTCCTCCACCACCGCGTCGGTCTTGCCAAGGTGCTTGAGCGTCTCGTCCCAGGACGGCGTGGCCCAGGGCGTCGTGCCCTGCGCGATGTCGCCGAGCACGGTCACGCTGCCGGTCGAGCACCGGCGCCCGACCGCGCGGTACTGCATCGCCGACAGGTCCTGGGCCTCGTCGAGCACCACGTGCGCCAGCGAGGGCAGCCGGTCCAGCTGGTCGTGGGCCTCGTCGATGACCACCGCGTCCGCGCTGGACCACTTCGCCGTCCCCGGCGTGCGCGGCGCCTTGGGACGCGTGGCGGTCCACAGCACCGCGGCCTGCTCCGCGTCGGACAGCACGCCCTCGGCGGCGCGGGCCAGCAGCTCCGGGTCGGAGTAGAGCTCGAAGACCACCTTCACCGGGTCGATGGCCGGCCACAGCAGGTCCACCGCCTTGCGGACCTCGCTGGTGCGCGCCACGGCGTTCTGCGTCCGGTCGTCGGTGGTCTCCCCGGCCGCCTCCATCCGGTACAGGACCGCGTGCGCGATCCGCGGCGCGAGCATGGCGCGCCCGGCCCCGTAGCGGACGTCCCGTTCCTTGGTCGCCTCGATCAGCTCGTCGATCTCGGACGCCGGCACCCGCCACCGGCGCGACCCGCGCACGACCATGATCCCGTCGGGCAGCGCGTCCTGCGCGCGGCGCAGCCGGGACCAGATGGCGTTGTGCAGCACCTGGGCCATCCGCGCGTCGCCCTTGACCACGCCGGACTCCGGCGGGTCCTGCGCGGTCACCTTCACCCGGGCCACCAGGTCGTCGACGGTCGTCTGCCCGACCTCGATCTCGCCCAGCGCCGGCAGCACCTGCTCGATGTACTTGAGGAACTCCTTGTTCGGCCCGATCACCAGCGATCCGCCCCGGCGCAGCCGGTCCCGGTGCGCGTACAGCAGGAAGGCGACGCGGTGCAGGCCCACGGCGGTCTTCCCGGTCCCCGGCGCCCCCTGCACGCACACGCTGACGCTCATGTCGGCCCGGACGATCTCGTCCTGCTCCGGCTGGATCGTCGAGACGATGTCCCGCATCGGCCCGGAGCGCGGCCGCTCGATCTCCTCGGTCAGGATCCGGCTGGTCCCGGCCGGCCCGGCAGCGGCGGCCGCCGGTCCGGCCAGCGGCTCGTCCTCGTAGCCGGTGATGGCGCCGTGGGCGAACCCGAAGCGGCGCCGCCGGTCCAGACCCATCGGGGCCTTCGGCGTGGCCCGGTAGAAGGCCGTGGAGACCGGGGCGCGCCAGTCGATGACCATCGGCTCGCCGGTGGCGTCGTGCACGTGCCGGCGGCCGATGTAGTAGTGCTCGTCGCGGAACTCGCCGGCGTCCGCGACGTCGCCGTAGTCCAGCCGGCCGAAGAAGAGGGGGACGCTCGGATCGTCCATCAGGGCTTTGGCCCGCGTCCGCAGCGCGGCCAGCAGGTTCTCCGTCGAGACGGCGTTGCCGCCCTGGGCGCGCAGCGTCAGCGCGTCTTCCCGCATCGCTTTGAGCGCGGCACGGGACTCGTCGAGATGGGACTGCTCCTTGGCGACGATCGGATCGTCGCTGATTTCGGGCATGCCGGACTCCTGAAGAAAGAGAGACAGAAGCGCACACGGCGCATCGGCGCGGTGTCGCTGGGAAGTTCTTCAGGCAGAGGTCCGCGCAGGTTCCGTAAGAGGCGGAACCGCCGTACGTGCCGGGCAAGGCGCAGCAGCCTAGCAGGCCCTGCCCGGCACGGGTAAATCGGCGGAGGTCCTCAGATGTCCTTGCCCGCGAACACGTCGTCGGCGTCGACGATCCGGTAGGCGTAGCCCTGCTCGGCCAGGAACCGCTGCCGGTGCGCGGCGTACTCCTGGTCCACGGTGTCCCGCGAGACCACCGCGTAGAACCGCGCGCCCCGGCCGTCGGCCTTCGGACGCAGCACGCGACCGAGGCGCTGGGCCTCCTCCTGCCGGGACCCGAAGGTGCCGGACACCTGGATCGCGACGCTGGCCTCCGGCAGGTCCACCGAGAAGTTCGCGACCTTCGACACCACCAGCGTCGGGATCTCGCCGGTCCGGAAGCCCTCGTAGAGGCGCTCCCGCTCCTTCACCGGCGTCGTGCCCTTCAGCACCGGCGCGTTCAGGCGCGCGCCGAGGTTGTCCAGCTGCTCCAGGTACTGGCCGATGACCAGCGTCGGCTCCCCGGTGTGCTTCTTCACCAGGGCCTCGACCAGCTTGGCCTTGGTGTCCGCGGTGGAGGCCAGCCGGTACTTCTCCTCCGGCTCGCTGCTGGCGTACCGCAGCCGCTCGTGGTCGGTCAGGGTGACCCGCACCTCCACGCAGTCCGCCGGCGCGATGTAGCCCTGCGCCTCGATGTCCTTCCACGGCGCGTCGAAGCGCTTGGGGCCGATCAGCGAGAAGACCTCGCCCTCCATGCCGTCCTCGCGCACCAGCGTCGCCGTCAGGCCCAGCCGGCGGCGCGACTGGATGTCCGCGGTGAACCGGAACACCGGCGCGGGCAGCAGGTGGACCTCGTCGTAGATGATCAGGCCCCAGTCGCGGGCGTCGAACAGCTCCAGGTTCGCGTAGACGCCCTTGGTCTTGCGGGTCAGCACCTGGTAGGTGGCGATCGTGACCGGCCGGATCTCCTTGCGGGCGCCGGAGTACTCGCCGATCTCGTCCTCGGTCAGCGAGGTGCGCTTGAGCAGCTCGTTGCGCCACTGGTGCACGCTGACGGTGTTGGTGACCAGGATCAGCGTCGTGGCCTCCACGCCGGCCATGGCCGCCGCCCCGACGATGGTCTTGCCCGCGCCGCAGGGCAGCACGATGACGCCGGAGCCGCCGTGCCGGAAGCCCTCGGCGGCCTCCTTCTGGTAGGGCCGGAGCGTCCAGCCCTCCTGCCGCAGCGCGATCTCGTGGTGCTCGCCGTCCACGTAGCCGGCCAGGTCCTCGGCCGGCCACCCGACCTTCAACAGCACCTGCTTCAGGGTGCCGCGCTCGGACGGGTGCACCTTGATGGTGTGCTCGTCGACGCGGGTGCCGATCAGCGGCTGCACCTTCTTGTGGCGCACCACCTCTTCCAGCACCGGCACGTCCGTGGTCTCCAGGACCAGGCCGTGCACCGGGTGCTGGAGCAGCTTGAGCCGGCCGTAGCGGTCCATGGTGTCGGCGATGTCGACCAGCAGCGCGTGCGGCACCGGATAGCGCGAGTAGCGGATCAGCGCGTCGATGACCTGCTCGGCGTCGTGGCCGGCGGCGCGCGCGTTCCACAGGGCGAGCGGGGTCACGCGGTAGGTGTGGATGTGCTCCGGGGAGCGCTCCAGCTCCGCGAACGGCGCGATGTCGCGGCGGCAGTCGTCGGCCTGCGCGTGGTCGATTTCGAGCAGGAGCGTCTTGTCGGACTGGACGATGAGGGGGCCGTCGGGCACTTGGGGGCACCTCCGAGGTCGCCGAGCGAGATTTACTAGTGTCGCACGGCTTCGGGTGGTGCTTGGGCACGCGGCCCGACCGCGCGCGGCCGGCGCGGTCGGGGTTAGCTCGGCGAACGAAGAGATCAAGCGTGCCCCGGGGGTGGTTATTCCGCGGTCTGCTCGGTTTGCTCGTTCTGCTCCGCCTGTTCCGTGAGCGGATTCGAGCGCCAGCGCGGCGCCGGGTGCTTCTGCCACGGCCGCGGCCCGTCCAGCGGCCGGTACTCGACCCCGAGCGCGTCCAACCGCTCCAGATGCCGCACCAGGCGCCCCTGGAACTCGGTGAAGTCCCGCTCGGCGGCCGACCAGACGGTCTCGCAGAAGGCCGCCAGGCGCGGAAACGCCTGGTAGTCGAGGATCCGCGGCGAGGACATGTACTCGCTCCACAGCGCCGCCTCGGAGCCGATGACGTGCCGCGCGTGCTCGGTGGGCATCTGCTCCGGGACCGGCTCGAACGCGTACGCCCGCTCCAGCGAGGTCGGCGCGGCCCACGGCGCCCCGGGCTCGCCGTCGGCGTCGGACTGCCGGTAGTCGAAGTACGTCCAGTTGAACGGGCTGGTGAGCGTGTCGTGGCCGCGCCGTGCCGCCTCGACCGCGCCCTCGGTCCCGCGCCAGGAGGAGACGACCGTGCCCGGGAACAGCTCGCCCTCCAGGATCTCGTCCCAGCCCAGCAGCTTGCGGCCCTTGGCCGCGACGTGCGCGCTGACCTGGTGCAGGAACCAGGCCTGGAGGTCCTCCTCGGTCTCCAGGCCGAGCTCGGCCTTGCGCTGCTGGGCCCGCGGGCTGGCCTTCCACTCGTCCTTCGGGCACTCGTCCCCGCCCAGGCACAGGTACTCGCCCGGGAACAGCTCGCAGACCTCGTCCATGACGTTCTTGTAGAACTCGACGGTCGCGTCCTCGACGTTCAGGACCTCGGTGGCCACGCCGAACAGCGTCCACACCGCGCGCGGCTCGGCGGCCGAGGGCACGTCCTGGTTCCCCAGCTCGGGATAGGCGGCGATGGCGGCCATCGAGTGCCCGGGGACGTCGATCTCCGGGACGACCGTGATGCTCCGCGCGGCGGCGTAGGCGACGATCTCCCGGATGTCGTCCTGGGTGTAGAAGCCGCCGTGCGGCTTGCCGTCGCCGATGCTCTCGGTGCGCCACGAGCCGATCTCGGTCAGCCGCGGGTAGCGCTTGATCTCGATCCGCCAGCCCTGGTCCTCGGTGAGGTGCCAGTGCAGGACGTTCAGCTTGTGCAGCGCCATCAGGTCCAGGAACCGCAGCACCTCCCGCTTGGGCAGGAAGTGGCGGGCGACGTCCAGCAGCACGCCGCGCCACCGGAACCGGGGGGCGTCGATGATCTGCACGTGCGGGACCGGGAACGGCCCGCCGTCGCCGGCCTCCCGCAGCGCCGCCGGCGGCAGCAGCTGCCGCAGCGTCTGCTCGGCGTGCAGGACGGCGGCCGGGCTTCCGGCCTCGAAGGTGACACCGCTGTCGTCGACGGTCAGCCGGTACCCCTCGGGGCCCAGTTCCGGCAGGCCGTCCCGCAGCGTCACCGGCGTCTCGGAGCTGAACAGGAGTTCCCCGGCCCCGCGCTCGATGTGCAGAGGCTTCGGAATGATCGAGATCTCAGGAGCGTCCATGGCGACAAGATCTCACGGATCGTTCATCGATGAAATGAAAACTTTTCCGCGTGTCTTTGAGCGAATCTGCGAACAAGCGATCAGAATCGCGTCCGGCTGTCCGGCAGTGGTCCAGACAAATTCTCAGCTGTCCATGCGCGGCACGACACGGACTCCACCGGCCGCCACCCGCCACGATTCCGTCCAGTCATCAACTCTTGACACCCCGGAAACAGTACACTGATCACTTTTCGGACACCCTCGGCAAGGGCTGAGAACTGCACGTGCAAAGGGTCTGTGCATCTGCGGATTCCACGCATACGCTAGATAGCGTGGACGAGTCCTTGGTGGAGGCCTTTGAACCGGTGGCCCGCGACCTGCGCGCGGCTGGTCTGGACTGTCAGCTCGCTGATGACGCCTCCGGCTCGGACCCCCGCCTCGGCGCCACCGCCGAACTGATCGTCTCCGGCGTCAAGGTGGGACTGCTGACGCTCGGCGCGGCGATCCTGGACACCGACTCCCGCACCCTGTACCTGGCCGCCCAGACCCAGCGCCTGGTCCAGGCCAACCTCGGGATCGGCGGCCGGGTGATCGAATGGCCGCCCTGCGTCCCCAGCCACAGCCACCCGATGATGGCCACCCGCGGCCGCCGGACCCCGTTGTGGACGTGTCCTCTCGACGGCTCGATATCGGTGGCCATCGGGTCGCACCCGTAAGGCTCCGGGCCGCTCTCGAGCCCTCTCAGCCGCGGTGCCGCCGATGTGCCGTCTCCGGTCCCACCACTCTCAGCGTCTCCACGGCCGCCCACGACGGTGACCCCGTCGGCGGCGTGTAGAGCAGCACCTTCTGATCCTCCGCGGGCGTCAACAGAGCCTCGAAATCGAACTCGACGAGCCCGACCGCCGGATGCGCCAGCCGGGTCCGGCTGCGTCGGCGCAGCGCCACCTCGTGCCGCTCCCACAACGTGGTGAACTCCTCGCTGGCCTCGTGCAGCCGGTTCACCAGCGCGGTGGCCGCCGGATCGGTGCCCCGCCGCGCCACGACCGCGCGCAGATCGGCCACCACCTCCCGGCTCCGCCCTTCGCAGTCTTCTTCCGGATACGCCTCGCGGACGAAGGGATCGGTGAACCACCGCCACGCCACGTTCCGGTCCGGCCCCTCCTCGATCGTGCACATGCAGCCGAACAGCGACTCCGCCAGCGCGTTCTGCGCCAGGACGTCCCCGAGGTCGGTGAGGATCTGCGCCGGGACCCCGGCGAGCTGGTCGAGCAGGTGCAGCAGCGTGGGCCGGACGTGGTGCCCGGCCAGTTCCCCGGCCGGCGGGCGATGGCCGGCCAGCAGGTACAGATGGTCGCGCTCGTCGCCGGTCAGGCGGAGCGCCCGGGCCAGGGCGGCGAGCATCTGCGGCGAGGGCTGCGGGCTCCGCGCCTGTTCCAGGCGCATCAGGTAGTCGGCGGACATGGCGGCCAGTTCCGCCACCTCCTGCCGCCGCAGTCCCGGTGTGCGCCGGCGCGGACCCTCCGGCAGCCCGACTTCCGGGGGCGTGAGCCGCTCGCGGGCGCGACGCAGGAAGTCGGCGAGTTCCCGGCGATCGAAGGACATGCCTTCATCCTGCGCCAGGATCGCCGACTGCGGCGGGCGGGGCCGGACGGTCCGGAGCCTGGGATCGCCAGCCTGGGATCGCCGATCCTAGGCAACGCGGTCCGATTTCGCCGCGGCCGCCGGCGGCGCAGGCTGAGGCCATGACCACAACAGAGATGATCACCGCCGAGACCAGGACCCTGACCGTGGGATCGGCCGCCGTCCGCTATCGCGTCCTCGGCTCCGGTCCGGCTCTGGTCCTGGTGCACGGCACCGGCGCCGGATCGGTCACCTGGGACCGCCTCCTGGGCCGGCTCACGGACGACTTCACCGTCGTGCTGCCCGACCTGTCCGGCAGCGACGCGGTCGAGGACGACGCCCCGTTCACCGTCGCGACGCTGGCCGAGCAGGTCGCCGCGGTCATCGAGCACGCGGGCGCCGAACTCGGCGTCCCGGCGCCGATGGACGTCCTCGGCCACTCGCTCGGGGCCGGCGTCGTCGTCGCGCTCGCCGGGAGCCGCCCCGACCTGGTGCGCCGCCTGGTTCCGCTGTCCGGCTGGGCCCACAACCGCGACGAGTACATGCGGAACACGATGGACCTGTTCCGCTCGCTCGCCGACCGCCCCGAGGACTTCGCGCAGTTCGCCATGCTCACCGCGTTCAGCCGTCGGTACCTCCAGGAGATCGGCCGCCCGGCGGTCGACGAGCTGGCCCGGGCCTTCGCCTCGACGCCCGGCCGGGCCCGTCAGCTCGACGCGGTGCGGCACGCGATCCGCCACGACGGCCTCAGCGGCCTGATCCCTCGGATCACGGCGCCGACGCTGGTCATCGGCTGCGCGGACGACGGCCTGGTCCCGGTCCGGAACGCCAAGGATCTGCACGCGGCGATTCCCGGCAGCCGGTATGCCGAGCTGGACTCCGGCCACGTCGCGCGGATCGAGCGGCCGGAGGAACTGGTCGCTGTGGTGCGCGAGTTCTTGGCCTGATTCGCTGCCGGCTGAGCGTTGACCGCGGCGCGGTATCGGCCCGGTGCGCCGGTCTAGCGCGGTTCGTAGGCCCGCAGGAAGAAGTCGACCCCGCGGGCGACCCGCCGGTCGAACTCCGCCTCGAAATCCATCTCCGGCCGGATCTGCCGCACGTCCGTGCCGGTGACCGCGGTCAGCTGGTGGGCCAGCAGGTCCGGCTCCGCCAGCACGGCGTCCGGGACGTCCAGGAGCCCGGCGCGCGCCAGCTCCGTCAGCAGCCGGTTCAGGCGCGGGTAGGTGCGTCCCGGGCCGTTGGCGAACCAGCGCTCGCGCAGCTCCGGGTGGTGCTCGGCCTCGGAGTCGACCAGCTTGCGGAGGTCCACGAGCCGTCCGGTGTACACCGCGCGGGTCCACTCGCCGGTCAGGCGCAGCAGGGCGGCCCGCAGGTCTCCGGGCCCGGTCAGCGTCGCCGGATCCGGGAAGCCGGTGTCCATCAGGTCCATGATGCGCAGGACCGCTTCGTCCTGGACGGCGTCGGTGACCGCCATGAACAGGCCGTTCTTGTCCCCGAAGTGGTTGTAGACGGTCTGCTTGGAGACGTTGGCGTCGGCGGCGATCGCGTCGACGCTCGCCCGGGTGAAGCCCTCGCGCAGGAACACCGTGGCCGCGGCGTCCAGGATCGCGCGGCGCTTCCGGGGGTTGCCCTGGAGTTCGGGGGCGGTCGCGGTCATGACGGTCATTCTCTCCTGCCGGGCCGGTTGCCAGAATTAGACTATCGAGTCTAATCTCTTGGACTGTAGAGTCTAAAACAATGGACTGCTCAGTCCATCGGGGAGGAGAGACCATGTCCGCTCGGGACCGGGCCGCCGATCGGCTGCCCCGCGAGTACCTCAGGATCGGCGGCGCCCTTGTGCTGGGCGCGGCCATGGCGATGCTCGACGCGACCGTCGTCGCCTCCGCGACGCGGACCCTGGCCGAGCGGTTCGGCTCGACGCTGTCCGCGGTGGCCTGGGTGTCGACCGCCTACCTGCTGACGCTGTCCGTGGTGGTGCCGCTGTCCGGCTGGGCCATGGGCCGTTTCGGCGGGCGCCGGGTGTGGCTGGTCGCGGTCGGGGCCTTCCTGGCGGGCTCGCTGCTGTGCGGGCTGGCCTGGTCGATCCCGAGCCTGGTCGCGTTCCGCGTGGTCCAGGCCCTGGGCGGCGGGCTGATCCAGCCGGTGGGCCAGGCGCTGCTCGGGCGCAACGTCGGGCCCCGGTACATGGCCCGGGTGATGGCGGTGATGTCGGTGCCGATGGCGCTGCTGCCGGTGCTCGGCCCGGCGGCCGGGGGACTGCTGCTGGCCGGGCTCGGGTGGCGGTGGATCTTCTTCATCAACCTGCCGATCGGTGTACTCGCGATCGTGTTGGTACGGCGGTGGGTGCCGGCCGTGGAGGCGGGGGCGACGGGGCCGGCGGGAGCGGCGGGGTCGGCGGCAGCCGCTTCGGCCGGCGGCGGTGCCGCGCGGTTCGACGTACGCGGCTTCGCGCTGATCGCCCCCGGGCTGGCGGCCCTGGTCTACGGCTGCTCGGCGGCCGGCGACCACGGCGGGTTCGGCTCGTCGGCGGCGTGGCTCCCGATGGCCGGCGGCGCGGTGCTGCTGGTGCTGTTCGTGGTCTACAGCCTGCGCACCACCGTCACGCCGCTGCTCGACCTGCGGCTGTTCCTGAACAAGGCGTTCAGCGTCGCGATGCTCAACGCCCTGCTGATGGGCGCGACGCTGTTCGGCGCGATGTTCCTGCTGCCGCTGTACTACCAGCAGGCGCACGGGTTCTCCCCGCTGCGGGCCGGACTGGTGCTGGCGCCGCAGGGACTGGGTACGGCGGTGTCGACGTTCGTCGCGGGCCGGCTGACGAACCGGGTCGGACCGCGGGTGCTGGTCGTGGCCGGGACCGCGCTGGCGACCGTCGCCACGATCCCCTTCGCCCTGGTCGGCGCGTCGACGTCGGCGCTGTCACTGGCCGTGCCGCTGCTCCTGCGCGGCCTCGGACTCGGCCTGGTGATGGCCCCGCTGATCACCGCCGGCTACTCGACGCTGCGCCGCGACCTGATCCCGCAGGCCACCACCACCTTCAACATCCTGAACCGGGTCGGCGGCTCGATCGGGACCGCGGTGCTGGCGGTGATCCTGGTGCGCGGCCTCGGCAGCGGCACCCCGACGGCGGCCACGGCGGCATCCGCCTACGGCGCGACGTTCTGGTGGGCCCTCGGCTGCACGGCCGTGACCCTGGTCGCGGCGGCGTTCCTGCCCGGGGCCCGGGCGATGCGCGAAGCCCTGGCCCGGACCCCGGCCTCGATCCCGGTACCGAACGGAGCCGCCGAGAAGCAGCCGGTCCCGGCAGCGGCCTGATCCTTGCTCGGCGCGCCGCAGCCGGACCCGGCTCCGCCGCTCAGGCGGTCCCCGGCCCGGCTCCGGCGCTCAGGCCGTGCCCGACTCCGGCCAGTTCGCCCAGTGCGTGTTCGGCGACCGCGTCGGCCGGTACTCGTGCGGGTTGCCGGTGTCGAGGACCTTGGCGATCAGCTGGAAGGCCTCCTCCCGGCTCGGCCGCTCGACCAGCACGTCGGGGTGGTGCCAGGACTCCAGGCGCAGGACCTCCGGCAGGTCGGCCGGCACCAGGGCCCGCAGCTCCGCCTCGTCGGCCAGCAGCAGGTCGCGGTGCGCGGGCACGAGCTCGCGCACCACCTCGGGGAAGTACTCGCCGGGGCCGGCCTCGACCGGGAGGTCCTGGCCGCGCACGCGCAGCGGCTTGCCGCCGACGTAGTTGCCGTCGTCGTCGAGCAGCTCGTCGAGGTTCTCGACCCGCTGGAGCTGGCTGCCGGCCCGGACGCCGTAGCCGGTCAGGGCGTCGGTGACGGACCGGGCGCCGGCGTTGTAGCCGACGGTCTCGATCACCACGGCCCAGCGCTTCTCGTCGCGGTAGACGTGCAGCCGGACGTCGACGGCGTGGTAGTTGCCGTGGTCCAGGAACGGGAAGGTGAAGTCCTGCGCCGAGGCGTCGACCTGGTCGAGGAACTGCTGTCCGAAACTCACAGGGAAAGCCTAGGTGATCGATTCCTAGGTCACCCGGCCTTGACGAAGGCCCGCACCGCATCGGCGACCATCTGCACCGCGATCGCGGACAGCAGCAGGCCCGCGATCCGGGTCACCAGGGTCACGCCGGAGTCCTTGATGACCCGGATCACCGGGACCGAGAACCGCATCGTGAACCAGAGCGTGAGGTGGATCGCCACGATCGCCAGGGCCACCGCGTCGATCCCGGCCAGGTGCGCGGTGCCGGCCCGCTTGGAGAACACCATGACCGCGACGATCGCGCCCGGGCCGGCCAGCAGCGGGGTGCCCAACGGCACCAGCGCCACGTTCACCGACTCGTTGGCGTTCGACGGCTCCTCGCTCTTGCCGGTCAGCAGCTCCAGCGCGATGAGCAGGAGCAGCAGGCCGCCGGCGGCCTGGAGCGCGGGCAGCGTCACGCCCAGGTAGTCCAGGATCTGCTGGCCGAACAGCGCGAACACGCAGATCACGCAGAACGAGACCAGGGCGGCCTGCCACGCCGCGCGGGTCCGCTCGGCCTTGGACTTGCCGTTGGTCAGCGCCAGGAAGATCGGGAGGGTGCCCGGCGGGTCCATGATCACGAACAGGGTGATGTAGGCCTCAAGGAAGAGTTTCGCGTCGAACACGCTGGACGACCTACCACCTTTCAGGACCGGCGATCACGGGTCCGCCGAAGCGGGCTTGTCCAAGAGTACTGATCGCCGGGGCGCCTCAGGCCAGCCAGGGATAGCGCTGGACCAGCGGCGTCCCGGACCACCAGCGTCCCAGCCCGAACTGCCAGCCCAGGGTGGTGAAGCCGATCCCCAGGACGACCAGGGCGTCGATCAGGTGGTCGTCGAGGAAGGGGTTGCTGCTGATCGGCAGCGACGCCATCCACATGAACACCAGCAACAGCGCACCACAGACCGCGGTGACCCGCATGACGATGCCGAGCACCAGCCCCACCCCGATCCCGGCCAGCCCGATCATGAACAGCCAGTCGGCCCAGGCCTGGCCGGCCAGGCCGTGGAAGAACCCTTGGAACGGCCCTTTGACGTTCGTCAGGTAGGCGGTGGTCGGCGAGCCCCCGTGGATCCAGGCCTTGCTCGTCGGCGTGGCCTTGCCCAGCCCGAACAGCTTGTCCAGGAAGGCCCACACGAAGGTCCAGCCCAGCAGCGCGCGCACCAGGGCCCAGAGCCAGTCGAGGCGGATCGGCTCGGTTGCCTTCATGAGGCAGTTATGCGACACGTCGCGCGTTCCCGCATGCCGGGCTGGGAAACGGGTGAGGCGCTACAGCTTCCCGAACGCCGTCTCCAGGTCGGCGATCAGGTCCGGCGCGTCCTCCAGCCCCACCGAGAAGCGCAGCAGCCCGGCGTCCGGCCGGGCGTCCGGCGTCACGTGGCGGTGGCTCAGCGAGGCCGGGTGCGTGATCAGCGACTCGGCGCCGCCCAGCGAGGCGGCGTGCAGGATCAGGCGGACGTTCTCGGCCACCGTCGCCGCCGCGTCGTAGCCGCCGCGCATCTCGAACGACATCATCGCGCCGGGCAGCAGCTGCTGCCGGTCCGGGCCGATCAGGCCGTCCGGGTCCCCGCCGGGCAGCCCGGGGTAGTGGACTCGCTCCACCGCCGGATGCGCCGCCAGCCACTCGGCGATCGTCTGCGCGGTCTCCGAGGAGCGCTTCACCCGCAGCGGCAGCGTCTGGAGCCCGCGGTGCAGCAGGTATCCGGCCAGCGGGTGCAGCAGCGCGCCGGTCTGGATCCGGATTTCGCGCAGCCGCGCCGCCCACTCCGGGGTGGTGGCCACCACGCCGCCGAGCACGTCGGAGTGCCCGCCGATGTACTTGGTCGCGCTGTGCACGACCAGCGTGGCGCCGTGCCGGGCCGGCTGCTGGAGCACCGGGGTCGCGAACGTGGAGTCCACCAGGTAGGGCACGTCGCCGCTGGCCGCGGCCACGGCGTCCAGGTCCAGCAGCCGCGCGGTCGGGTTGGCCGGGGTCTCGACCACCACCAGCGCGGTGTCCGGCCGGGCGGCGACCGCCCGCGCGATGCCCGCCACGTCGTCGACCCAGGTGGTCTCGGTGCCCAGGGTGCCCTTGCTCAGCAGCCCGTCGGTACCGCCGTAGATCGGCCGCACCGCCACCACGTGCCGCTTCCCGGCGGCGGCCGGGACCGCCGTGGCGGCCAGCAGGCAGGCGCTGATCGCGGCCATCCCGCTGGCGAAGGACACCGCCTCCGGCAGCCCCTCCAGCTCGGCCAGCGCCTGCTCGAACCCGGCCGTGGTCGGGTTCCACATCCGCTGGTAGACCAGGCCGCCGTCGGCGGTCGGGCCGCGGCCGGCGACCAGCTCGGCATAGCTCTCGCCGCCGGCGTCGACCCCGGGCAGGTGGTACGTCGCCGACAGGTCGATCGGCGGCGTCGGATTGGTGGTGGTCCGTCCGGCGTGGACGGCTGCTGTGGCGGTTACCCGGGCTATGTTCCGATCGGCGTTCATGCTGCGATTATGCGAGCGATGCCGGGTCCGGGGCAGGGCCGTTCACGATGCGGTGGCCTGCTCGGCGCCGCCGGGCTCAGCTTTCCAGCTGGTCGGCGACCGCGCGCAGCACGCCGGCCAGTTTCCGGGAGGTGGCCCGGTCGGGGTACTTGCCCCGGCGGAACGTCTCGGACATGCCGTCCAGCAGCTTCATCACGTCCTCGACGATGACCACCATCTCCTCGGCCGGCTTGCGGTCCCGGGCCGCGATGGCGGTCTCCACGCTCGGCCGGGTCTCCAGGAGGTGCACGCCGATGGCGGTGTCGCCGCGCTTGCCCGCCGCCACGCCGAACTCCACGCGCTGGCCGGCCTTGATGTCGGTCATGCCGGCGGGCAGCGCGGAGGAGTGCATGAACACGTCGGGCCCGTCGTCGCGGGTGATGAAGCCGAAACCCTTTTCGGTGTCGTACCACTTGATCTTGCCGGTAGGCACGGTGGACCCTCGCGTCTGCTTGTCGTCGTCGGTGTTTCACTCTTGCGGGGTAAGCGTAACGAGGGAACGTCCCCCGTGGGCAGCGTTATCCGGGGCGGCGGCCGGAGCCCTCCCGGGGGCGGGCGCCGCCGGCGGACGGCGCGTCGATCAGGCGGTCGGATACCCGTCCAGCCAGGCCGGGAAACCCCGCAGGTCGGCCAGCACCACGTCGGCTCCGGCGGCCTCCAGGTCCGCGGCCGGCACCGGTCCGGTGGCCACCGAGACCGCGACCGCGCCGGCCGCCCGGGCGCCGCGGATGTCCGCGACGTGGTCCCCGACGTAGACGGTGGCGCCGTGCGCCAGCAGGGCCTCGCCCTTCTTCGGGCCCCAGTGCCAGCCCACCAGCAGGTCCGGCACCAGGCCGAGGTGCTCCAGGTGCAGGGCGGCGTTCGGGCCGTACTTGGCGGTGACCACCAGGACGCGGCCGCCGCGGGCCCGGACCGCCGCGTAGGACTCGGCGGCGCCGGGCATGGCCGTGGTCGGCTCGATGGCGAACTCCGGGTACAGCTCCCGGTAGCGGTCGCCGACCGCCGGGATGTCCTCGGCCGGGAACCAGTACGCCAGCTCCTCGTCCAGCGGCGGCCCCAGCCGGCCGACGACGGCGTCGGCGTCGATGTGCACGCCGGTCTCGCGGGACAGCTCGGTCATCGTGGCGTGCACGCCGGGCCGGGAGTCGATCAGGGTCATGTCGAGGTCGAAGCCCACGGTGAAGGGTGCTGCGATCATGGGAGGAGCATATTGCCCGGCCGCCGCGGGGAGTTTTCGCCGACTCGAACGGGTTATCGGGGGGCCATGGCTGGAGTTGGTGGCAAGCGCGCGGCTGGCGATCTGGTGTTCGTGGCAGCCGTCATCATCGCGATCATCCTGATCCTGCACATCATCTTCGTTTTGCTGGACGCCAACGGCGGGAACGACATCGTCCGGACGGACGCGGACTGGGCCGGCTGGCTGGCCACCTGGTTCAAGGACCTGTTCACCCCGGACAGTCCGAAGCTGAACGTGTTCCTGAACTACGGGCTGGCCACGCTGGTCTACCTCGCGGTGGGCGGCATCCTGCGCCGGGTGCTCAACGACGCGCTGGCCTGACGGCGGCCGGCGCCGGTCACCGGTTCGGCCGAGCGGACGGGGTCGGCGCGGATAGGGCGGGACGCTCCGGGGTAAGGTGAGGCTACCCTCACAGGCCCACGCACCACCGCCGGAGATCCGTCCGTGTCCGTCTGCGATTCCGTCCTCGGCGGCTGCGCCGCCCTGTGCCGTGCGGTCCGTGAGCCGATGGCGGGCACCGCGCCGCCGCGCGCGAAGGCCTGGCTGGCCGTCGAGCACCCCGGCCCGTGGCCGGCCTTCGGCTGGCCCGCCGACCTGCCCGACGCCGCGGCCGAGGTGCTGACCGTGGCGCCGGCCTACGACGTGCGGCCGCAGCTGATCCGCCGCCCGGACCGGGCCGGCCGCGCCCCGGCCGCAGCTCGGACCGTCTACGTGGCCGGCGGGCCGCCCGGCGGGCGCTGGCTGGAACGGCGCGTCACCGGCGACCTCGGCGACCTGGCCGAGCTGGACCTGGCGGCGCTGCCCGGCGGCGCCGCGCCGGGATTCGGCGCGCCGGTCGGGGAACGGCTGCTGCTGGTGTGCACGCACGGCAAGCGCGACGCGTGCTGCGCGCGCTACGGCGCGCCGGTCGCGCGCGAGCTGGCCGGACGCGGACTGCCGGTGTGGGAGACCACGCATCTGGGCGGCGACCAGTTCGCCGCGAACCTGGCCTGCCTGCCGGACGGGACCTATCACGGGCTGCTGGACCGGGCCTCGGCGGCCGACGTCGCGGCGGCCTGCCTGCGCGGCGAGGTGACGCCCGCGCACTTTCGCGGCCGGGCCGGAGTCGGCCCGGCGTGAGGGTCGGCCCCGGTCGGACCGGGCTCAACCGGGCTGGGTTCAACCGGACCGTGCTCAACCGGACTTGGCGACCGCCTTGAACAACCGCCACACCAGGTACAGCGCGCCGAGCAGGCCGAGCATCGTGGGCACCGCGGTGAGGCCGTCCTTGGCGGCCTGCCAGGTGTCGCTGGAGTCCAGCGGGCCGCTGTGGCCCGTGGACCGGCCGCGGGCCAGGAACAGGCCGAACGCGTAGAACAGCAGCGCCCCGATCGGCACCCCGATCAGGGCGAACCGCTTCTCGCCCGGGGTGAACGAGTACGAGGTCACGGCCAGCAGGTAGCCGACGATGACTATGGCGATCGTGTACGGCGACATCGCCACCGCGTTGACGATCGCGCCGAGGCACAGCACCACGACCGCCGCGAGCCCCTGGGCATGGCCCTGGGCCGTGCGGCGCATCAGCGGGCCCGGCGCCATCGGCGCGGGCACGGACACCGGCGCCGCCGGCGTGGACGCCGGGGTGAAGCTGCCGCCGGCCTCGATCGGTATCTGGGGTCCGGCGCCGCCGCCGCCCCCGCCGCCGGACTCCTCGGCCTCGCTGCCGTAGTTCCAGTCCGCGCTCCCGGCGCCGAACGGGTCCGGCTCGGCCGGGATCTCCGGGCCGGGCAGCGACTCGCCGCCGGAGCCGGAGGCGCCGTACCGGTCCGAGGGCGGGTTGCCGACGGTCTCCGGGGTCACCAGGCGGCCCACCGCCGGGTCCACCTCCGGGGAGAACACCGAAGCCGCGCCGTAGGCGTTGACGCCGACGTCGGCGCCGCGGCGCTGCCGTTCCCGGGCACCGTAGAGCGGGTCCTTGTTGGCCTCCGCCATCACCAGCGCCTCGGGCCGCCCCAGGCCCAGCAGGATCTGCCGGACGTCGGCGGCCTTCGTGGCCTTGCGCGCCGACACCCGGGACTCGATCTCGGCGCGGGTGCGCGAGACCAGCTGGTTCCGCGACGTGGGCGACATGCGGCCCTCCGCCAGCGTGGACAGTTCGGCCAGGTAGCGGAACATCTCCTGGTCGGTCTCGGCCGTCACCGCTGGGATCCCCCTGCCTGTTCTGCTGACACGAGCCCCACTGCCCGCATGCGTATCGTATGCGGACGCTGTGATCGCCGGGACTCGACTACCGTTATGGGTGATGCCCACCGAACAGCCCGGCCATTCCGCAGAAACCACCCGCGCAGGTGCGCGGGCGAAGACGCGCGCCGTGGGGGACCCGGCGCCGGGCGGTGTGTCTCAGAGTTCGGACACGGCGGGGCCGCCGGCCGCGCCGGCGGGCGCCCCCGTCGTCCGCCGCCGTTCGCTGGCCGACGAGCTGCGGTCCTGGTCCGCGGACCGGCTGGCCGAGCTGCTGGCCGCCCGGCCGGACCTGGCCGTGCCGCCCCCGGCCTCGATCGCGGCGCTGGCCGAGCGGGCCTCGCAGCGGGCCTCGGTGGCCCTGGCGATGGACCGGCTGGACGCGTTCACCCTCCAGGTGCTCCAGGCCCTGGCGGTGTCCCCGGAGCCGGTCACGGCGGCCTCGACGACGGCGCTGCTGGGCGTGCCCGACGACGGCCGGGTGCCCGAGGCCGTCGCCACGCTCCGGGACGCGGCCCTGGTCTGGGGCCCGGACGAGGGCCTGCGGCCGCTGGTCAACGCCCGCGAGGCGCTGGGGGAGAACCCGGTCGGCCTGGGCCCGCCGCTGGTCTCGGCGCTGAACAACTCCTCCCCGGCCTGGCTCCAGGGGGTGCTGCGGCGCCTGGGGCTGCACGCGACCGCGGACCCGGTGACCGCCGTGGGCGCGCTGGCGGCGCTGGCCGCCGACCCGCCGCGCATGCGGGCGGTGCTGGACCAGGCCCCGGCCGGGGCCGAGGCGGTGCTGGAGAAGCTGGTGTGGGGCCCGCCGTTCGGCCGGGTCGGGCCCTGGATCGGCGGGAGCCGGCCGGGCGCTCCCGCCGCCGATCCCGACGCGGCCCCCGGCCCCGATGCCGAGCCGCTAGGGGATTCCCCCGAAAGCACCGCGGCCGACGGCGGCTCCCCGCTCGAATGGCTCCTGGAGCGCGGCATCCTCGGCCGCTGGACCGAGGACACCGTCGTGCTGCCCCGCGAGATCGCGTTCTTCCTGCGGCGCCACGTCTTCGGCTCCGGCCTGCACCGCGACCTGGCCGCCGATCCGCCGGCGGTGCCGGTGGCCCGGCACGACGCGCGGCACGCCGACGAGGCCGCGGCGGCCGCCGCGACCGCCGCGCCGCGCCGCGTCGAGGAGCTGCTCGACGCCTGGGCCTCCGGCCCGCCCGGCGTCCTGCGTTCCGGCGGCGCCGGCATCCGGGACCTGCGCCGCACCGCGCTGCTGCTCGACGTCTCCGAGGAGGAGGCGGCGTTCTTCGCCGAGCTGGCCTACTCCGCCGGGCTGGTGGCCGCCGACCTGGCCTCCGGCTTCTGGCTGCCGACGCCCGCCTACGACCGCTGGCTCGACCTGACGCCGGACCGGCGCTGGGCGGAGCTGGCGGCGGCCTGGCTGGTGTCGGACCGCGCGGCCGGGCGGGTCGGCGTGCCCGACGACCGCAACCGGCAGGTGGCCCCGCTGTCGCCGGAGGTCGCCTCCTGGGCCGTCCCGGAACTGCGCCGGGACCTGCTCGGCGAGCTGGACCGGCTGCCGGCCGGCGGCACCGCCGCCGTCGACGCGCTCGTGGACCGGCTGTTCTGGGAGCGGCCGCGCCGCAGCGGCCCGGCGGTGCGGCAGCTGGTGGACTGGACGCTGCGCGAGGCGGTGTGGCTCGGCCTGGTCGCGCCGGTGCGCGGCGCGGCCGGGATCCTGTCCGCGCACGGCCGCGCGGCGCTGCTCGGCCTGCCCCGCGACGCCCTGGCCGCCGCGCTGTCCGCGGCCCTGCCCGACCCGGTGCGGCACGTCCTGATCCAGGGCGACCTGACCGCGATCGCCCCCGGACCGCTGGCCCCCGACGTGGCCCGCGAGATGGCGCTGGTCGCCGACATCGAGTCGGCCGGCGCCGCGACCGTCTACCGCTTCACCACCGCCTCGGTGCGCCGCGCCTTCGACGCCGGCCGCGCCGCCGACGACCTGCACGCCTTCCTCGCCGAGCACTCCCTGCACGAGATCCCGCAGGCGCTCACCTACCTGGTCGACGACGTGGCCCGCCGCCACGGCCGGATCCGCGTCGGCGCCGCCGTCAGCTACGTGCGCGCCGACAATGACGCGGCCCTGTCCGAGATGCTCGCCGACCGCCGCACCGGCGGCCTGGGGCTGCGCCGGATCGCCCCGGGCGTGGCGGTCTCCGAACTGCCGCCGGAGGAGCTGCTGGAGGGCCTGCGGGCCAACGGCTACGCCCCGATGGCCGAGAACGAGGACGGCAGCGGCGCCACGCCGGTGGTGGCGACGCCGCGGTCGCGGCGCGCGACCTCGTTCCACCCCTACGCGGTGCAGCGGCCCGCGCTGCCGGGGTCCGCGGCGGTGGTGGCGCTGGCCGAGGATCTGGCGGCCGGCGGATAACACGGCCGGCAGGTCGTAGGGCCGGCAGGTCGCACGGTCGGCAGGGTCGTACGTCCGGCGACGGAGCGGTCTGCTCGGACGCTCAGTCCTGGTCCTCCGGAACCCGCGGCGCGCCCCACCAGACGCCGTCGGCAGCACGGTAGTACCGCCTCCATTCCTCCTTGGAGGCGTCCTCCGGGACCGGGACGAACATCGCGTCCGCCGTGTCACGGACCTGCGTGGCCTGGTCGGCCGTCAGGCGCCGGCAGTTCCAGAGCAGGTCCCTCAGCTCCGCGGTCCGCCGCTCGCCGCGCAGCGGTTCCTCCGGCAGCGGGACGCCGGTCATCGCCGACAGGTCCCCGGCCGGAATGCCCACTACGGCCGCGATACTGAGAATCCAGTCGGGTTTCAGCTGTGTCGGGCGGTCAGTCATGGAGCGGTAAGTGGTCCGGGCCAGGTACATGCGGCCGTGCGTCATGCAGGCCATGGCGTACGCGACGCGCGAACCCAGGTTCCGATTGTGGATTAGCAGCGTCATCAGCGCCGCGCTGAAACCGGCTTCCGCCACGCTGGGGACGGGTCGAACGCGACCGTCCGGGACCGGTCGCGGCTCCTGGGGCAGGCCGGCCACCAAGGCGTGGATCGTCCGTCGCTGGTCCGGCGGCAGCAGGTCCACCCGCTCCACGAGACCGTTCACCGGGCCGCTCGCCTGCGGGTCCAAGGGCGTCAGCTCCACCGGCACTGGGATGTCGGCCAGGACGAACAGGTCCTCGACGTGGTAGCCCAGCGCGTGAGCGAGCACGTGCAGCTGCTCCGGATCCGGCACCGCGCCGTCCAGCACCGCCCGCACCGCGGCCGGGGCCAGGCCGGAGGAGTCGGCCAGCCAGTCCTCGTCGGCGCCCCGATGCTCCAGCACC
This sequence comes from Catenulispora yoronensis, assembly GCF_039531695.1. NCBI lineage: Bacteria > Bacillati > Actinomycetota > Actinomycetes > Catenulisporales > Catenulisporaceae > Catenulispora > Catenulispora yoronensis. Next base: position 282,451 of record NZ_BAAAQN010000002.1, read on the forward strand.
CGCTGGAGTATCACTGCGAACCCCGGATACGCCGTCATGCCGCCCCCTCGAACCGCTGTGGAAAACCCCTGAAAGGGCTCCGCGTCCGCGCGGAGCCCGATGCGGAGGTGCCGCCCGGCGCTCAGCGTGCCAGCAGCGCCTCCACCGCGGCGAGGCCGTCCGGCCCGAGGTCGCGGGTGAACTCGTTCACGTACAGCCCGATGTGCTGCTCGGCGACCTCGGGATCCATCTCCTGCGCGTGCTCCATCACGTATTCGTGCGAAGCCCGGGGATCGGCCCACGCGTATTCGACCGACGCGCGGATCAACCCGCTGAGCTCGGCCAGCGCCGCCTCGCCCAACGCCTTGCGGGCCACGATCGCGCCCAGCGGGATCGGCAGGCCGGTCTCGGCCTCCCACCACTGGCCGAGGTCGGCGTGGCAGGTCAGGCCGAAGTTCTGGTACGTGAACCGGGCCTCGTGGATCACCAGCCCGGCGGCCACCTCGCCGGCCGCCACCGCCGGCATGATCTCGTGGAACGGGAGGACCTCGACCTGCATGCCGCCCGGGACGTTCCGGGCCGCCCACAGCTCGTACAGGCGATAGGCGGTCGACAGCAGGCTCGGCACGGCCACCACGCCGCCGGACAGGGCCTCGGCGTCCAAGGCGCCCCGCGAGAGCACCAGCGGCCCGCACCCGCGCCCCAGGGCGCCGCCGCAGTGCAGCAGCTCGTACCGGTCCGCCACGAGCGGAAGCGCCGGATAGGAGATCTTCAGGACGTCAGGCGCGTCCGCCTCCTGCACCCAGTAGTTCGTCACGTCGATGTCGGCGAACGTGACGTCCAGGGCCGGGGCGCCGGGCACCAGGCCGTGCGCCAGCGCGTGGAACACGAACGTGTCGTTGGGACACGGCGAATAGGCGATGGAGAGCTTGTCGGGCAGGACGTTCGGGTGCGCTTCAGGCATAGCGCCGATTATGCGACGTCGGGCGCCTGCAAGGCGCTCAGGGTCTGCCCGACCGTGGTCAGGGCCTCCAGCGCGGCGCCGATCCGCCACGCCTCCCGGTCCCGCGGGCCCACCGTGTTGGAGATCGCCCGGATCTCCACGAACGGCAGCTCCGCCATCGTCGCCGCGCTGGCCACGCCGAAGCCCTCCATCGCCTCGGCCACCGCGTCCGGGTGGCGCCGCGCCAGCTCCTCGGTCCGGGCCGCGGTGCCGGTGGCCGTGGACACCGTCAGCACCGTGCCGGTCACCACGTTCAGCCCGGCCTCGCTCAGCGCGGTCGCGATCCGCTTGCTCCAGCGCTCGTCGGGCTGCTCCACCCGCGGGGCGAAGCCCAGCTCCTCGACCGGCAGGAAGCCGTCCGGGGAGTCGGCGCCGAGGTCGGCGGCCACCACCCGGGTGGACACCGCCACCGAGCCGATCGGCGCGCGCGGGGCGAAACCGCCCCCGATCCCGACCGATAGCGCCAGTTCGTAGGGTTCGGTGGCCAGGACCCAGGCCGCGCCGGTGGCCGCGGCGGCGGGTCCGGCGCCGGTGACGATCACCGTGAGGCCGTGGGCGCGCTGTTGCAGCGCTTCCCGTTCGGCCTCCACGGCGGCCGCCAGCAAGAACTCGTACATTCGTCACTCCCCGTTGTTCTGTGGGTGGTTTGCGTGGTCGAGTGTCCGCACGGCGGACAAACGGTCCGCGCGCGGACCGTGTTCCCGTAGGTGCCGTCCGTCAGACCCCGAAGCTCTGCGCGGGGTTGGGCGCGACGAACCGCAAGTCCGCCAGCGCCTTCAGTGTCACCAGGCACACGGCCAGCAGCGCGACGGCCGCGACGATGAACGCCAGGGTGCCGTTGCCGTTGCCGGGGAAGGACATCGCGATGCCCAGGCCGCCGCCGATCACCCAGGACAGCTGGAGGATCGTCTCGGAGCGCGCGAACGCCGAGGTGCGGACCCGCTCCAGGGTGTCACGCTGCAGCAGGGCGTCCAGCGACAGCTTGGCCAGCGAGGCGCTCATCGCCGACACCGCGGCCACGGTGAGCACCGTGATCAGGTTGTAGTAGAACGCGCAGGCCAGCACCGCGCCGGTGGTCAGCGCCAGCATCGCCGAGATCACGCCCTCCGGGGCCCGGGCCTTGAGCATCGAGCCCATCGAGGTGCCCAGCGCGTTGCCGACGGCCGCGGCGGTGGCGATCATGCCGATCGCGACCAGGTCCTTGTAGCCGGCCAGCGGGTGGTAGCGGACCAGGAAGGCCATGAAGATGGTCAGGAACCCGGAGAAGCACTTGAAGGCCGCGTTGGCGCGCAGCGCCAGCACCACCGCCGGGCCCACCGAGCGCAGCCGCAGGTTCGGCATGGTCTCGGACAGCCGCGGGTCCAGGTCCCGGTCCTTCTTCTTCAGCTGCGCCTTCTGCTCGCCCTCGGCGGAGTCCACGTGCGCCGGCAGCCGGATCGACAGATAGGAGCCCAGGGCGAACACCAGCGCCGCGCCTACCAGGCAGTAGGCCGCGCCGAAGTGCACCAGCAGGCCGCCGATCGGGGCGAAGACGAAGGTGGCCACGATGCCGGCCATCGAGGTCCGGGAGTTGGCCTTCACCAGGGTGGTGCCCGGCGGCAGCAGGCGCGGGATGACCGCGGAGCGGGTGACGCCGTACGCCTTGGAGGCGGCCAGGCAGCCGAACGCCGCCGGGTACAGTGCCAGGTTGGCCGAGCCGTTGACGGTGCGCGCCATGATCAGCGCCAGGATCAGCCGGGTGGCCATGGTCAGCGCCATCGCGATCCGGCGGCCGTGGCCGAACCGGTCCAGCAGCGGGCCGATCACCGGCGCCAGCAGCACGAACGGCACCATCGTGATCACCAAGTAGAGCGCGACCTTGCCGCGGGCCTGGCCGGGCTGCACCCCGAAGAACACCGACTGCGCCAGCGCCAGCGTGATCAGCAGGTCGCCGGCCGAGTTCACCGCGTGCAGCTCGATCAGCTGCGACAGGCCGGACTCCCGGGCCCCGCCGGCCCCGGTGACCTTGCGGATCCGCCGGCCGACGACGCCGCCGACCCGGCCGACCGCGCGGCCGGTGGCCTCGGTGCCCTCGCCGAACCGGCGCAGCAGGCGCGCGGCGTCGGACTCCGGCCGGACCGGCTCGCGCGGGGTGAGCAGCTCTATGTCGGCCGGGGACAGGTCCTGGGCCACCTCGGCCAGTTCCGGCACGGTGGTGGCCAGGTGCAGGGTGGCCCCGGTGAGGGCCTCCAGGTCCTGGGTGGCCATGGTGCGGGTGGGCACCGGATCGGATCCGGCGGCCGCCGAGGGTGCTGAGGTTGATGAGGTTGCCGGGGCGGCCGGGGCGGCCGGGGCCGAGACCGGCGTGGAGACCGGCGTGGAGACCGGGGCCGGGACCGGGTCCGAGGGCCGGTCGGCGGACCGGGCGGGCGTCCGGGAGCGCTTCGGCGGCAACGGCGGGGGCTGCGGGATCAACGACTGCGTCGACTCCGGGGCGTCGAACACCCGCGTCCGTTCCTCGCCGTCCCGATTCGGCGTCTGATCCTTGGCCACGCCCCTATCCTGCCCGGAAAACGCGTACGTGGGGAGCCGGTGATTCAAACGGCGGCCGACAGCCCGCCGCGGCGCGGATTTCCCCGCGGTTTCCCCGGTGGCCGAACCTCTGTCACACGGACCCCCCGGGATGGGGGAGAATCGAGGCGTGAACGCCGCGACCGCCATCCCAGCCCGCTCAGCAGACAGCCGGCCGCGCACCCGCCAGCCGGTCCTGGACCCGGTGTGCGCCGAGGCGGTGGAACTGGCCTTGGCGGCGGCCGAGGACGTGGCCGGCATCGGCGAGGTCGGACGGCACGTCGGCGTGGTCGCCGAGGGGGACCGGGTGGTCACCCACCTGTTCGAGTGCAAGGAGCGCGGCTACCGCGGCTGGAACTGGGCCGTGACGCTGACCCGCGCGCCGCGCACCAAGTTCGTGACCCTGGACGAGACCGTGCTGGTGGCCGGCTCCGAATCGGTGCTGGCCCCGGACTGGGTGCCGTGGAGCGAGCGGCTGCGCCCGGGCGACCTGGGCCCCGGCGACCTGCTCCCGATCGCCGAGGACGACACCCGGCTGGTGCCCGCCTACACCGGCGAGGACGAGAAGCAGCCCGACCCGTACCGCGAGGTGCGCCGCGACAGCCTGCCGCTGGTCGCCTTCCAGCTCGGCCTCGGCCGGCCGCGGGTGCTCTCCCGCGAGGGCCGCGAGGACGCCGCCGAGCGCTGGCACGAGGGCGAGTTCGGCCCGCACACCCCGATGGCCCAGGCCGCGCCGGCCCGCTGCTCCGGCTGCGGCTTCCTGGCCCCCCTGGCCGGCATGCTGGGCCAGGCCTTCGGCGTGTGCACCAACGAGATCGCGCCGAGCGACGGCCGCGTGGTGTCGCTGGACTACGGCTGCGGCGCGCACTCCGAGGCCGCCGTGGTTCCGGCCGCGCACCCGACGTCCGAGCCGGTGGTGGACGAGTACGTCTACGACACCGTGACCTTCGGGGAGCGGGTCGTGACGCCGGAGGCGGAGATCGCCGAGGTTAGGCCGGACAGCGTCGCGGTCGCCGAGGCCGGAGCTGCTGCCGCCGGACCGGACAGTGCCGTGGTCGCCGACATCGCCGTCGTCGCCGACGTCGCCGAGGTGGCCGGAATGCTGGCCGAGGAGGTCGCCGCCGAGCCTGCTGGATCGGTCGGGACCGCGGCCGTGCGGGGTGCCGCCGGAACTGGTGCCGCCGATGCCGGCGCCCCCGCGCTCGACGGCGGCTCCGCCGAGGTGGCCGGGATGCTGGCCGAAGCGGTCGCCGCCGAGGCCACCGGGCTCGCGGCCGGGAATGCGGAGGCCGAGTCCGCCGCTGAATCCGCTGAATCCGCTGAATCCGCAGATTCCCCCGGAGCCTCCGAGCCGTCGGAGCGGTCCGAAGCGGTCGCCGTCGCCGGTGTCGAAGCCGTCGAGGTGAGCGCCGACGCCGTCACCGTGGCCCGGGCTGTGCTTGAGGAAGTGCCCGCCGATGAAAGCTGACCTGCGATGCGTGAGATGTGAGCACCACCTTTCCTGAGTCCACCCGGCGGGTCCGGCGCGACAGCTGGACCCGCTTGCTGTACCTCCAGCTCGGCGCCTTCGCCTTCTTCCTCTACGCCTTCAGCCCCTCGATCAACCTGCTCAAGGACGATCTGCACATATCGGCGGGCGTCGCGGGCCTGCACTCGACCGGGTACGCCGTCGGCGTCACCATCGGCGGCCTGACGGCGCCCTGGTACATCCGCCGGGCCGGCGGGTCCCGGCCCGCGCTGTGGTGGGGGCTGGTCGGGCTGTCGCTGGCGGTCGGTTTGTTCTGTGCCGTACCGGTTCTGACGGTAACGATTCCGGCTGCCGCCATCTGCGGTGTCTTCGGGTCCTGGCTCTGCATAGCCGTGCCCGCCGCCCTGGCCCGGGCCCACGGTCCCGAGACCGGTCCGGCCGCCATCACCGAGGCCAACGCCGTGGCCGCCTTCGTGGGCGTCGCGGCCCCGCTCGCGGTCGGCGGCGCGGCGGCGATCGGCATCGGCTGGCGGGTGGCGCTGCTGCTGGTGGCCCCGCTCAGCGGGGTGCTGTACCTGCTCCTGGGCCGGATCCGGGAGCCGGACTGGCTGCTGCCGGACGTCGAGCAGGTCGTCTTCGAGGCCGATCTCGACGACGTCCCGCTCGCCGGGGTCGGCGGCGCGACGGCGGTGGAGCTGAAGACCCAGACGGGCACTCAGAAGGACACCCAGGTGACGGTGCCCGCGCCGCGCGTGGAGAGCCCGCTCGGCGCCGTCCCGGCCAACCTGCCCATGACCACGAACTCCCTGCGCGACCTGCCTCGCCGCTTCTGGCTCAACCAGGTCGCCGGGGTCTGCGCCGGCGCCATCGAGTTCTGCCTGACCCTCTGGTGCGCCACCCTGCTCCAGGACCGCGCGGGCCTGTCCGCCGGGGCCGCCGCGACCGGCGTCACCGCGGTCGTCGCCGGCATGGCGATCGGCCGGACCGTCGGCGGGCGGCTGGCGCTGCGGATCTCGATCGACCGGCTGATCTACGGCTCGTTCGGCACCAACCTGCTTGGCTTCGCCATCTTCTGGCTGGGCTCCGACGCGGTGTCGATGTTCCTCGGCCTGGCGGTGGCCGGCCTCGGCGTGGCGCTCCAGTTCCCGCTGATCTCCTCGCGCGGCATCGAGCTGTCCGGCGGCCAGGCCGAACTGGCCGGCGCGGTGAACATGTTCGGCGCCGGGATCGCGGTCGGCACCGCTCCGTTCGCCCTGGGCTTCCTGTCCGACCGGGTCGGCATCCACGGCGCCTACCTGCTGCTCCCGCTGTTCATCGTCGTCGCGGTGGCGGCGATCGCGGCGTCGGCCGCCCGGACCCCGGCCCCGGCGTGAGCCGGGCCCGCGGTGCGGCCCGGCGGCCGTCCCCCGGGGGTGCCTGGCCACCCCTCGCCGTCTGAGACGATGGGCGGCATGAACGCGCATCCCTACGAGGCCCCCGAGACCCAGTCCCAGCACCTGTTCGAGCGGGCGCGGGCGGTCACGCCCGGCGGCGTGAACTCCCCGGTGCGGGCATTCGGAGCGGTCGGCGGGACGCCGCGGTTCATGGCCTCCGGACAGGGCGCGTACCTGACCGACGTCGACGGCAACCGGTACGTCGACCTGGTCTGCTCCTGGGGGCCGCTGATCCTGGGCCACAACCACCCGGCCGTGGTCGAGGCCGCGACCAAGGCCTTGCGGAACGGCACCAGCTACGGCGCGCCGTCGGCCGGGGAGGTCGAGCTCGCCGAGGAGATCGTCGCCCGGATCGCCCCGGTCCAGCAGGTGCGGCTGGTGTCCTCCGGGACCGAGGCGACGATGAGCGCGATCCGGCTGGCCCGCGGCTTCACCGGGCGCGGCAAGGTCGTGAAGTTCGCCGGGTGCTACCACGGCCACGTCGACGCGCTGCTGGCCGCGGCCGGCTCCGGGCTGGCGACCTTCGCCCTGCCGGACACCCCCGGCGTGACCGGCGCGCAGGCCGGCGACACCATCGTGCTGCCGTACAACGACCCCGAGGCGGTCAAGGCCGCCTTCGAGGCGCACGGCTCCGAGATCGCCTGCCTGATCACCGAGGCCGCGCCCGGCAACATGGGCATCGTCCCGCCGGAGCCCGGCTTCAATCGGTTCCTGGCCGCGATCTGCCAGGCCAACGGCGCGCTGTACATCTCCGACGAGGTGATGACCGGGTTCCGGGCCTCCCGCGAGGGCATGTACGGCATCGACGGCGTGGTGCCGGACCTGATGACCTTCGGCAAGGTGATGGGCGGCGGGTTCCCGGCCGCGGCGTTCGGCGGGCGCGCCGACGTCATGGCGCACCTGGCCCCGGCCGGGCCGGTCTACCAGGCCGGGACGCTGTCCGGGAACCCGGTGGCCACCGCGGCCGGCCTGGCCACGCTGCGGAACTGCACCCCCGACGTCTACAGCCACCTGGACGCCACCGCGCACCGGATCGCGGACCTGGCCTCGGAGGCGCTGGCCAAGGAGGGCGTCCCGCACACCGTGCAGTTCGCCGGGACCATGTTCTCCGTCTTCTTCACCGACCGGCCGGTGCGCGACTACGCCGACGCCAAGACCCAGGACTCCAAGGCCTACGCCGAGTTCTTCCACGCCATGCTGAACCGCGGCGTGTACCTGCCGCCGAGCGCGTACGAGGCCTGGTTCGTCTCGGCCGCGCACGACGAGGCGGCGGTCGAGACCATCGCCGAGGCGCTGCCCCACGCGGCCCGCGCGGCGGCCGCGGCGGAACGTCCCTGACCCCGCCCGACCCGAGCACCGTCCCACCTCCGAGAGGAAACCTCACAAGCCATGCCCGAGACCAAGACCGTCGTCCACCTGATGCGCCACGGCGAGGTCTACAACCCCGACGGCGTGCTGTACGGCCGCCTGCCCGGCTTCCGCCTGTCCGACCTCGGGCAGAAGATGGCCGAACGGGTCGCCGACCACCTCGCCGACCACGACGTGCGGGCGGTCGTGGCCTCCCCGCTCCAGCGCGCCCAGGAGACCGCGGCGCCCATCGCGGCCCGCCACGACCTGGAGGTCGGCGTCGACGAGCGGCTGATCGAGGCCGGGAACTTCTTCGAGGGCAAGAAGTTCTCGGTCGGCGACGGCGTGCTGAAGCGGCCGTCGGTGTGGTTCAAGCTGTGGAACCCGTTCAAGCCGTCCTGGGGCGAGCCGTACAAGGAGCAGGTGAAGCGGATGCACGCGGCCCTGGCCGACGCCGCGAAGCTGGCCCCCGGCCACGAGGTGGTGCTGGTCAGCCACCAGCTGCCGATCTGGATCAGCCGGCTGGCCGCCGAGCACCGCTCGTTCCTGCACGACCCGCGCAAGCGCGAGTGCACGCTGGCGTCGCTGACCTCCTTCGAGTTCACCGACGGCCGGATCACCGCGGTGCGCTACAGCGAGCCGGCCAAGGACCTGCTGCCGGTCAAGAACGGCAAGAAGTTCGTCGCCGGCGCGTAGTACGGCCGACAGCCCGGCCGACGGTCCGGCCGGGCCGTGAGCCCTGAGCAACCCCGGCGGGCGGCGGTACGGAGTTGTCCGTACCGCCGCCCGCCGTCGCGCTGGGTTCGCCCATCATGGGCGCAGTGCGACTGTTCGTCCGTTGCGGCGGACCCTGTGGCCGACCGCCGCGGGCCGCATGCGAAACTTTTCACATGCTGCGCAGGACGGAACGAACACGCAGGTCGCTCGCCGTGGCGGCGGCCGCCGCCCTGGCCTTCGGGCCGGCCGCCTGCGGCGGGAGCGGGCCGAAGAACAAGGACGGCGACGGCACCGCCGTGGCCTTCTCGGTCGGCCAGCGCAAAGCGTTCCCGATGCTGTCCGGCAAGACGCTGGACGGCCCCCAGCTGGACATGAACACCTTCAAGGGCAAGGTGATCGTGGTCAACATCTGGGGTGCCTGGTGCCCGCCCTGCCAGCGCGAGGCGCCGTACCTGGAACACGTCTACGAGGCCTACAAGGACAAGGGTGTGCAGGTGGTCGGGATCGACACCCGCGACAACGTCCCGCAGGCCCGGGCGTTCGCCGCGGACAAGCAGCTCAGCTACCCGAACCTGGTCGACGGCGACGACGGCGCGCTGCTGTCCCAGCTGGTCGGGATCACCTCGCTGCAGAACGTGCCCTCGACGATCGTCATCGACCGGCAGGGCAAGATCGCCTGGCGCGCGCTGCGCGAGATCACCTACACCGAGGTGGCCGCCGAGCTCGACGCCCTCGCCGCCGAGAAGTAGCCGACGGCCGTGAGTACCTCCGCCGCCGTCGTGGCGCACCTGGCTTCCGGATACACCGACACGCAGATGCGGGTGGAGTACGGCAGCTTCCTGGTGGCCCTGCCGATAGCGCTCGCCGCCGGCCTGATCTCGTTCCTGTCGCCGTGCGTGCTGCCGCTGGTCCCGGGCTATCTGTCCTACGTCACCGGGCTCACCGGCGTGGACCTCGGCGACCAGACCCTGGACGAGGCGGCCCGGGCCAAGCGCGGCCGGATGATCCTGGGCGCGCTGCTGTTCGTGCTCGGCTTCAGCATCGTGTTCGTGCTGCTCCAGGTCTTCGCCGGCTGGAGCGGCCACTTCCTGGTCAGCGAGCGGCGCACCATCCAGATCGTGCTGGGCTCGATCACGATCCTGATGGGCCTGTCCTTCGCCGGGGTGCTGCCGGGCGTGCTGAGCCGGGTGTTCAACCGCGAGGCCCGGTTCCACCGCGACCCGCGGGTCGGCCTGGCCGGCGCGCCGCTGCTCGGGATCCTGTTCGGCCTGGGCTGGACACCGTGCATGGGCCCGACGCTGTCGGCGGTGGCCTCGCTGTCCATCGACTCCGGCAACGCCGGGCGCTCGGTCCTCATCGGCGTGGCGTACTGTCTGGGTCTGGGTCTGCCGTTCGTGCTCACCGCCGTGGCCTTCCGCAAGGCGATGGGGGCGTTCGGGTACGTGAAGCGCCACTACCAGGCCGTGATGCGGATCGGCGGCGGCATGCTCGTCGTCATCGGCGTCCTGCTGGTCACCGGCCAGTGGAACCACCTGGTGGCCTGGCTCCAGGGCCAGGCCCCCGGGTTCGTGTCCCCGATCTAGAACCGAGACTGACTATGGCGTCGCCGACGGAAGAGATGGACGCGGAGAGCCTGTCCACGGCTCCCCGGGAGGACAGCGGGCCGGTCGCGGACGGCTCCGTCACCCTGCCCAGACTGGGCCGGCTGGAACTGCTGCGCTGGGCCTGGCGGCAGCTGACCTCGATGCGCGTGGCGCTGATCCTGCTGTTCATGCTCTCGCTGGCCGCGATCCCCGGGTCGCTGCTGCCGCAGCGCAGCGCCAACACCGACGCGTCGCTGGCCACGAAGTGGATCGCGGACCACCGGACCCTGGGACCCTGGCTGGACCGGCTCCAGTTCTTCACCGTCTACAAGTCGGTGTGGTTCTCCTCGATCTACCTGCTGCTGTTCGTCTCGCTGATCGGCTGCATCATCCCGAGGTCCTGGCAGCACTACAAGGCGGTGCGCAAGCCGCCGCCGGCCGCGCCCCGGAACCTCGCGCGGATGCCCGCGCACTACCGCTGGACCGACGCCTCCGGGACCTCGGTGGGGACCAAGCTCGACACCGCCGAAGCCGTGTTGCGCAAGAAGCGCTTCCGCGTGGTGCGCGGCACCGACGCCGCCGGCGGCGGCTGGGTCTCGGCCGAGCGCGGCTACCTGCGCGAGGTCGGCAATCTGGTCTTCCACCTGTCCCTGGTGGGGGTGCTGGCCGGGTTCGCGGTCAAGGGCTACTTCGGGTACCAGGGCAAGGTCCTGGTCAACGAGGGCGAGACCTTCAACAACATCGGACTGAGGTACGACGACCGGGACTTCGGCGGCGGCGTCGACCCCGACGGCCTGCCCGCGTTCTCGTTGAAGCTCGACCGGTTCGACGCCCGCTACGAGACCAGCCGGAAGGCCGGCGACTACGGCCAGCCGCGCGACTTCACGGCCGACGTCACCTACCGGGCCGCCGGGTCGGCCACCGAGAAGCACAAGACGGTCAAGACCAACGTGCCGATCACCGTCAACGGGGTGAGCCTCTACCTGGTCAGCCACGGGTACTCGCCGGTCATCACCGTGCGGAACAGCGCCGGCACCGTGGTCTACAGCGGGCCGGTCAAGTACTTCGAGTCCGGCGCGATGTTCAAGTCCTCCGGGATGCTCCGGGTCAACGACGGCATCAAGGACAAGGACGGCAAGGCCACGGAGCTGGGCGTCGACGGGACGTTCCTGCCGGTGGACGGCGGGATGAGCCCGACCATGGGCCCGGTGTCCGACTTCCCGGCGGCCTACGACCCGGCGCTGATCGTCAACGTGTACATCGGCGACCTGGGCGACGTGCCGTCGGTCTACCGGTTCGACGAGAGCAAGGCGCAGCACCTGCGGCTGACCGCGGACAAGAACAACTTCGCCGCCAAGCTGAACCTGGTGGACAACAAGACCGTGCAGCTGCCGGACGGGATCGGGTCGGTCACCTTCGACGGCTTCAAGGAGTACGCGCAGTTCGACATCAACCACGACCCGTCGAAGACCCTGGTCCTCGTCTCGGCCGTGGGGATCGTCGGCGGGCTGGTGCTGTCGCTGGGCATCCGGCGGCGGCGGGTGTTCGTCCGGGTGAAACCCGCGGGCGACGAGGCGATCCGCGTCGAGGTGGCGGGCCTGGCCCGGGCCGAGGACGCGCGGTTGCGGGACGAGGTGAGGGGCGTGGGCAGGGGTCTGCGTCCGGCGAAGGTGGGAGCACAGAAGTGATCAACGAATCGCTGGCGCGGTTCTCGAACTACGCCATCTACGGCGCGATGTTCGTGTACCTCATCGCTTTCTTCGCCTATACGGCGGAGTGGGTGTTCGGGCGGAAGTCGTCGTTCGTGGTGACGGCGGCCGAGCAGAGCGCTGCCGGGAAGACTGCGGCCGGGAAGAGTGCCGGGGCCCAGGCCGCGGCCACCGTGCCGGCGCAGGCCGAGGCGCTCGTGGCGGCCGGGGGCCAGGGGGCCGGCGGCGGGCAGGGCGGCGACGCCAAGCCGGTCACGGTCCCGGACGACCTGTCCGGGCTCGACGAGCTGGACGATCTGGCCGACCTCGACGACCTGCCGGACCTGGACGAGCCGGACCCGGTGATCGACGGCGGCAACCTGCGCGCCATCACCGCCGGCGGCATCGCGGTCAGCACCACGGTGCTGGCGTTCCTGCTGCACGTGGTCGGCGTGGCCTGCCGCGGCCTGGCCGCGCACCGGGTGCCGTGGGGCAACCTGTACGAGTTCACGATCGCCGGGTCGGCCGTGGCCATGGCCATCTACGTCGGCCTGCTGTTCCGCAAGAACGCGCGCTGGCTCGGGGTGTTCGTCACCGGCTTCGTGGTCGTCATCCTCGGCCTGGCCGTGGAGGTGCTCTACAAGGACGCCGAGCAGCTGGTCCCGGCGCTGCACTCGCCGTGGCTGGTGATCCATGTCGCCGCCGCCGTGCTGTGCTCCGGGGCGTTCACCGTCGCGACCCTGGCCACCGTCTTGTACCTGTTCAAGTCCCGGTACGAGACGCGGGCCAAGCTCGGCACCGCGAGCCCCGGCTCGATGTGGCGGCGGGTTCCCTCGGCGATGAAGCTGGACCTGGTGGCGTACCGGATCCTGGCGTTCTCGTTCCCGATCTGGACCTTCACGGTGATCGCCGGCTCGATCTGGGCCGAGCGCGCGTGGGGCCGGTACTGGGGCTGGGACCCAACCGAGACGTGGGCGTTCATCACCTGGGTCGTGTACGCCGCCTATCTGCACGCGCGGGCCACGCGCGGCTGGAAGGGGCGCAACGCCTCGATCGTCGCGCTGGTCGGCTACGGCTGCTTCATCTTCAACTACTTCGTCGTGTCGATCTTCGTGAACGGGCTGCACTCCTACGCGAATGTGAAGTAGCGCACTGCGAGCAGGAACACGGGAACGCAGGAACACGGGAACGCGGAACGGCCGCTGCATCCAGGGATGCGGCGGCCGTTCCGCGTCTGTCTCTCGCGCCCTACTTGTAGTTGACGGCGATCGTCCCGGTGAACCCGAGCGAGTGCAGCAGTCCTTGCAGCATCTGCGTCGTGTCCTTCTCGGCGATCGTCACCAGCTGGCTCTTGGCCGCGGCTCCGTCGATCTGCTTGGTCGCCTCCACCAGGAGCGGCTGCACCTGGTTCGGGTCGTTGTTGAAGAGGCGGTCGAACACGCCTTGCTGCTGGCCGATGATGTAGCTCTTGTGCACGTCCAGCGCGACCGGGTCGAGCACCGGCTTGGGCAGCGTGATGGTGGCGGACAGCCGGTCGGAGGAGACCTGCACCTTGTCCGCGCCCAGGCTGCCGAAGTCGACGTAGGCGCCGACGGTGCCGTCACCCAGGAAGAACGTGTCGCTGCCGGCCAGGAACGACGGCAGCCAGGAGCTGTTCTGCACCTCGACCACGACCTGGAACTCGCCGCTGGCCGCTTCGAAGCGCTTGAGCTCGCTGATCGACTTCAACAGCACCGGGCTGCTGCGGATCGTCGTGGTCTCGCCGAACGGGTTCCGTAGGTGAATCAAGTTCGTGACGGCTCCCAACAAGGTGAACACGACCACGAGCGCCACGGCGCCCAGTCCCCAGCGGACCAGCGTTCCGCGCAGTCCGCGTCCGCTTTCGGTGCGGACCACGATCTGCGTATGTCCGTCCGAGCTACTCCCGGAAACGGGCTTCTCCCCACCTGTCACAGTGACCCCCTAACGCAGTTATCTTAAGACCTATGGCGGCAATCGGCGGGCGATCGAGAAAGCGTTACGACGACGATGACCGGGGCAGACGCGGCTCCCGGGGGAGCGGCTGCGTCTGGTACGCGCTCATCCTCCTCGTGGTGATGTTGATCTTGTCCCTGATGTTCGGGGGCTTCCACAAAGGCCACCTCCATCCGAATGGGCAGCGCCCGCCTTCTGTGTCGGGGATTGCTCCCTTCCCGGCGCCGGTTGTCTGAGAGCATGAGACGGTGAGACCCAAGCCGCGCCGTCAGCCCCACCACTCCTCGCGTCCCGGTACCCCGAACCGGCGGGCGCATCCCCCCTCCCCGGCGCGGCATCCGGAGCTGCCCCCGGAGTTCGAGCAGCTCTTTGACGCGCTGGACGAGGTGTACGGCGATCCGCGCACCGTGCGCACGCCGCTGGACGCCGAGCTGTGGGCCTCGGCGTTCCTCGGCGGCCTGTGGACCGCGGCGCTCCAGCAGGACGACGAGCCCGAGGGCGCCGAGCTGGGCCTGGTCGAGGTGTTGGAGCTGGTCGGCTCGCCGCGCACCCAGGCGGTGCTGTGCGCGGTGGCCTCGGTCGCCTCGCCGGCGGTGGCCGGCCGGGCAGCGGAGGCCTCGGAGCGCCTGTTCCGCAAGGGGGTGCGCCGTCCGGACTGGTACGGCGCGGCCCTGCAGCCGGTGGAGTTCCTGGAGGGCTGGTCGGTCTCCGACGTCTTCGCCGACGGCGAGCTGCTGATCGCGGCCTTCAAGCGGGGCAAGGACAAATACGCCTTCACCGCCACGGTGGCCAACAACGCCCAGGGCAGCGTCGTGGAGGTGCTGCTGGTCGACCCGGCGGATCTGCCGGACATCCTGGCCGAGATCCGCGCCGAGTTCGCCGAGGCGGCCGAGGGGGTGTTCTCCCTGGACCGGATCGAGGCCGGGGAGCTGCGCCGGCGGCTGGAGCCGGCGGTGCTGGAGACGGTGGTCGACGAGGACGAGTTCGACGGCGGCCCGGACGACCTGGAGCCGGACGAGGACGAGGACGAAGACGAGGAGGGCGGCGAGGACGGCGAGGACGAGGAGTCGGACGACGACCTCGACGAGATCGAGGACCTGGAGGATTTCGAGGACTTCGAGGACTTCGGCGGCGATCTGGACGACCTCGACGAGGAGGACGACGAGGGCGACGACTTCGCCGCGCTGCGGGCGCTGATGCTCTCCCGCCTGGCCGTGCTCCCGGAGCCGGCCGAGCTGCCCGGCGGCGCCGACTTCGGCTACGACCTCGACGACCTGCCGACTCTGCTGGACGAGTTCGCCGCCTGCGACGAGGCGCGCAGCCTGCCGTATCCGGCGATCGTGCGGGAGTGGGGCGAGGTCTTCGCCCGCCTCAGCCTGACCGAGTTCGCCGGGGATCCGCCGCTGTACGGTCCGGAGAAGTTCGACACACTGATCAATGTGCTGATCCCGGCCCGGGTGAACGCCGACGACGCCCAGCTGGAGCTGCTGGAGCCGGTCGCGATGGCCTGGGCGCGGTGGTCCACGCGGCGGGTCGGGCTGGCCGAGCCGGTGGTCGACTACCTGGTGCAGGAGCTCCAGGAGAGTTTCGAGGACTTCCCGGAGGCGTACGGGGATCCGGTGTTCACCATGGACCGGCACATGTTCGGGTTCACCATGCAGTCCACGGCGGGCTGAGGCGGGCCGAGGCAAGCTGAGCCGGGCCGAGCCGAGGCAAGCTGAGCCGGGCCGAGCCGAGGCAAGCTGAGGTGGGCTGAGTCAAGCTGAGGGGCGGGGCTCAGCTCTCCGGCCGGTCCTTGCGCAGCTGCTCGCCGAGCCGCCGCAGGAACTCCGGGTCGTCGTCCGGCGGCACCGCCCATTCGCCGGGCGTGACGCCGCCCCGGGCCGTCCCGCTCCGGACCCCGCGTCCGCGGGTGTCGACGACGCGCGGGCGGGCCTGGTGCGTCCCGCCGCGGCTCAGCGAGCCGAACAGGCCGGCCCCGCTGTCGGTGGCCCGGCGCCGGGGTTCGTGCGGCTGGCCGGCCCGGCCGCTGAGGATCCACATCAGCGCCCCGAAATACGGCACCGCGATCAGCACCGCCCAGACCGGTTTGGGCAGCAGCCGGACGTACGGACGGGGAGTGAGCAGGCAGTCGACCCAGGCAAAGATCGCCAGCGCGATCGGGATCAGCCACTGGACCACGAAACGGAGCACCGCCACCCTCCCAGGAACTCGGGGGTTCTAACGTTTCAACAGTAACGGCGAACCACGCTCTGCGGGACCGGTACCGGGGTCTTCCCACCCCTGGCACATACTGGTGACCATGGCCTACGACGATCTGCGCTCCTTCCTGAAAGCCCTCGAACGGCGAGGGCAGCTCAAGCGTGTCCGCGCAGAAGTCGATCCGCATCTGGAGGTCGGGGAGATCACCGATCGGGTGCAGAAGGCGCCTCGGGGCGATCATCATGCCAATGCCGCGCTGCTGTTCGAGAACGTGCGCGGCGCTCGTACCCCGGACGGCGAGCCGATCCCGCTGGCGATGAACGTCTTCGGGACCGAGGAGCGGCTGTGCCTGGCGCTGGGGCTGAAGGACCTGGACGAGATCGGGGAGCGGATCGGCGGCCTGCTCAAGCCGGAGCTGCCGCAGGGGGTCTCCGGGCTGCGCGACGCCCTGGGCAAGGCCGCGCAGCTGAAGTCGGTGCCGCCCAAGCACGTCAAGAAGGCGCCGGTGCAGGAGGTGGTGCTGACCGGTGACGACGTCGATCTGGAGCGGCTGCCGGCGCTGCACACCTGGCCGGACGACGGCGGCGCGTTCTTCAACCTGGGGCTGACCCACACCAAGCACCCGGAGACCGGTGGCCGGAACCTGGGCCTGTACCGGCTTCAGCGCCAGGATCGGCGCACCATCTCGATGCACTGGCAGATCCACAAGGACTCCACCAACCACTACGCGGTCGCGCAGCGGCGCGGTGAGCGGCTGCCGGTGGCCGTGGCCTTCGGCTGCCCGCCGGCCGTGACCTACGCGGCCACCGCGCCGCTGCCCTCGGACATCGACGAGTACCTGTTCGCCGGGTTCATCCAGGGCAAGCGGGTGGAGCTGGTGGACTGCAAGACGGTGCCGCTCCAGGTGCCGGCGCAGGCCGAGGTGGTGCTCGAGGGCTGGCTGGAGCCCGGCGTGACGCTGCCCGAGGGGCCGTTCGGGGACCATACCGGGTTCTACACGCCGGTGGAGCCGTTCCCGGCGCTGACGGTGACCGCGGTGACGATGCGGGAGCGGCCGCTGTTCCAGTCGATCGTGGTCGGGCGGCCCCCGACCGAGGACGGGCCGCTGGGCAAGGCCACCGAGCGGTTCTTCCTGCCGCTGCTGAAGGTGATCATCCCGGACCTGGTGGACTACTCGCTGCCGGAGGCCGGGGGCTTCCACAACTGCGCGATCGTGTCGATCGACAAGCGCTATCCCAAGCACGCGCAGAAGGTGATGCACGCGATCTGGGGTGCGCACCTGATGTCGTTGACCAAGCTGATCATCGTGGTCGACGCCGATTGTGATGTTCACGATTACGCCGAGGTGGCGTGGCGCGCGTTCGGGAATGTGGACTACGGTCGCGACCTCACTGTGGTCGAGGGGGTGGTGGACCACCTGGACCACGCCTCCTATCAGCAGTTCTACGGTGGCAAGGCGGGGATCGACGCCACCCGCAAGCTTCCGGAGGAGGGCTACCATCGCGGCTGGCCCGAGATGATCACCTCCGATCCCATGACCGCCGCGAAGGTCGACCGCCGCTGGAAGGAATACGGCTTCTGATGTCCACTGCCCCTGTGGAACCCACTGGCACCGGGCCTGCCGCTGAGCCGGCCGGTACCGGGTCTGCCGCCGAGCCCACTGGCACCGGGTCCGCCGCCGGGCCCACTGGCACCGGGCCTGCTGGCAGCGGGCCTGCCGCCGAGCCCACTGGTACCACCCGCGAGGTCAACGAGGCCCCGGAGACCGCGCACGGCCTGGTCGGGGGCACCCGGGCCTTCCTGCGCCTGGTGCTGATCGAGCACTCGGTCTTCGCGCTGCCGTTCGCCTACATCAGTGCGCTGTGGGCGATGTCCGAGGCCACCGGGCATGTGAACTGGGCCAAGCTGCTCATCATCACCGTGGCCATGGTCGGGGCCCGGACCTTCGCCATGGCGATGAACCGGATCATCGACCGGGAGATCGACGCCCGGAACCCGCGGACGCAGATGCGGGAGCTGGTGACCGGGGCGGTGTCGGTGCGTACGGCCTACCTGGGGGCGCTGGCCGCGCTGGCGGTGTTCCTGTCGGCCGCGGCTCTGCTGAACCCGCTGTCGCTGGTTCTGGCGCCGGTGGCGGTGGTGCCGCTGGTGCTGTATCCGTACGGGAAGCGTTTCACGAACTACCCGCACGCGATTCTGGGCATCGCGCAGGCCATCGGTCCGATCGGGGCGTGGATCGGCGTCACCGGGCAGTGGTCCTGGCAGGCGACGCTGCTCGGGCTGGCGGTGGGTTTCTGGATCGGGGGGTTCGACCTGATCTTCGCCTGTCAGGATGTGGCCGCGGACCGGGTGATCGGCGTGAAGTCGGTGCCGGCGCGGTTCGGCATTGCCGCTGCGTTGCGGGCGTCGGTGGTGACGCATGTGATCACGCTTGGGTTGTTGGTCTGGTTCGGTGTGGTGGCGGACGGCGGGGCGTTCTGGTTCGTGGGCGTGGCTGTGGTCGCTGGGGCTTTCTGGTACGAGCATTCGCTGGTGAAGCCGGATGATTTGTCGAAGGTGAATCGGGCGTTCTTCACTACCAATGGGTTTGTGGGGATCTCGCTGTTCTGCTTTGCGTTGGTGGACTTGATCGTTGGTGGGTTGGGGGTCTGAGGGGCGGGAGTCTGAGGGCTAGTCGGTCTGGTTTACCTTGGGTATACTTCCGGTATGACGACCACGACGATGAAGGTGACCACCCGCAACCGGGATCGGCTCGCGGCCATAGCGACGTCCGAGCTGGGCGGGGCCAGTCTCGACGGCGCGTTGGAGGTGCTGCTGTTCGAACACGAGTCGTTCGCCGCGCTGGCCCGGCTGTCGGAGGACGAGTTGGCCGGGATGCGGGCCGAGGCCGAGGAGTTGGCCGAGGCCGACGTCGCGGTGCACGGATGAGCCAGACCATCACGCCGTGGTCGGTGTGGTGGATGAACTTCGATCCGCAGGCCGGGCGGGAGCAGGGTGGGCGGCGGCCGGCCATTGTGGTTGGTTCGCGCTTTGCTTGTGCGCTGCCCAATGGGTTGGTGCTGGTTGTGCCGTGTACCAGTACTGATCGTGGGTTGCCGTTCCAGCCCCGGGTGGAGTTGGGTGGGCGGCCTGGGTTTGCGATGTGCGATCAGGTCAAGGCGTTGTCGCGGGGGCGGATTGTGAATCCGCATCGGGGTGCGTTGACCGGTGCGGAGATTGAGCGGATCAAGTTTGTGTTGCGGCGGATGCTCGATGTTTGATGGTTTTTGATGTTTTTGATGTTCGGGATGTTTTTGATGTTGTCTTGCGTTTTTGATGTTGGTTGATGATTTTGATGTTGTTTTGTGGTTTTTGGTGTGTGTGGCTTGGCGAGTAAAAGGGTGGACCAGCCGACGGCGGCTGGGGCACTCTGTGACGATGGTCTCCTTCTCGCAGCTCCTCCTCGTCGCGGGCGCGGCGTTGGTTTTCGCGCTTGTGCCGGGTCCGGCGGTGGTGTTCGTCGTTACCCGCTCCGTGGACCAGAATCGGCGCGCCGGTATGGCGTCCGGGCTGGGTGTGGCGGTCGGCAACTGGGTCTTGGTGGTTGGCGCGGCCTATGGGTTGTCGGCGTTGTTGGCTACTTCCACTGCCGCGTACAACGTGGTCCGATTCACCGGCGCGGCCTACCTGATCTACCTCGGCGTCCGGCGTCTGCTGGACCGGCGCACTACGTTCGAGGCCGATGCGGCTCCTGCGCAGCCGCTGCGCCGCCTGTTCGGGCAGGGGACTCTGGTCGGCTTGCTGAATCCGAAGGCGGCGCTGTTCTTCTTCTCGTTCCTGCCGCAGTTCGTGGTCGGCGGGCATGGCTCCGTGGCGACGCAGATGATGGTGCTGGGCACGCTCGTGGTCGGGATTACGTTGCTGAGCGACTGCGGTTACGCGGCTCTGGCTGGGGGCGTGGGGCAGGCGCTGCTGCGTAAGCCGAAGGTGGTGCGGCGGCAGCAGATCGTGGCGGGGTGTGTCTACATAGGGCTGGGTGTGGTGGCGGCGATGACCGGTCCGAGCACCGCGAAGGCGAGTACCTGACGGGGTTCGGCTGGGGGACTTGGGGACAGGGGGACTGAGGACTGAGGGACAATGGGGGCATGATCGATCGTCCTCGTCGCCCCTGGGTCGTTGGTGTTTCCGGTGCCTCTGGGACGCCCTATGCTGCCGCGACTATTCGAGCTCTGCTCGACGCCGGCGAGGACGTGGATTTGGTGGTCAGCCGCGCGGCTCGGCTGACTGTGCTGGACGAGACTGGTATCTCGTTCCGCGATGGCCATTGGCGTGAGGACCTTGCTGCTTGGCTTGGCCGGTCGGCGGATCATCCATGCTTTGATGCCGTCCGGTATTGGACGGCGGGCGACTTCGCTGCGGGGCCGTCGTCTGGGAGTTATCCGACGCGGGGCATGGTCGTGGTCCCGGCTTCTACGGCTGCTGTGGCGGGTATCGCGCTGGGGCTGTCGAAGGATCTGTTGCAGCGCGCCGCCGATGTGACGCTGAAGGAGCGGCGGACGTTGGTGGTGTGTGTCCGTGAGACTCCGCTTAACCGGGGGACGCTGCGGCATCTGCTGGAGCTGGATGAGGCTGGGGCTGTGGTGCTGCCTGCTGCGCCTGGGTTTTATGCGGGGTTGAAGGATGTTCAGCAGCTTGTGGATTTTGTGGCGGGGAAGATTTTGGATGTGCTGGGGGTCGAGCACGTGTTGTTTCGGCGGTGGCGGGGGGAGATTGGGGCTGGGGGGTGAGGGGGGTGGGGGTGGGGTGGCTAGGTGAAGTCAGAGGCCAGTCAAAAGCCAGTCAAAAGCTAGGCAAAGTCAAAAGCTGGGTAAGGCAGGCGCCTCCGGCGAGGACCTCTGATCCCTCGGAGAACTGGCGCTAGTCCATAGGTGGGCCCGGTTAGTCCCTGCGCTGGCGGTTTGTGAGGTGGGGTTTGTTCCCCTCGCTCACGTCGGCAGCCCTACGGGTACAGCACCGCCGCCCAGGTATCAAGTCCATGCCGCTGCGGTGAGAGTCCTGGGGCTGCGGTTGCGCTTGCATGAACTTGACACCTGGTCGGCGGTACTGTAGGCAAAGCCCTGCCGACGTGACCGAGGAGAACAAACCAAAAACCCAGGGAGAGGACTGAAGGATTCGGGGGAAGAGGGTGGTCCGCTTTAGGACTGCGGCTGCCGGTGGGGTGGAGCCTTGGCCGATCGGTGAGGCTTTGCCACCTTCTACCGCTGCCTCGCCACGGACCAACTCCTCATAGACCTCAAGGCTGTCAGTAGCCTGCGCCCATGGACACTGCCGATTCCCTGTCCGGCCCGTTCGAGGGCTTCCATCTAGCGCAGGTGAACATCGGTCGGCTGGTCGCGCCTCTGCACGACCCTGCCGTCGCGGACTTCACCAAGAACCTGGGGCGGATCAACGCTCAGGGTAAGAGCATGCCTGGCTTCGTCTGGTTGTTGGAGGGTGATGATCCGGAGCTTGGGGCCAGTGATGTTGCGTGGCCTGGGGATCCGGAGACGATCGTCAATTTGACGGTCTGGACCTCGATTGGTGCGTTGCGCGAGTTTGCCTTCACTGGTGAGCATCGGGCGTTTTTGGCTCGGCGGAAGGAGTTCTTCCAGGCGCAGGCTGTCGCTACTTCGGCGATGTGGTGGGTGCCGGATGGGCATCGGCCGACGGTGCAGGAGGCGCAGGATCGGTTGGAGCACTTTCGGCGGCATGGTGCGACGGCGCGGGCGTTCTGGTTTCAGCGGCCGTTTGCGCCGGAGGCGTAGCGAAGGAGCGCCCGTTCCAGTCCCGGGGGGACGGACTGGACGGGCGCTCCCGTTGTTCCCGGCCGCCGATCACCCGAGCGTCGATCCGAGGGGGGAGTCGATCGACGCGAACGGCGGCCGGAGCTTTGGGTGGATGGTGCTCGTGGTGCTTCTCGTGGTGCTCAAGGGCTGGCTGGCCGGCGCTATAGGCGCGGCTCAGGCGTGGCGTCGCCGGTCGCGGGCCTTGGCGGCCTGCTTGCGGAGTTCGGCGAGGCGGGTGTGTGCGGCCTCGTACGGTGAGAAGTTCATCGTTGACTCCTTTGATCCGTCGGGCTTAATCTCTAGTACGCCTTTAATTCTAAGGAGCTTCACGCTGTGTGTCCACTGGATTGAAGGTGAAGCCGGTCACAGATCGTGAACGGGGGGTGAACGTGGCCTGCCGGGTGGTCGTGGCGCGGGGGCGCTGACGGGAGCCGCTACGCTCGCATTCGGACGCATGGGACCCACAGGACCGACATGAAGAGGTGGTCAGGAAGCATGGACGCGGTGGACCGCGCGTTGATCGACGCGCTGCGGACCAACGGCCGCATGTCGTACGCGGAGCTGGGCCGCCTGGTCAGCCTGTCGGGTCCGTCGGTGACCGACCGGATCAACCGGCTGGAGGCCAACGGGGTGATCACTGGTTATCGGGCGCTGGTGGCGCCGGATCAGCTGGGGCTGAACGTGACCGCGATGATAGGCATCCTGCTGTCGGACTCGGCCGAGCTCGACGACGTGGCCTGGCGGCTGCGGGACGTGCCGGAGATCGAGGACTGCTTCTTCGTGGCCGGCGAGGAGTCGTTCTTGTTGAAGGTTCGCGCCGGGCATCCGGAGGACCTGGAGCGGATCATCGGCCGCATCACCCGCATCCGCGGGGTGGCCCGGACCCGGACCACGATCGCGCTGTCGACCAAGTGGGAGGACCGGCCGATGCCGCTGGCCGAGCCGGAGGAAGAGGTCGGCAAGTAGGAACCGCCCTGCGGGGCCGAGGACGAAGAACCCCGGTCGGGATGATCCCGGCCGGGGTTCGTTGCGCTGTGCGGGGGAGTGCCCGCTGTCCGTCAGGCCAGGACGATCGTCACCACGATCGCGACGATGCCGATGTGCGAGGCGATCACTGCCGCCAGGCAGGCGTACCGGCCGTTCGGCGGCGTGTTCTCGTCGGTGAGGTAGGCCCCGGCCAGCACGGCCAGGCCGGTCACGAGCGGCACCGTGAGCAGCGGCGTCAGGTGCGGGATCACGTTCTTCACCTGGGCGGCGAACAGCAGGCTGAGCCAGCTCAGGCCGGCCACCACGGTGAAGCCCCAGGTCAGGCCGAGTGGGGTGATGCGCCGCCAGTGCAGCAGGCCGGCGATGATCGCCATCGTGGCCGGGATGGCCAGCGCGGAGTAGGTCAGCAGCTGGGAGTTCAGGGTCACGCCGGCGATCGAGCGGGAGGACCCGCCGGCCGACGCGGCGCCGCACAGGAACGCCACGATCAGCGACGGGACCGCGCCGATCGCGAACGCGATGCCCAGGCGCTGGCCCAGCGGGACCGCCGGGCCGGTCGGCGCGCCGCCGCGGCCGCGGGCCGGAGCCGCCGCCCGGGAGCCGCCGGAAGCCCCCCGGGAGCCGCCGCCGGCCCGCCGGGTGCCGCCGCGCGGCGGAGCCTCGTCGTGATCATCGTCATAGCCGCCGGAGCCGCTCGCGCCCCGCTGCCCGCGCGGATCGCCGTAGCCGTCGTCATAGCCCCGGCCGCCGGCGCGGGAGCCCCCGCCGCCGCGACCGCCGTCGTCGTAGTTGCCGTCGTAGTCCGCCTGACCCCCGCCGCGGCTGCCGCCGCCGGGACCCGGACGGCCGCCCTGGCTGCCGTATCCGTCGTCGTATCCTCCACGGCGCGTGCGCTCGTCGCGCCCGGCCGGCCGCTGCGCCGACCGCGGTTGCGGCTCCCACGGCGATTGCGCCGCGTTCGCTCGCTGACCGTAGCCGTCGGGCCGCTGACCGCGACCGCCGCCCCGCTCGTCCGGCGGGGGCCAGTCGGCGGCTCGTCTGGAGGGTGATTCGGACATGATGACGACTATCCGCTGTCCGGGCTCCGAATGGCAACGTGATCTAGGAATCCGAACGATGTTGTGACACCCGGCAGGCGTACCCTGCTTCTGCAGGTGCTACAGCGACAGAAGAGGTGAAGCCATGGATACCGGGCTGAAGCGGGAGATCGAGGAGAAAGTCCTCGCCGGCTCGCGGCTGTCCTTCGACGACGGGGTGGCGCTGTACGGCACCGACGAGGTGGCCTGGCTGGGCGAGCTCGCCCACGAGGTGCGGACGCGCAAGAACGGCGACAAGGTCTTCTTCAACGTCAACCGGCACCTGAACATGACGAACGTCTGTTCGGCCTCCTGCGCCTACTGCTCCTTCCAGCGCAAGCCGGGGGAGAAGGACGCCTACACGATGCGCATCGAGGAGGCCGTGCGGCTGGCCAAGCAGATGGAGCCGGACGGCATCACCGAGCTGCACATCGTCAACGGCCTGCACCCCACGCTGCCGTGGCGCTACTACCCGAAGTCGATCAGCGAGCTGAAGGCGGTGCTGCCCGGCGTCACGATCAAGGCCTTCACCGCCACCGAGATCCACTGGTTCGAGCGCATCTCCGGCCTCGGCGCCGACGAGATCCTCGACGAGCTCATCGAGGCCGGCCTGGAGTCCCTGACCGGCGGCGGCGCGGAGATCTTCGACGAGGAGATCCGCTCGCGGATCGTGGACCACCAGACCCACTGGGAGGACTGGTCGCGGATCCACCGGCTGGCCCACGCCAAGGGCCTGCGGACCCCGGCGACCATGCTCTACGGGCACATCGAGGAGCCCCGGCACCGGGTGGACCACGTCCTGCGGCTGCGCGAGCTCCAGGACGAGACCGGCGGCTTCGCCGTGTTCATCCCGCTGCGCTTCCAGCACGACTTCCACGACAGCAAGGACGGCAAGGTCCGCAACCGGCTGATGGGCCAGCCGATGGCCACCGGCGTGGAGGCGCTGAAGACCTTCGCCGTCTCCCGGCTGCTGCTGGACAACTTCGACCACGTGAAGTGCTTCTGGGTCATGCACGGCCTGTCCACCGCGCAGCTGGCGCTCAACTACGGCGCCGACGACCTGGACGGCTCGGTGGTCGAGTACAAGATCACGCACGACGCCGACAACTACGGCACCCCGGACAAGATGACCCGCGAGGACCTGCTGGAGCTGATCCGCGACGCCGGGTTCACGCCGGTGGAGCGGAACACCCGCTATGAGGTCCTCAAGGAGTACGAGGGTCCGGAGCAGGCGCGGCGCGAGGAGCCGCAGCTGATGACGTTCTGAGGACGCGAACGCTCTGAAGCGCCCCGGAGTGACCCTCCGGGATCGCTCTGTCACAGACGGCGAACATGTCCCCTTTTCGGGGGGTGCGTGTTCGCCGTCTGTCATGCGAGCGTGATTTGGGAATCGGCCGACCGGTGCCGCATAGTCCTATCTTGTGAAGTCCCCAGACCGTCGTCCCCGCCCCTTCAGCCTGGCCACCGAGCTGCGGATCCTGGCCGTCGGCCTGTTCGCGGTCGCCGGCGGCGCGCTGCTGCTGGACCGGACCGAGCAGCTGGGCCCGGCTGAGGTCGCCGGCGCGGCGCTGATCGTCGTCGCGGTCGCGGCGGTGAACATCGTCGTCGGGCTGCGGCGCTCCCGGCGCGCGGCCGACGCGCTCGAACGCTGAATGCGACACTGATCATCATGGCCCTGACCTTCCGCGTCCACACCGAGATACCGGACGACCTGCGCGCCCGGCTGGTCGACCTGTGGGTCGACGCCACCAACGCCGGCGGCGCCGTCGGCTTCGTCGCCCCGGTGGAGCGCGAGACCGTCGACGCCACCGCCTTCCGCCAGTTCGGCGTCGGGCTGGACCTGCTGCTGGTCGGTTCGGAGTCCCCGGACGGCGCGCCGGCCGCGTTCCTGGTCGTCACCGACCACCGGTTCCGCCTGATGGACCACGTCCGGCTGCTCAAGACCGTGATCGTGGACCCGAAGCACCAGGGCCAGGGCTACGGGACGGAGCTGCTGCGGGAGGCCGAGCGGGTGGCGCGTACCCTCGACGGTGTCGAGCTGCTCCACCTCACCTGCCGCGGCGGGCTCGGTCTGGAGCGGTTCTACGGCAAGTGCGGATACACCGAGGTCGGCCGCGTCCCGCGCATGCTGCGGGTGGGTGCGGACGACTACCGGGACGAGATCCACATGGCCCTGACCCTGTAGCCTCGCCCGTCGCTGTCTCTCATACCGATGGAAGGAGTCGGCGGATGCCTGCCGACAACAAGACGGCCGCCCGGACCGCCGCGGCCGACACGCCGGACCTGGCCGACGCGCTGGACCCGGCCGACACGCCGGGCACGAGCGGCACCGCGGACGCGACCGGCACGCCCGAGGCGACCGACACGCCCGATCTGGCGGCGCGCGTGGTCTCGGCCACCGCCAAGCACGCCACCCTGCGCTACACCACGCTGCGCATCGCGATCTTCATCATTTCGCTCGGGGTGCTCTGGGGCGGGGTCGCCGCGACCGGGCACATCGTCACCGGCAACGGCGTGCTGTACCTGATGATGGGCTCGCTGCTGGTCTCCGGCGTGGCGTCGTTCTTCCTGCTGTCGCGGCAGCGGGACGCGATGTCCGCACAGGTGACCCGGCGTACCGAGAAGCTCACCGCCACGGTGCGCGCGAACGCCGCCCTGGAGGACGAGGACTGATCAGCCGGACGTAGCCTGGGTGAGTGGACGACAACTCCGGCGCACGGCTCGAAGCGCACCTCACCCAGTGCCGGCGGCGACCCCGCGTCGGGCACATCCAGTTCCTCAACTGCCTGCCGATCTACTGGGGCCTGGTCAGTTCCGGCGCCATCCTGGACATGGAGCTCGTCAAGCACAGCCCTGACGTGCTGTCCAACCTGCTGGTGGCCGGCGACCTGGACATCGGCCCGATCAGCCTGGTCGAGTACCTGCGCAACGCCGACGACCTGGTGGTGCTGCCGGACGTGGCGGTCGGCAGCGACGGCCCGGTGACCAGCTGCAACCTGGTCAGCAAGGTGCCCTTCGAGGCGCTCGACGGGGCCCGGGTGGCCCTGGGCTCGACCAGCCGCACCACCGTCGAGCTCGCGCAGCTGATCCTGCGCGAGAAGTACGGGGTGCGCCCGGACTACTTCCCCTGCGCGCCGGACCTGGAGCTGATGCTCCGCGAGGGCGACGCCGGCGTGATCATCGGCGACCCGGCGCTGCGGGCCTGGCTCTACGACGCCCGGCGCCTGGACGCCCACCTGCTGGACCTGGGCCAGGCCTGGAAGGACTGGACCGGGCTGCCGATGGTGTTCGCGGTCTGGGCGGTCCGCAGGGAGTACCTGGAGCGCTGTCCGGACATCGTGCACGAGGTGCACGCCGCCTTCCTGCGCTCGCGGGACATCTCGCTGGAGCACGTCGACAAGGTCGCGCGCCAGGTCGAGCGCTGGGAGCAGTTCCCGGCCGCCGAGCTGGAGGACTACTTCACCACGCTGGACTTCTCCCTCGGGGAGCGGCAGCTGGAGGGTGTGCGCGAGTTCGCGCGGCGGGTCGGGCCGCAGATCGGGGTGCCGGAGGTCCCGGAGATCGCGTTGCTGGGCGCCCGGGTCTGACGGCCGGGATTCGACAGCCGGAACTCGACAACCAGGATTCGACAACCAGGATTCGACAGCCGGAACTCGAACGTCTGCGCCGATCGTCTAGACTGCGGTTACTTAGTGGTAACTAACTTGTCTGGGGACCGGAGGAGCGTGGCCATGACCGAGACCGTTCACGGCGTGCAGGGCGTGGAGCTGGGCGAGGACCTGGTCGACGGGCGCACCCGCACCTACACCTGGCACGATCCGCTGGCCTCCTTCGCCGAGCTCGCCGGCCTGTCCGGCCTCGAAGCCCTGCAGGCGATGGCCGCCGGCCGCATCCCGCGCCCCCCGGTCTCCTCCACGCTGGCCATCGACGGCCTCACCGACGTCGCCGAAGGCCAGGTGACCTTCCACATGACGCCGGGGGAGATGCACTACAACCCGATCGGCTCGGTCCACGGCGGCGTCTTCGCCACCCTCCTGGACTCCGCCTGCGGCTGCGCGGTCATGTCGATGCTCCCGGCCGGCGACTTCTACACCTCGCTCGACCTCTCGGTGAAGTTCCTGCGCGGCATGACCAAGGACACCGGCCCGGTCCGCTGCATAGGCACCGTCACCCACATCGGCCGCCGCACCGCCCTGGCCGAGGCCCGCATCGTCGACGCGAACGACAAGCTGTACGCGACGGCGACGTCGAGCTGCATGATCTTCCGGGCGGAGCAGGCGTAGCGGCGGTCGCGGCGGGCGCGCCGGATCGGCGCCGGCATCACTATCGTCCTCTGATATGACGACGACCGCCCGCGCCAGCTTGCGCGACCTGCCGCTGTTCGCCGCCCTCGCCGACTCGCACCGGATCCTCGTGGCCGGAGCCGGCGGCGGATTCGACATCTACGGCGGCCTGCCCCTGGCCCTGGCGCTGCGAGGGCGCGGGGCCGAGGTGTTCCTCGGGAACCTGAGCTTCGTCGGCTCCGGCATCACCCTCGATTCCTGGCTGGCGCCGGACGTCGCCGCCATCACGCCGAGCAGCGGCGGCTTCGCGGAGTACAACCCGGAGCGGACGCTGGCGCGGTGGCTGGACACGGTGGGGGAGCCGTCGACCGTCTACGCGTTCCAGCGGACCGGGGTCGAGCCGTTGCGGGCTGCCTACCGGGCGCTGGTCGAGCACCTGGAGATCGACGCCATCGTGCTCGTCGACGGGGGCACGGACATCCTGATGCGGGGCGACGAGGCCGGGCTGGGCACCCCCGAGGAGGACATGGCCAGCCTGGGCGCGGTGGCCGGGATGCCCGAGATCCCGGTGCGGCTGGTGGTCAGCGTCGGGTTCGGCATCGACGCCTACCACGGGGTCAACCACGTGCAGGTGCTGGAGAACCTCGCCGACCTGGAGGCCGACGGCGCCTACCTCGGCGCCTTCTCCATCCCCCGCGCCAGCCGGGAGGGCGCGCTGTACCTGGACGCCGTCGCCCACGCCCAGGAGCACACCCCGCTCCGGCCGTCGATCGTGCACGGCCAGATCGCCTCCGCGATGCTCGGCGTGTCGGGAAATGTCCATTTCACACAACGCACACACAACAGTGTGCTTTTCGTGAACCCGCTCATGGCGATGTATTTCACGGTCACGGTCGAGGGACTCGCCGCGCGGCACCTGTATCTGCCGCGGTTGGAGGGGACGCAGACCATCGGGCAGATCTCCACGGTCATCGGGGCCTTCCGCGACGATGCGGCCGCGCACCGGGTACCCAGACAGTTCCCCCACTGATCCGCGAAGTACCCTGGAAGGCGCACGCGACCCACTCCCGGACCGAAGGGCATCCCCGATGAGCAGGCAGATCGCCGCCGAGCTGCAGGACGCATTGGACCGGGCCGCCGACGGCGGGCGTATCGAGTACGACGAGGCGCTGGAGCTGTACCGGCACGCGCCGCTGCACGCCCTGGGCACCGCCGCCGACGCCGCGCGCCGCAAGCGCTTCTCCGGCGTGTACGGCGAACACGGCGAGATCGCCACGTACATCATCGAGCGGAACATCAACTACACCAACGCCTGTGTCACCGCGTGCAAGTTCTGCGCCTTCTACGCCGCGCCGAAGTCGGACAAGGTGTGGACCCGCGAACTCGACGACATCCTGCGCCGCTGCGCCGAGACGGTCGCCCTGGGCGGCACCCAGATCATGTTCCAGGGCGGCCACCACCCGGACTACGGCGTCGAGTACTACGAGAAGAACTTCCGCGCCATCAAGGCCGACTTCCCGCAGCTGGTCATCCACTCCCTCGGCGCCTCCGAGGTGCAGCACATGGCCAAGGTCTCCGGCGTCTCCATCGAGGAGGCCATCACCCGCCTGAAGGACTCCGGCCTGGACTCCTTCGCCGGCGCCGGCGCCGAACTCCTGCCGGCCCGCCCGCGCACCGCCATCGCGCCGCTGAAGGAGTCCGGCGAGCGCTGGCTGGAGATCATGGAGACGGCCCACGGCCTGGGCCTGGAGAGCACCTCCACGATGCTGATGGGCACCGGCGAGACCAACGCCGAACGGATCGAGCACCTCCGGATGATCCGCGACGTCCAGGACCGCACCGGCGGCTTCCGCGCCTTCATCCCGTACACCTACCAGCCGGAGAACAACCACCTGAAGGGCCGCACCCAGGCCACGATGTTCGAGTACCTCCGCCTGATCGCGGTGGCCCGCCTCTACCTCCACAACGTCGCCCACATCCAGGGCTCCTGGCTCACCGTCGGCAAAGAAGCCGGCCAACTCTCCCTCCACTACGGCGCCGACGACCTCGGCTCAGTGATGCTGGAAGAGAACGTCGTCTCCTCCGCCGGCGCCAAGCACCGCTCCAACCGCATGGAACTGATCCACCTGATCCGCGCCGCCGGCCGAGTCCCGGCCCAGCGCAGCACCACGTACCAACTGCTGACCGTGCACGAAGACCCGGCCCAGGACCCGGTCGACGACCACGTGATGAGCCACATCGCCTCGACGGCGATTGAGGGCGGGACCGCGCACCCGGAGTTGAAGCTCGTCGACGTGCGGTGAGGGGTGGGGGCGGTGGTGGGAGCGGCGAGCTGACGGCCCGGAGCGCGAGATCACGGCCGCCTATCCGACCCGGTCGGCCATGCCGTCGACGGTTTGGGTCGAC
Organism: Catenulispora yoronensis; assembly: GCF_039531695.1. Lineage (NCBI taxonomy): Bacteria > Bacillati > Actinomycetota > Actinomycetes > Catenulisporales > Catenulisporaceae > Catenulispora > Catenulispora yoronensis. The sequence continues at coordinate 312,951 of NZ_BAAAQN010000002.1, forward strand.
GCCATCGGCAAGGCGCGTATGGATCTCACGTTCGCGGGCTACACGAGCTACTTCCTCTGGTCGATCGTTCCGTCTCTTCGTGAAGCCTTGCGGGTCAAGGCCGAGGGCGGGGCGCGCGTACGGTTCCTGCTCGGTGATCCCGAATCGGAGGTGACTCGTCGTCGGGAGGCTGAGGAAGCGGTGTCGCTCACCATTTCGTCGCGGATCGCCATCACGATGGGGGAGCTGGAGCACCTGAAGGGGCTTCCCAACGTCGAGGCGCGCTATTCGGACCGTCACATCGCCCTGTCCGTCTGGCAGTTCGATGATGAGGCCGTCGTTTGTACTCACATCGCATCTCTGGTGGACAGCCAACAGCCTGGTGCCCGCCGCGTCGGCGATCGTCTCGGATCCCCGTCATGTCTTCGCCTACTCCGATGGCGAGGTGAGGCAGGAGTTCTCGATCTGCCTTGCCTGCCGGGTCACGGGCGGCGTTCTGGCTGTTTCGGAGGAGTCGACCGAGGTCGGCTGGTTCACCCCCGATGAGGTGGCAACGCTTCCTATGGTGTCGTCCATCAGGCTCCGCCTTGAGGACTACCTCGAAGGCCGGGCGCCGGTGATTCGCTGATCGTCAGGCGGGTCTCGCCGCCTCGAACCTGCTTATGCGACCGCTCTCCAGCGACACGCACACGATCCCCCACCCAGCCTCTAGGCATCGCTACTGAGAAGTAAGACAGTGAGGGGATGCAGATTCCCCTCACAGTCTCGGACTTCTTGGACCGTGCGGAGCTCGTCTACCGCGACCGCCCCGCGATCGTCGACGAGCCCGATCAGCCCGCGCCCTCGTGGGGCACGCTCACCTACGGTGAGCTGGCGCGGCGGGCGCGGGCGCAGGCTGCGGCGCTGGACCGGCTGGGGGTCGGTGGTGGGGCGCGGGTGGCGGTGGTGTCGCACAACTCGGCGCGGTTGTTGGCCTCGTTCTTCGGGGTCAGTGGGTATGGGCGGGTGTTGGTGCCGGTCAATTTCCGGCTGCGGGCTGATGAGGTCGCGTACATCGTCGAGCACAGTGGGGCCGAGGTGCTGTTGGTCGATCCGGAGTTGGAGGACGCGCTCAAGGGTGTGTCGGCGCGGCATCGCTTCGTCATCGGAGCGGACAGTGATGCCGAGTTCTTCGACGGGGACCATGATCCGGTGCGGCACCCCGTCGCCGAGGACGACACCGCCACCATCAACTACACCTCCGGCACCACCGCCCGGCCCAAGGGTGTGCAGATGACGCACCGCAACCTGTGGCTGAACGCCGTGCTGATGGGCCTGCACCTCGGGGTGGGCGAGCGCGACGTCTATCTGCACACCCTGCCGATGTTCCACGCCAACGGCTGGGGCATGCCCTACGTCGTCACCGGCCTCGGTGCCGGGCAGGTGGTGCTGCGCAAGGTGGACGGTGCCGAGATCCTGCGCCGGGTCGAGGAGCACGGCGTCACGCTGCTGAACGGCGCGCCGACGGTGATCGCCATGGTCCTGGCCGCCGCCAAGGAGTGGGACGGCGAGATCCCCGGCCGGGACCGGGTGCGGGCGGTGGTGGCCGGCGCGCCGCCGCCGAGCACCGTGATCCAGCAGGTGGAGGACGTGCTGGGCTGGCAGTTCAACCAGATCTACGGCCTCACCGAGACCGCGCCGCTGGTCACCGTCAATCGCCCGCGCGCGGAGTGGGACCAGCTGTCGAGCCTGGAGCGCGCCCAGAACCTCATGCGCGCCGGCGTGCCGTCGCTGGGCACCCGGATGGTCACCGACCCCGAGGGCGAGGTGCTGGTCCGCTCCAACGTCGTGCTGGCCGGCTACTGGCAGCAGCCCGAGGAGTCCGAGCGTGCGCTGGCCGAGGGCTGGTTCCACACCGGCGACGGCGGCACGATCGGCGAGGACGGCTACCTCACCATCTCCGACCGCAAGAAGGACGTGATCATCACCGGCGGTGAGAACGTGTCCTCCATCGAGGTCGAGGACGCGCTCTACAAGCACCCCGCGATCTCGGAGTGCGCGGTGATCGGCGTCCCGGACGAGAAGTGGGGCGAGACCATCAAGGCCCTCGTGGTGCTGAAGGAGGACCACTCCTCCCGCGCCACCACCGAGGCCGAGGTGATCACGCATTGCAAGGGCCTGATCGCCGGCTACAAGGCGCCGACCAGCGTCGAGTTCCGGGAGAGCCTGCCGCGCACGGCCACCGGCAAGCTCCAGAAGTTCAAGCTGCGCGAGCCCTACTGGGCCGGCCGGGAGCGCAAGGTGAACTGAAGATCACCAAGAAGTTGATCTAAGGGTTCTTGTACATGGCGCGCGGGTCCCGCTAGATTGTCGCGAGTTCTCATCGGGCGCAGACGACGGTCTCGCGGGCTCCGGCCCGCAGCACAGGGGGCGACCCATGTCCGGAACCTTAGTGCTCGACGACGCGACGCTGGCCACCATCGCGACGACTCTGAAGAACGCGGCGACGCGGATGCAGGCCCTCGGCCAGTCCCTGCGCGGACTGGACGCCGACGCCGTCGGCGCCGACCCGCTCATCGAGGCCCTGCACAAGATGCAGGAGGCGCTGGGCGGCCGGCTCGGGCTGCTCGCGGTCAGCCTGAACGAGCTGGCCGCCAAGACCACCGAGGTCGGCACCACCTTCCACGCGGCCGACCACCAGCTCGCCACGGTCGGCGGCCCGCACCGGGAGCTGCCGTGAGCGCGCACGCCCGGCCGATGCCGAACCTGGGCTGGGACCCGGCGCCCGGGGACGTCGCCGGCACCCAGGGCCTGGCCCGCCGGCACGCCGACGCCATCACCGAGCTGAACGCCATCATGGCCCTGCTCAAGGGCATCGACCTCGGCCCCTGGCAGGGCGACGCCAAACAGGCCACCGAGGTCCAGGTCTTCGAGAAGGCGGTGCCGGCGCTCCAGGCGATCATCACCGACGCCGGGAAGATGGCCGAGGCCTCCCGGGGCTGGGCCGGGCAGCTGGCCGGCTTCCAGCACGACGCCGACGCGCTGGAGGCCAAGGCCAAGGCGGCGAAGGCCGACGTGGCGTCCGCGCAGCAGGAGAAAAGCGGCCCGGGCCGGCTGAAGGAGATGGACGTCAAGGACGCCCAGGACTCCGCCGACTCGGTGCAGACCGAGGCGCACGAGCTCAACGAGCACTACCTGGAGGCGGCCAAGAAGGACGCCGGCGAGGAGGGCGGCGAGGGCGAGGAGAAGAAAAGCTGGTTCGAGCAGATCGAGCCCTACCGGCTGATCCTGGAGGGCGTGCTGTCGCCGCTGGACATCGTGGCCGCCGACCACTGGATCGGCCTGCTGGAGAAGGCCGCCGGCCAGCCGCGCGAGTGGCTGGGCGAAGTCGACGAGGCCATCGAGAACGTCGAGGGGCTGCAGAAGGCCGGCAAGTCCGCCTCCGAGGCGCTGATCGAGGCGGCCAACCTCGCCGAGCGGGTCGGCGGCGAGCTCGACGCCTTCCAGGCCTTCGCCCCGGGCTGGCTCCAGGTGGCCGCGCGCGGCGTCCTCGGTATCAAGGGCCTGAGCTACGGGCTCGGCGGCCTGGGAATCCTGGCCGACGGGCTGACCATCCTGGACCCGCCGGACAAGGGCGTCCTGGGCTGGACCGAGCGGGGCGCGGCCGGCATCAACGGCGGCCTGATCGCGGCCAACATGATGATGGACGAGATCCCGGTGGTCGGCGAGGTGGTGATGATCGGGACCGGCGTCTACCTGGCCGGGACCTTCTTGTACCACCACTGGAAGCCGTTCACGAACGTTTGCGACGCGGTGGGCCACGGTACGGTCACAGCGGCGAAGGACATCGGCCACGGCGCGAAGAAGGCCTGGCACGCGGTCACGAGTCTGTTCTAGCGGCGGCACGAGGACGAGAAAGCCATGAACACCGACAACCTGATGACGCCGTCCGCACGGGCGGCCGCGGCCGCCGGCCTGCTGGACCGGGCCGCGGCCGGCGAGACCGTCGAGCTGGCCGTGCTGTCCGGGCTGGAGCGCTGCGTGCTCGGCGGCCCGGCGCAGGCCCTGTTCGAGCAGACGGTGCTGAACGCCTGGAACGAGTTCGGCGCGAAGAACCGCGCCAAGGCGATGGACCTGACGCTGGACGGCCTGCGGGAGCGCGGCCTGCTGCTGGACGACCGGCCGCCGGGCCCGGACGCCGCGAGCTGGAACCTGTCCCCGGAGCTCGGCCTGATCCAGGCGGCGCGGGAGCGGCCGACCTTCGTCGTGGCGACCGACGTCGTCAACAAGCAGACGCGCTGCCTCCAGTTCTACGCCGTCGGCGATCTGGAACGGCCGGTGCGCGCGATCGTGGTCGAGCAGCCGACGGCGCTGCCGGCCGACCAGCCCTACAAGAACGCCAAGAAGCTCGGCCCGCTGGGCTGGATGACGCGTTACCTCCTGCTGTCCGAGGCGGCCGCGGTCGACGTCCTGACCGAGGTCGCCATGGTGGCCAGGCAGGACCAGGCCGGCTCCTATCCCTACGACATCCGCCGCTTCAAGCACCACGACGGCCGGCCGGTGACCGAGGCCGGGATCTCGGTGCTCGGGGCCGGGCCGACGGCGCACGTCCGGCTGTTCCGCACCGATCCGCAGACCCCTGACGAGGTCACCGTGCTGACCGCGGAGGAGCTGCGGACGCTGCTCGGCCGGGTGTTCGCCACCGGTTCCTGGTGAGCCGTTGTCCGGAGCCGAGCGGTACCGGGAGCGGCGCTCCGCGCTGAGCGCACCATTGGTCGCGCTCGGCGGCGTGCTGCCCGCGCTGCTGGTCGCGGCGGCAGTGGCGCTCGGGATCGTCGCGGCCCCGGCGTGGTTCGTGCTGGTCCCGGTGGTGCCGCTGGCCCCGCCGTTCCTGATTTACATCAGTCTGCTGATGCGGAACCGGCGCACCGGGATCGTGCTCGACGACGCGGGCCTCACCGTCGGCGCCCTGGGCGCGGCCCGCGGGGTGTATCAGATCCCGTGGACCGCGGTCGCCGCGGCGCGGATCGAGACCGGTCCGCGGCTGGTCGACGCCATGATGCGGGCCCGCCGGGTCTTCAGCCCGACCCGGTATTGGGGTGTGCCGCGCGGCATGGCCGCCTTCAGCATCCCGGCCGGGGTGCTGGTGCCGCCGTTCGCCCGCGCGGTGCTGATCGTCGAACTCGCCGAGACCGCCGCCGTGGCCGGGGAACCGCCGCCGCCGCGCCGCTACTTCGGCAACTACTTGAACGTGGACTCCTTCAGTCGCGGCCACACCACAGAGATCAGCGCGCTGTGGCTGGTCCCGACCCGGCACCCGGACCGCCTCGCGGCCGCCCTGGCTCATCAGGGGTTCTCCTGATTGCGTAGTGCCCGCCCCGATTTGGGGCCGCGGACATCGTCGGGGAGCGCGTCGTTGGCCCGGTGTTCAGCCATCGGTGGGGGTGTCGGCCATTTTCGGGTTCGACGATGACACGCGGCGCGCGGCCATCGGGGCCGCGTTCGGGCCGTCGCACGTCACAAGGGGGTCCCAACCTTGTCTCGCACCATCACTCGGCTCGCCGTCGCCGGCGGCGTCTCCGCGTTGCTCGGCGGTGTGCTGGCCGCCGCGCCCTCGCAGGCCGCCGCGCACGGGCGCGACCACGCGTCCGCCAAGCACGTCCTGCTCGTCTCCGTCGACGGCCTGCACCAGTCCGACCTGGCCTGGTACGTGAAGCAGCACCCGGATTCGGCCCTGGCCCGGCTGGTCCGCGGCGGCGTCGACTTCTCCGACGCCTCCACCCCGGTCCCGTCGGACTCCTTCCCGGGCATGACCGCCCAGGTCACCGGCGGCAACCCGGGCACCACCGGGGTCTACTACGACGACTCCTACAACCACGCGCTGCTGCCGCCCGGCACCACGAAGTGCGACGGCAGCGTCCCGCTGGGCACCGAGGTCGCCTACACCGAGGGCGACGACCTGAACCAGAACTCGATCGACGCCGGCCAGGGCCTGGCCGGCCTGCCGGGCTCGATCCTGAACCTGACCGGCCAGGCCCGGAACCTGATCGACCCCAAGACCCTGCCGGTCGACCCCAAGACCTGCAAGCCGGTCTACCCGCACCAGTACCTGCAGGTGAACACCGTCTTCGAAGTGGCCCGCCAGGCCGGGCTGCGCACCGCGTGGTCCGACAAGCACGCCGCGTACGAGCTGCTGAACGGCCCGTCCGGCACCGGCATCGAGGACCTGTTCACTCCGGAGATCAACAGCCAGGACCCGGCGCTGCCGGCCGGGCAGGACTGGACCAAGGACAACGCGGCCACCCGCCAGTACGACGACTACAAGGTCCAGGCCGTCCTCAACGAGATCGACGGCTACGACCACAGCGGCAAGACCAAGGTCGGCGTGCCGGCCCTGTTCGGCCTGAACTTCCAGTCGGTCTCCACCGCGCAGAAGCTGCCCACCTCCGAGGGCCAGGGCGGCGGCTACCTCGCCGACGGCCGGACCCCGGGGCCGCTGCTGGCCGGATCGCTGGACTTCGTCAACAGCGAGGTCGGCCGGTTCACCGCCGAGCTGAAGGCCAAGGGCCTGCAGGACAGCACCGCCATCGTGCTGTCGGCCAAGCACGGCCAGTCCCCGAAGGACCCGGCCGCGCTGACCCGCATCGACGACGGCAAGCTCATCGACGGCCTTAACGCGGCCTGGAAGGCGGCCCACCCCGGCGCCGGCGACCTGGTGGCGATGGCCACCGACGACGACGCCGTGATGATGTGGCTGAACGACCGCAGCCAGGCGGCTGCCGACTTCGCCAAGCGGTACCTGCTGTCCGCCAGCGGCACCGGTACCGACATCAGCGGCAACCCGAAGGCGTTCACCAACGGCGGCCTGTCCAAGGTCTACGCGGGCGAGGAGGCGCGCGACTACTTCCACGTCGGGCGCGGCGACCAGCGCGTGCCGGACCTGTTCGGCATCGTGCAGCACGGCGTCGTCTACACCGGCGGCAAGGGCAAGATCGCCGAGCACGGCGGCGCCGACGCCGACGACCGCAACGTGCCGATCGTGGTGTCCGGCGCGGGCGTCGCCGAGCGCGGCGTGAACGGCGCCCCGGTGGAGACCACGCAGATCGCGCCGACCATCCTGCGGCTGCTCGGGCTGGACCCGGCGAAGCTGAAGGCCGTGCGCATCGAGCACACCCGGGTGCTGCCGGGTCTGAAGGACTGACGCCGGCTCGTCGGTCCGGAAGGGGACCTGCTGCCCGCGAACGCGGGCAGCACGTCCCGTCCCTTCAGCCGGTGGCATAACCTCGAACCGTGCTGACCCTCCACGCCGCCCCGCTCGTCCTCCCGATGACCTCCGCCCCGATCCGCGACGGCGCGATCCTCGTCGACAACGGCCGCGTCACGGCTGTCGGCACCCGCGCCGACCTGACCGCCGCGCATCCGGGCGCCCGGGTCCGGGACTGGCCCGGCATCCTGGCCCCCGGGCTGGTCAACAGCCACGCCCACACCCAGTACTTCGACTTCGGCGACCTGGCCTCCTCGGGATTGCCGTTCCCCGAGTGGCTGCACCAGATGGTCGCGCGCCGGGCCACCTTCACCGACGCCATGTGGCAGGAGTCCACGCGCCGCGGCCTGCACGCGTACCTGGAGACCGGGACCACCGCGGTCGCGGACATCGTCACCGAGCCGGTCGTGCTCTCCGCGATCGCCCGCAGCGGGATCCGCGGCGTGTCCTACATCGAGGCGGTCTTCGCCGACGACGCCTCCTGGGCCGCCGGGCGCCGCTCCGAGTTCCTCGCCGCGGTCGACGGCGCCGGCGTGCCGGTCCGGGGCGTCTCCCCGCACACGCCGTTCACCATCAGCACCGGCGTGTACGAGGACTGCGTCGCCATCGCGCACGAGCGCGGCAAGCGGCTGCACCCGCACATCGCCGAGACCGCGCAGGAGTCCGAGTACGTCCTGACCGGCACCGGGCCGTTCGCCCAGAACGCCAAGCAGTTCGGGCTGGACTTCTCCGACGTCCTGGACCGCGGCACCGGCCTGACCCCGGTGGAGTGGGCCGACGCGCGCGGCGCGCTGGGCGCCGACTGCCACATCGCGCACGGCATCCACGTCAGCGCCTCCGACCGCGCGCTGCTGCGCGAGCGCGGCACCGCGGTCGCGCTGTGCGTGCGCTCGAACCGGATCCTGGAGGCCGGAGAGCCGCCGGTGGCCGCCTACCTGGCGGAGGGCTCGCCGATCGGGATCGGCACCGACTCCGCCGCCTCCTCGCCGTCGCTGGACCTGCTGGACGAGGCCCGCGCGCTGCGCGTCGTGGCCCGCGAGCAGGGCTACACCGCCGACGACCTGGACCACCGGATCGTGGAGGCCGCGACCCTGGGCGGCGCCGCCGCGCTGGGCCTGACCGAGGGCCCGGAGCGGGTCGGACGGCTGGAGCCCGGCGTGCGCGCCGACTTCGCCGTGTTCGCGGTGCCGGACCCGGCCGACGCCGACCCGTACCGGCAGCTGATCGATCACGGCCGCTGCGTGATCACCGTGCTGGACGGGACGATCGTGCACCGCAAGGTCTGAGGCCGCCGGCCCGGGTGAGAGAATCGGCCGCGTGAGCCGAGCATCGCTGGACAAGCAGCCCCACGAAGTCGCCGCCATGTTCGACGGCGTGGCCGAACGCTACGACCTGACCAACGACGTCCTGGCGCTCGGCCAGACCCGCCTGTGGCGCCGCGCCGTGCGCGACGCCGTCGCCGCCCGGCCCGGGCAGCGCGTCCTGGACCTCGCGGCCGGCACCGGGACCAGCACCCAGCCGTTCCACAACGCCGGGGCCCAGACCGTGTCCTGCGACTTCTCGCTCGGGATGCTCCAGGTCGGCAAGCGCCGCCTGCCGCAGCTGACGTTCGCGGCCGGCGACGCCACCCGGCTGCCGTTCCGGGACGGCGTCTTCGACGCCGTCACCATCTCCTTCGGCCTGCGCAACGTGCAGGACACGGACTCGGCGCTGCGCGAGATGCTGCGGGTCACCAAGCCCGGCGGGCGGCTGGTGGTCTGCGAGTTCTCCCGGCCCGCGGTGGCGCCGCTGCGCACCGTCTACATCGAGTACCTGATGAAGGCGCTGCCGGCGGTCGCGACGAAGGTGAGTTCGAACCCGGACGCCTACGTGTACCTCGCCGAGTCCATCCGGGCCTGGCCGGACCAGCGCGAACTCGCCGCGATCATCGGCAAGGCCGGATGGCGCCGCGTCGCGTTCCGTAACCTGACTGGCGGAATCGTCGCATTGCATCGTGGGATCAAGGAAGATTGAGCCTGTGAAGGCTCGAATAGGCCGGGCGGCAGCACTCGCCGCCGTGGTGCTCCTGGTGGCATCGGCGGCGGCGTGTTCGGGGGGCGGCTCGAAGAAGTCGGGTCCGAGTACTAGCAGTCCCGGTGGGGCCGCCGCGGGGACGTCCGGCGGTCCGGCGGTCGCCCCGGCGGCGCCGGCCGGCGCCCTCGACGTCAAGGCGGAGAACGCGCAGCCGGGCGCGCCGGCCTGGAAGGCCGGCATCGACAGCGGCGACGACCACGGCATCGAGGGCTTCGCCGACCAGGTCGCCGTCACCTCCGGGCAGCCGTTCAAGCTGTACGTGAACACCATCGCGCAGCAGTTCACCGCCACCGCGTTCCGCATCGGGTACTACAACGGCGCGCAGGGCCGCCAGGTCTGGAAGTCCGCGGCGACGCCCGGCCGGATCCAGCCCGCGGCGACGGTCAAGGCGCAGGTGAACACCGTCAGCACCGCCTGGCAGCCGTCGCTGACGGTGCCGACCGGCGGCTGGCCGGAGGGTTCCTACCTGATCCGCCTGGACCCGGTGGGGATTCCCGGCAAGGCGCTCGCCAAGGGCTCGCGGTTCGTGCCGATCACCGTCAAGTCGACATCCACCGCGGGCAAGGTGGTGCTGATCAACGCGGTCACCACCTGGCAGGCCTACAACTCCTACGGCGGCTTCGACCTCTACAGCGGCGGCCCCAAGAACGACTACGCGCACCGGGCCCGCATCGTGTCCTTCGACCGGCCCTACGACACCACGGGCGCCGACCGCTTCCAGACCTACGAGCAGTCCTCGATCGTCTTCGCCGAGAAGGTGGCCGCGGAGCACAACCTCCAGCTCGCCTACGCCACCGACCTGGACCTGCACGAGGACCCCGGCCTGTTCCAGGGCGCCCGGGCCATCGTCACGTTGGGGCATGACGAGTACTGGTCGTCGCAGATGCGGGACACCGTCACCAAGGCGCGCGACGCCGGGACCAACGTGGCCTTCCTCGGAGCGAATGCCGTCTTCCGGCACATCCGGTTCGAGGACTCGCCGCTGGGCAAGGACCGCGTCCAGGTCGACTACAAGGACGCGGCCGAGGACCCGATGCACGTGACCAATCCGGCGGAGGCCACGCAGGACTGGCGCTATCCGCCGCAGCCGCGGCCGGAGAACGTGCTGACCGGCGTGCTCTACGAGTGCAATCCGGCCAACGCGGACTTCGTCGTCTACGACCCGTCGTCCTGGCTGCTGGCCGGCACCGGGGCCAAGGCGGGCCAGGCGTTCAAGGGGCTGGTGGGCGTCGAGTACGACCGCGTGGTCTCCGACAGCGGCACCCCGCACCCGATCCAGGCCATCTCGCACTCGCCGATCACCTGCCGCAAGACCAAGTCCTATGCCGACGCGGCCTACTACACCGTGCCCTCCGGCGCCGGCGTGTTCGCCACCGGCACGATGCGCTGGAACTGCGCGCTGGTCGACGGCGGGTGCACCGACAAGATGGACGGGCCGGCGCACGCCTTCGCGCAGCGGGTGACCGCGAACCTGCTGCTGGCGTTCGCCGCCGGGCCGGCCGGCAAGGACCATCCGGCGCAGGACAACACCGCGAGATTGAAGCCCGCTCCCAGTGAGGGTGGGCAAGCGCCATAGCTTGCATGTCGGGGGCCTAGAATCGGCCTCGTGACCGCCGAATCTGTTTCCCCCGCCCCGGCCGGCAACGCGACCGTGCCTTCGGAGAACGTCGCCGACGTCATTGTGGTCGGCGCCGGGCCCTCGGGCTCGGCGACCGCGTACCACCTGGCGACCGCCGGCCTGGACGTGCTGCTCCTGGAGAAGTCCCAGTTCCCGCGCGAGAAGGTGTGCGGCGACGGCCTGACGCCGCGCGCCGTGAAGCAGCTGGTGCGGATGGGCGTGGACACCTCCGAGGAGGCCGGCTGGCTGCACAACAAGGGCCTGCGGATCATCGGCGGCGGCATGCGGCTGGAGATGAACTGGCCGGACCTGGCCGCGTACCCGAACTACGGCCTGGTGCGCCCGCGCGCCGACTTCGACCAGATCCTGGCCCGGCAGGCCGAGAAGGCCGGGGCCCGGCTGCGGGAGAACACCAACGTCACCGGTCCGGTCGTGGACCCGCGCAGCAACCGGGTGATCGGTGTGACCGCGCGCATCACCGACGCCGACGGCGGGAAGCGCGAGACTTCGTACCACGCCCCGCTGATCGTCGCCGCCGACGGCAACTCCACCCGGCTGTCGATCGCGCTGGGCCTGCACAAGCGCGACGACCGCCCGATGGGCGTGGCCTACCGCACGTACTACAAGTCCCCGCGCACCAATGACGACTACCTGGAGTCGTGGCTTGAGCTGTGGGACGGCGAGCGGCTGCTGCCCGGCTACGGCTGGGTGTTCGGCATGGGCGACGGCACCTCCAACGTGGGCCTGGGCATCCTGAACACCACCAAGTCGTTCCGCAACGTGAAGTACCCGGATCTGCTGCGCGCGTGGCTGAAGAACACGCCGGAGGAGTGGGGCTTCAACGACGAGAACCGCACCGAGCCGATCCGCGGCGCGGCGCTGCCGATGGGCTTCAACCGGCAGCCGCACTACACCCGCGGCGTGCTGCTGGTCGGCGACGCCGGCGGCATGGTGAACCCGTTCAACGGCGAGGGCATCGCGTACGCGATGGAGTCCGGGGAGCTGGCGGCGGACGTGATCGCGCAGGCGCTGGCGCGTCCGGTGGGCCTTGAGCGGGAGCGGGCGCTGTCGGCGTACCCGCGCGCGCTGAAGGACACCTACGGCGGTTACTACACGATGGGCCGCCTGTTCGTGAAGTTGATCGGCAACCCGAAGGTGATGAGCCTGGCCACCCAGCGCGGCCTGTCGCACCCGATGCTGATGCGCTTCACGCTGAAGATGCTCGCGAACTTGACCGACCCCCAGGGCGGCGACGCGATGGACCGCATCATCAATGTGATGGCGAAGATCGCTCCGGATGCGTGAGTCCTGATTTACGGCTCGGCGGGGTGGGGCGGGCCGCGGGTAAGCTCTGCGTCAGGCCGTGACTGGCGCTGAGGTGGGTCACCACCGGGGAGCGGCCCGACCCTCTGGTCTTCTGCCGTGCGCCTGGGCGATTCGTAGTGACGACGCCCAGGAGGCACGCCCATGACCGAGACCACCTCCGCCGTGCTGATGGACGGCACCGCGGTCGCTCGCCGCATCGTCGAGCAGGCGACCGCGGACGCCGCGGCGCTGAAGGCCGTCACCGGCGTCACGCCGTGTCTGGCCACTGTGCTGGTCGGCGCCGACCCCGCTTCCGTGACCTACGTGCGGATGAAGCAGAGCCGCAGCGCGAAGGCCGGCATCGACTCCCGGCATGTGGAGTTGCCGGAGTCGGCGACCACCGCCGAACTCGTCGCGGTCCTGACCGAGCTGTCCGAGGACTCGCGGGTCCACGGAATCCTGCTCCAGCACCCGGTCCCGGCGCACATCGATGAGCGCGCCGCGTTCGAGGCCATCGCGCCGGAGAAGGACGTCGACGGCGTCACCATGCACTCCTTCGCCGCGATGGCTTTCGGCGAACCCGGATTCGCCTCCGCCACGCCGGGCGGGATCATGCGCCTGCTGGAGGCGTACTCCGTCGAGCTCGCGGGCAAGCACGCGGTGGTCGTCGGCCGCAGCCCGATCCTCGGCAAGCCGGTCGGGATGCTGCTGCTGGCGCGGGACGCGACGGTGACGTACTGCCACTCGAAGACGGCCGACCTGGCGTCGTTGACGCGCCAGGCCGATGTCCTGGTCGCCGCTGTCGGCAAGCCGCGTTTCCTCACCGGTGACGCCGTGAAGCCCGGTGCCGTCGTCATCGACGCCGGCTACAACCCCGGCAACGTCGGTGATGTGGACTTCGACTCCGCCGCGCGGACGGCGAGCCTGATCACGCCGGTGCCCGGCGGGGTCGGGCCGATGACGATCGCGGTGCTGCTGGAGCAGACGGTCGCGGCGGCGCGGCGGCAGCTCGGGCGCCGCTGATTCAGGGAGTCACGATCGCCACGCCGTCCGTCGTGCCCAGGAACAGCTTGGCGCCGACGACGGTCGGGGTGGCGAAATGCGGCAGCGTGCCGACTGCGAAGCGGCGGTCGGTGGCGCCGGTGGCCGGGTCGAGTGCGTACAGCTCGCCGTCGTCCCAGTCGGTGACCCAGATCCGTCCGTTGCTCAGCACCGGTTGTCCGTTGGCCTTCGGCGCGTGCCAGAGCGCGGTCGGCTGGGCGCTGATCCGGAAGGCGCGTGTGCCGTCCGCGCACGGCAGGTAGACCACGTCCCCGTCGACCGCCGCCGCTCCGAAGGCCGCGCAGGCCGGGAAGGTGGTCGGGGTCGTGGTCGCGAGGTGCTCCGGGTCCAGCAGATATCCCTGTCCTGATTTCCCCGCGATGATCACATGTCCGGCGGCCAGTGCGGGGTTCATCGAACCCAGATCCGCGTCGTTGGCGTTGTCGGCGGCCCAGGACGTCGGCGCGAACAGGTCCACGCGCTGGGCGTTCTCGTCCAGCGCCACGACCGAGTCGGTGCCGTCGAAGGGCTCGCCCGCCTTGTCGGCGTTGCCGTTGCCGATGGAGAAATACAAGCGGTCGTCGCCGATCCCGGGTGCGCCCGGCGCCCACATGCCGCCGCGTCCGGAGGTCGAGGCCTCGAACCAATGCACGGATCCTGTGGCGGTGTCGACGGATGCGACGGCGCCGGTGTAGTCGCCGCAGTCGCCGGCGAGACCGCCGAAGACCGCGAACACATGTCCGTGCCACAAGGTGAGTGCGGGGCGCTGTTGCAAGAAGGCTCGGTCGCCGACCGGTGCGTCGACCTCTACTTGCGAGACCACGTGGCCGTCCGAGGCGGCCAGTCCGTACAGGACGTGCTTCGCGTCCGGGTCCTCCGTGACCACGTAGACGAGATGGGAATCGGGATCGTAGACCGGGGCCCCGGTGATCCCCAGCGGGACGATGTTCCCGCATCCGTGCGGCCGGAACGGTGCGGCCAAGTGCTTGCTCCACTTCACCGATCCGTCGGTCGGTGAGAGTGCGTAGACCGTGTTGTTCTCCGTTGCGGCGAAGACTTGAGTGCCGCCGTCCGCAGGCCGTCCGTAGACCGCGCCGTCGAGTCTGACCGCTGATACCCCCGCGGTGGAGGCGGTGGAAGTGTTGGAAGCATTGGACGTGTTGGAAGCGGTGGAGACTGTGGAGACTGTGGAGATGGCGGGTCGGGAATCGGCCCGGGTGCTGCTTCCCGAGCATCCCGCGGCGGTGCCCATGGCCATCGTCGCCAGCACCGCGGCCATCGGCCGGAGCCGGGCGACGGACACGCCGTTGTGTCGTCGATCCCGAATGAATCCCACGCGACCAGTGTGCGCCATGCGCGCCGACTGGTACGAGTCCTGCGCGCTCCGGTCAGGAGCCGCGCTTCACCGCTTCGCTCAGCCGCGCCGCGGCTTCCACCACCGACTGCGCGTGCAGCCGCCCCGGCTGCCGGGTCAGGCGCTCGATCGGCCCGGAGACCGACACCGCCGCGATCACCCGGTTGTTCGGTCCGCGCACCGGCGCCGACACCGAGGCCACGCCCTGCTCGCGCTCGGCCACCGATTGCGACCAGCCGCGCCGCCGCACGCCGGCCAGCGTGGTGGCGGTGAACCGGGCGCCCTGCAGCCCGCGGTGCAGCCGGTCCGGCTCCTCCCAGGCCAGCAGGATCTGCGCGGCCGAGCCGGCGGTCATCGGCAGCGCCGAGCCGATCGGCACGGTGTCGCGCAGCCCTGACATGCGCTCGGCGGCCGCGACGCAGACCCGCAGATCGCCCTGGCGCCGGTAGAGCTGCGCCGATTCGCCGGTGTGGTCGCGCAGCGCGGCCAGCACCGGTCCGGCCGCGGCCAGCAGCCGGTCCTCGCCGGCCGCCGAGGCCAGTTCCTGCAGTCGGGGGCCGAGGATGAACCGGCCCTGCATGTCCCGGGATACGAGACGATGGTGTTCGAGTGCGACGGCCAGACGGTGGGCCGTGGGACGGGCCAAACCCGTGGCCGTGACCAGTCCCGCCAAGGTGGTGGGGCCCGCCTCCAAGGCGCTGAGTACGACGGCGGCCTTGTCCAGGACGCCGACTCCGCTAGAGTTGTCCATAGACCGAATTCTGCCGTCTCAGATCCCGAGACGCAAGGCGTCCGGCCCGGAAAGATCGAATCCCCGGGCCGCCGATGGCGACAGATGCGAACCGTAGTGGGAAAGACAGGAGCGACGATGCCCCACACCCTGGCCGAGAAGGTGTGGGCGGACCACGTGGTCCGCTCGGCCGACGGCGAGCCCGACCTGCTCTACATCGACCTGCACCTGCTGCACGAGGTGACCTCGCCGCAGGCCTTCGACGGCCTGCGCGCGGCCGGCCGCCAGGTGCGGCGCCCCGAGCTCACCATCGCCACCGAGGACCACAACACCCCCACCCTCGACATCGACAAGCCGATCGCCGACCCGGTGTCCCGGCTGCAGATCGAGACGCTGCGCAAGAACTGTGCGGACTTCGGCGTGCGGATCCACCCGCTCGGCGACGCCCAGCAGGGCATCGTGCACGTGGTGGGCCCGCAGCTGGGCCTGACCCAGCCCGGGATGACCGTGGTCTGCGGCGACTCCCACACCTCCACCCACGGCGCCTTCGGCGCCCTGGCCTTCGGCATCGGCACCAGCGAGGTCGAGCATGTGCTGGCCACCCAGACGCTGCCGCTCAAGCCGTTCAAGACGATGGCCGTGACGGTCACCGGCGCGCTGGGCGAGGGCGTCACCGCCAAGGACGTGGTGCTGGCGGTCATCGCGCGGATCGGCACCGGAGGCGGCCAGGGCTACGTCCTGGAGTACCGCGGCGAGGCCATCGAGAAGCTGTCGATGGAGGGCCGGATGACGGTCTGCAACATGTCCATCGAGGCCGGCGCCCGGGCCGGGATGATCGCCCCGGACGAGACCACCTTCGCCTACCTGAAGGGCCGCGCGCACGCGCCGGCCGGCGCCGACTGGGACGCCGCCGTCGAGTACTGGCGGACGCTGCGCACCGACGAGGGCGCGACCTTCGACGCCGAGGTGGTCATCGACGGCGACGCGCTGACCCCGTACGTCACCTGGGGCACCAACCCCGGCCAGGGCCTGCCGCTGTCGGCCTCGGTCCCGGACCCGGACGCCGACTTCGAGGCCGAGGTGGACAAGACCGCGGCCCGCAAGGCGTTGGAATACATGGGCCTGGAGGCCGGCACCCCGCTGCGCGAGATCAGGGTCGACACCGTCTTCCTGGGCTCGTGCACCAACGGCCGGCTGGAGGACCTGCGCGCCGCGGCCGCCGTCATCAAGGGCCACAAGGTCGCCGACGGCGTGCGGATGCTGGTGGTCCCGGGCTCCGCGCGGGTCCGGCTGGAGGCCGAGGCCGAGGGTCTGCACGAGGTGTTCCTGGCGGCCGGCGCCGAATGGCGCTTCGCGGGCTGCTCGATGTGCCTGGGCATGAACCCCGACCAGCTGGCGCCCGGCGAGCGCTCGGCGTCCACCTCCAACCGCAACTTCGAAGGCCGCCAGGGCAAGGGCGGCCGCACCCACCTGGTGTCGCCGCTGGTCGCCGCCGCCACCGCGATCAGGGGGACGCTGTCGTCCCCGTCGGACCTGGCCGCCTGAACCGGCCGACGAGAAGGAGCTGGCAGGACATGGAGAAGTTCACGACGCACACGGGGCGCGCGCTGCCGCTGCGCCGGTCCAACGTCGACACCGACCAGATCATCCCGGCGGTGTACCTCAAGCGCATCACCCGCACCGGATTCGAGGACGGGCTGTTCGCCGCGTGGCGCGCCGACCCCGAGTTCATCCTGAACCAGGAGCAGTACCAGGGCGTCTCGGTCCTGGTGGCCGGACCGGACTTCGGGACCGGCTCCTCGCGCGAGCACGCGGTGTGGGCGCTGAAGGACTACGGGTTCAAGGTCGTGCTCTCGGCGCGTTTCGCGGACATCTTCCGCGGCAACTCCGCCAAGGACGGGCTGCTGACGGCGGTGCTGGCGCAGGACGACATCGAGCTGTTGTGGAAGTTGTTGGAGAACCACCCCGAGGCTGAGGTGACGGTGGACCTCGAAGCGCGCGAGGTGCGCGTCGAGGGGCATGTGTTCACTTTCGAGGTGGATGACTACACGCGGTGGCGCCTGCTGGAAGGGCTGGACGACATCAGCCTGACGCTGCGCCACGGCGAGGTGATCGACGAGTTCGAGACGGAGCGGCCGGCTTACAAGCCGCGTACGCTGCCTGCGGCTGTCTGAGGCTGCCTGAGGCTCGACAGTACGGCGAGTACCGGGGCGAGCAGCAGCACGCACCACAGAAGCACCGCTGAAGCACCGCTGAAGCACCACAGTGAGCACTACAGCGAGCACCACACCGAGGGGCGCCGGTCCGGGACCGGCGCCCCTCGGTCTTGATCGGTTTCTGCTTCGGCCGCTCCCGAGGGCAGTATTGGTGAATGCCCTCGGATCTCCCCTCTCGGCCTCGTCCTTCGCGCTACGCGGCCTTCGCCGCGCGCCTCAAGGACGCGCACAAGGCGTTGGGCGACCCACGGATCCCGGCGCCGCGACGGGCCGAACTCACCAAGAGAGTGCTCGCGATCACCGCCCTGGCGCGGCATGACGTGACGGTCGCGGCCCATCGGCTGGAAGCGTTTTTCAGCGAGTTGTCGGCGCTCGTCCCGGAGGCCGCCACAAGCCCCGCAGACACCCCTTCTGGGAAAAACACTGCGACACAAGGGTGATTTAACCCCTAGGTATTTGATTCGCCCTCTGGCGCCCCCATACGGTGCGATTGGTTCTGATACGGAGCAAGGATGCGACGTACGGCCGAAATCAGAGCGAAAACGCACCAACAGCCCAAGGGTAGGTAGACATGAACAAGGCCCAGCTGATCGAGGCCGTCGCCGACAAGCTCAACGCGAGCAAGAAGGACGCCGGCGACGCGGTGGACGCGGTCCTGGACGCGATCGTCTCCTCGGTGGCCGGTGGGACGAAGGTCTCCATCACCGGCTTCGGCTCTTTCGAGAAGGTCAAGCGCCCGGCTCGCACCGCCCGCAACCCCCGCACCGGTGAGTCGGTGAAGGTCAAGGCCTCCTCGGCGCCGAAGTTCAAGGCCGGCCAGGGCTTCAAGGACATCGTCAACGGCGACAAGAAGGCCCCGGCCGCCGCCAAGACCACGGCGAAGAAGGCGACCACCGCCAAGGCGGTGGCGAAGAAGGCCGCTCCGGCCAAGAAGACCGCCACCAAGGCCGTCGCCGCCAAGGCCCCGGCCAAGGCACCCGCGAAGAAGGCCGCCCCGGTCAAGAAGACCGCCACCAAGGCCGTCGCCGCGAAGAAGACCGTCGCGAAGAAGGCCGCCCCCGCCAAGAAGGCAGCCCCCGCGAAGAAGGCCGCCGCCAAGAAGGCGACCGTCGTCAAGGCGGCGGCGAAGAAGGCCGCCACCGCGAAGAAGGCCCCGGCCAAGAAGGCCACCCCGGCCAAGAAGGCGGCCGCCCGACCGGTCGCGAAGAAGGTCGCCAAGGCCCCGGCGAAGAAGGCTGCGCCTGCTAAGCGAACCACCGCGACCACCGCGAAGAAGGCGCCGGCGAAGAAGACTGCTGCTAAGCGGTAGTTGGGTCTGCGCTCCTCTACGTGGGTTT
Organism: Catenulispora yoronensis; assembly: GCF_039531695.1. Taxonomy (NCBI): domain Bacteria; kingdom Bacillati; phylum Actinomycetota; class Actinomycetes; order Catenulisporales; family Catenulisporaceae; genus Catenulispora; species Catenulispora yoronensis. Next base: position 331,847 of record NZ_BAAAQN010000002.1, read on the forward strand.
TTTGGGTCTGCGTGGGCCGTGTCGGCTGTGTGGGCCGTGTGGGGCCGTGTGGGCCGGTACGAGGCGGTGTTCCGGGTGACTGGGATGCCGCCTCGCGGTGTTTGGGTCGAGGGTCGAGCGTTAGTTGAAGTCAAGAGCCAGTCAAGAGCCAGGCAAAGTCAAGAGCTGGGTAAGGCAGGCGCCTCCGGCGAGGGCCTCGGATCCCTCGGAGAACTGGCGCCAGCTCCATAGGGGGGTCTGGTTAGTCTCTGCGCTGGCGGTTTGTGGGGTGGGGGTTTGTTCCCCTCGCTCACGTCGGCAGCCCTACGGGTACAGCACCGCCGCCCAGGTATCAAGTCCATGCCCGCACTCTTTGTTCTGGCGCTGCGGTTGGGCTTGCATGAACTTGACACCTGGTCGGCGGTACTGTAGGCAAAGCCCTGCCGACGTGACCGAGGAGAACAAACCAAAAACCCAGGGAGAGGACTGAAGGATCCGGGGGCGGAGGCGGCACGCTTCAGCCTTGCGGCCGCCGGTGGGGCAAACCTTCGACCGCTGGGGAGTGCCAACCTTCGGCTGCCGGTGAGGTCAAACCTTTGGCGGGCCAACCTTCGGCCGCCAGCGAGGCCAACCTTTGGCGGGGCCGACCTTTCGGCTGCCGGTGGGGGCCAGCCTTCGGCGAGGAGAATCTTGCGGCGGCCGGTGAGGCCAGCCTTCAGCGGTGCCGACCCTTCAGCCCCCGGTGAGGCCGACCTTCAGTCACCGGTGGGGCAGGACTTCGACTGACCGCCTTCGCGAGGTCTTCAGCCTTTGGGTTTGCTTTGAACCTTCCCGGCGGCCGTAGTCAGCAAGGCGCCCAGCCTCCTACCCAGTGATTGTCAGACCTCTGCCTGGGTTTTTGGTTTGTTCTCCTCGGTCACGTCGGCAGGGCTTTGCCTACAGTACCGCCGACCAGGTGTCAAGTTCATGCAAGCGCAACCGCAGCGCCAGAACAACAAGGTTCCGGCATGGACTTGATACCTGGGCGGCGGTGCTGTACCCGTAGGGCTGCCGACGTGAGCGAGGGGAACAAACCCCCACCTCACAAACCGCCAGCGCAGGGACTAGCCGGGCCCACCTATGGAGCAGCGCCAGTTCTCCGAGGGATCAGAGGCCCTCGCCGGAGGCGCCTGCCTTACCCAGCTTTTGACTTTGCCTGGCTCTCAACCTCAACCCAGCAGACTCAACCCCACCTACACGAACCTCGCCTGCTACACCAACCCCACCGGCAACGGCAACGTAATCAGCGTCAAAACCGTCACCCGCCCACCCTCATCCCGCCGCATCCGCACGCGCTGACCCAACCTCAGCAACCGCAGCCCACCAGCGTTGAAGGCAGCAGCGTCGAAAGCAACCTCAGTGCCGTCGTCCAGGAGAACGGTGCCGGTGCGCGTCGCGGGGTCGAAAACCCGAGCGGTGGCTTGGACCTCTGTGCTCGTCACGGACCGTTTATACACCCGGCCCCGCTCCTGACCCATCCCGTTGGCTCCACACCATCGCGGTGGCGGGTCCCACTCCAAGTAGTAGCGCAGCCGCCAAATCCTCGGCAGTGTCGACGTCGCGTCGCAGCGAACTGATGTCCGGGCCGGTCAGCTCGATGGCGCCGGATGCGCTGTGCGCTGTCTTGGACGGTCCGCCGAAACGGGGAGCCAACTCCACTCCCGGTGGCGCGAAAAGCATCGTGGTGCCGATATCGTGCGCATCGGGAACGAAAAAGCGCTTATTGTGATGACGGGTGAGGGTGATATCTCCCTCGTCGATTTCGTGGAGCTTGTCGACAATGCGTCCCAACGCAATGTCCAACTCCCCGCTCCGCAAAGCCGGAAGATCAGCAGCTGACGCGGCGACGCCGATGTCGGTCCCGAGTTTCGCCCGCGCGGTGCGGGCCCCGAAGGCGAAGGCCGCGTTGAGGCCGGCGTCCGGTTCGTCCGGCACCACTATCGCGCCCAGGGCGCCGAGGACCGCTCCTGCTGTCGGGTCGTCGGTCACCACCAGGACGGCGGTCACGCGTTGAGCGGACAGGGCGGCGCTCACCGCGTCGGTCGCGAAGGCGAGCGCCAGTTGCTCGCGCAGGGCTGGTGGAACGCGGGGGCCGCCCAGCCGGCTCTTGGCGTGTCCCAACCGTTTCACCGGAACCACCAGACACCAGCGTGTCGCTTCGGAAGGGTCGGAAGGGGCTGACCGGGGCATGCGTTGATCCTGTCATGCCGGGGCGCAGACCCCGCTACTTGTTCCGAGGCCCGGCCCTCGGCAACACTTGGTGGATGCCCTCATCCACCCCTTACCGGCCGCCCAGGAAGCAAGGCCCGGCGTTCCGCTTCATCTCCGTCGTGCTGTTGCCGCTGCTCCGGTTGCTGATGAAGCGGGACTGGCGCGGCGGCGAGAACATCCCGCGCAGCGGGGGAGTGGTCATCGCGGCCAACCATCTGTCGCACGTCGACGCGCTGGCGTTCGGCCACTTCGTGTACGGCAACGGCCGGATCCCGCGGTTCCTGGCCAAGTCCGGGGTGTTCCGCAACAAGTTCGTCGGGGGCGTGCTGCGGGCGGCCCGGCAGATCCCCGTGTACCGGGACACCGCGGACGCCGCCAACGCGCTGCGCGACGCCATCGCGGCGGTCGAGGCCGGGGAGGCGGTGGCGATGTATCCGGAGGGCACCATCACCCGCGACCCCGCGTTGTGGCCGATGGCCGCCAAGAGCGGCGCGGCGCGGATCGCGCTGGCCACCGGCTGTCCGGTGGTGCCGGTCGCCCAGTGGGGCCCGCAGGAGATCCTGGCCTACAGCGAGAAGAAGCCGCACCTGCTGCCCCGCAAGCGGATGATCATGCTGGCCGGACCCCCGGTCGACCTCGACGACCTGCGCACCGTCCCGGTCACCGCCGAGACGCTGAAGACCGCGACCGACCGCATCATGGACGCCATCACCGAGCTGCTCGCGAAGCTCCGGGGCGAGGAACCGCCCGCGACACGGTACGTTTCGGAGCACGGTGCGAACGGCGACGGCGCGCGCCCCCGGAACGCCTTCGGCGCCACCGTCGTTGAAGCCGTCGAGGACACGGCCGGCCACACCACCGCCGGCCTGCCCGGCGAGGACGAGATCGGAAAGCAGGTCGACACCGCATGAGGCGTTGCGCCGTCTTCGGCACCGGGATGTGGGGCACGGCGATGAGCATCGTCCTGGCCGACGCGGGCAACGACGTCGTGATGGTCGGCCGCCGGCCCGACCAGGTCGCGGCGATCACCGCCGGCCACGAGAACCCCGACTACTTCCCGGGCGTGCGGCTGCCGGACGCGGTGCGCGCCACCACCGACCCGGCCGACGCCCTGGCCGGCGCCGAGTTCGCGTTCCTGAGCGTGCCGGCCCAGACGCTGCGCGCGAACCTCACCGCCTGGGGCGGCCGGATCGGCCCGGACACCGTGCTGGTGTCGCTGATGAAGGGCCTGGAGGTGGGCACCGCCAAGCGGATGACCGAGGTCATCCGCGAAGTCACCGGCTTCGGCCGGGAGCGCGTCGCGGTGCTGTCCGGCCCCAACCTGTCCCCGGAGATCGCCCGCCGCCAGCCCGCCGCCTCCGTGGTGGCCAGCCGCGACGAGGACGTGGCGCTGCGGCTCCAGACCGCGACCAACGGCCCCTACTTCCGCACCTACACCGTCGGCGACGTCACCGGCGTGGAGCTCGGCGGCGTGGTGAAGAACGTCATCGGCCTGGCCGTCGGCATCGCCGACGGCATGGGCCTGGGCGACAACACCAAGGCCACGCTGATCACCCGCGGCCTGGCCGAGACCGCCCGCCTCGGCGCGGCCCTGGGCGCCGACCCCTACACCTTCGCCGGCCTGGCCGGCATGGGCGACCTGGTCGCCACCTGCGCCTCGCCGCTGTCCCGGAACCGGACCTTCGGCGTGTACCTCGGCCGCGGCCTGAGCCTGGAGCAGGCACAGGCGGAGGTGAAGCAGACCACCGAGGGCGTGAAGTCCTGCGAGGCGGTGCTGGAGCTGGCCGACCGGCACGGCGTGGAGATGCCGATCGCCGAGACCGTGGTGGCGATCGTGCACGACGGCCGCTCGCCGGCCGAGATGCTCAAGGAGCTGATGACCCGGCCGCTGAAGGCCGAGCGGCACGGCCAGTGACCGCCGCCCCGGGCCGGCAGCGCCCGGCCCACCCCGTCACCGCCGGCCCCAGCAGCCCGGCGGCGGCGAACCCGGCGGCCAGCACGAACCACCCGGGCGCGCCGAACCCCAGCACCAAAGCGGTCAGCGCGGCCGGCCCGGCCGCCGCGGCGGTGTCCAGGCCGAGCAGATTCAAGCCCTGATATTCCCCCTGCGCATGGTCCGGCGCCAGGCCGAACGCCAACGAGAACCCGGCGGCCAGCGCCCACACCCCGGCGGCCGAGACGATCGCCGCGCCCAGGAGCAGCACCGACGTCTGCGCCCAGCGCGGACCCGCGGCACTGCCGGCGAGCACCGCGCAGCCCGCGGCCGCCGCCAGCCCGGAGGCCCGCAGCGCCCGGCCGCCCTGCGCGGTGGTCTCCACCCGCCGCCCGATCGGCTGCATCAACACGATGCCGACCACGAAGTTCAAGCCGAAGACCGCGGCGGCCACCGAGGGCGGAACCTGCGTCCGCGCCGTGATCCACAGCGGAATCACCAACGCCGTCACCACCCCTTGCAGGCTCAGCAGGCCATTGAGAGCGGCGAACGCCGCGTACGGCCGGTCCGCCAGCGCCGCGAACCTCCGAGCCCCGGCCGGCCGGGGCAGCGGCGGGAACTCCGGAACCCGGAGCAGCAACAACGCACAGACCACATAGGTCGCCGCGTTCACCAGGATCAGCGTCACATAGGCGGCGCGCGTCCCGATCTGGATCGCGATCCCCGCCACCGGCGTCCCGAGCACCACCGCGATGCTCACGAACGTCCGCAGCTTCGCCCGGAACAGCGCCGGGCGCTCGCCGCCGACACGTCCGATGAGCGTGCCGCGCGCGGCGTTGTTCGCGGCGTCCGCGATCCGGTCGAGCGCCGCCACCACCGTGAACACCCACCACGAGTGCACGAACACGAACCCGGCCATCGTGACGGTCTGCACGAGCAGTGTCACCAGCTGCACCGCCCGCGGGCCGACCCGGTCGGCCAGCATCCCGGCCGGCACCGACCCGATCAGGCCGGCGGTCCCCGCGATGGTGAGTCCGGTCCCCACCTGGCGCGCCGGGATGCCGACCACCAGCGTGAAGTACAGCGCCGAGACCGCCACGAACATGCCGGTCCCCAACCGGTTCACGAAGCTGGACGCCACCAGGGCCCGCTGCGGCCCCGGCTCCGGCGTCACGCCGGCCCACCACGCGGCCAGCCGCCCGCCGCGCTGCCCGCCGGGCCGGGGTGGCGGGCGTGCTGCACGGCCTGGGAGCGGTGCAGCTGGACAC